>JAWOJH010000118.1:0-5524 GCA_046481725.1 Methyloceanibacter sp. | reverse complement strand
GCGGCTGGCGGAGTCATTCGAGACCGCGCTCAAGCTCGCGGACGGGCTGGCGATTGCCGAGCTCGCCGACGGCGCGGCTGCGGACGCCTCCGACAAGAAGATGAAGCGCGGGACGCAGGACGACCCGAACCGCATCGTGTTCTCGTCGAAGTTCGCCTGCCCGGTCTCGGGCTTCACCATCGAGGAGATCGAGCCCAGGCTGTTCTCGTTCAACAACCCGTATGGCGCCTGCCCGGAATGCGACGGGCTCGGCACCGAATTGTTCTTCGAGCCGGAGCTGGTGGTGCCGGACGAGACCTTAAGTCTCGCGCGCGGCGCGATCGCGCCTTGGGCGCGCACCAGCGCCAGCTCGCCCTATTACCAGCAGACCTTGGAATCGCTCGCCAAGCATTATCACCTGCCGATGACCAAGCCGTGGAAGGACCTGCCGGAGAAATTCCGCGAGGTCGTCCTGTACGGCTCGGGCGAAGAGGAGATCGCCTTCACCTATGACGACGGCGTGCGCCGCTACACCACCGCAAAGCCGTTCGAAGGCGTGATCACCAATATCGAGCGGCGCTGGCGCGAGACCGAGTCGGCCTGGGTCAGCGAGGAATTGTCGCGCTACCAGTCGGAGCAATATTGCGAAACCTGCAAGGGCTATCGCCTCAAGCCGCAGGCGCTCGCGGTGAAGATCGCGGAAAAGCATATCGGCCAGGTCACGGAACTGTCGATCCGCGAAGCGGCGCGCTGGTTCGGCGCGCTGCCCGACAAGCTCACGCCGAAGCAGAACGAGATCGCCTCCCGCATCCTGAAGGAGATCCGCGAGCGGCTCGCCTTCCTCAACGATGTCGGCCTCGATTATCTCACGCTGTCGCGCGCGTCGGGCTCGCTATCGGGCGGCGAGAGCCAGCGCATCCGGCTCGCCTCGCAGATCGGCTCCGGCCTGACCGGCGTGCTCTATGTGCTGGACGAGCCCTCCATCGGCCTGCATCAGCGCGACAATGCGCGGCTGCTGGAAACGCTGAAAGCGTTGCGCGATCTCGGCAACTCGGTGCTGGTGGTGGAGCATGACGAGGAAGCGATCCTCACCGCCGACCATGTGGTGGATATGGGCCCCGGCGCCGGCATTCATGGCGGCGAGGTGGTGGCGCAAGGCACGCCCGACGAGATCATGCGCTCGCCCGAAAGCCTGACCGGGCAATATCTCACCGGCTTCAAGCAGATCGCCGCGCCGAAGCAGCGCCGCAAGCCGACCAGAGGCCGCCGCCTCACCGTGCATGGCGCGCGCGCCAACAACCTCAAGAACATCACCATCGACATTCCGCTCGGGTTGTTCACCGCGGTCACCGGCGTCTCCGGCGGCGGCAAGAGCACGTTCCTGATCGAGACGCTGTACCGCGCAGTGGCCCGCAAGCTGAACGGCGCGCGCGAGCTGCCCGGCGAGCACGATTCCATCGAAGGGCTGGAGCTGCTCGACAAGGTGATCGACATCGACCAGAGCCCGATCGGCCGGACGCCCCGCTCCAACCCCGCCACCTATACCGGCGCCTTCACCCCGATCCGCGAATGGTTCGCCGAGCTGCCCGAGGCCAAGACCCGCGGCTACAAGCCGGGCCGCTTCTCGTTCAACGTCAAGGGCGGGCGCTGCGAGGCCTGCCAGGGCGACGGCGTGATCAAGATCGAGATGCATTTCCTGCCCGACATCTACGTCACCTGCGACGTGTGCAAGGGCAAGCGCTACGACCGCGAGACGCTGGAGATCAAGTTCAAGGACAAGTCGATCGCCGACGTGCTCGACATGACGGTCGAGGAGGCGGCCGAATTGTTCAAGGCGGTGCCCTCGATCCGCGACAAGCTCGAGACGCTGAAGCGCGTGGGCTTAGGCTATATCCATGTCGGCCAGCAGGCGACCACGCTGTCGGGCGGCGAGGCGCAGCGCATCAAACTGTCGAAGGAGCTGTCGAAGCGCGCCACCGGGCGCACGCTCTATATTCTCGACGAGCCGACCACCGGATTGCATTTCCACGACGTGGCCAAGCTGCTCGAAGTGCTGCACGAGCTGGTCGACCAGGGCAACTCCGTGGTGGTGATCGAGCACAATCTGGAAGTGATCAAGACCGCCGACTGGATCGTCGATCTCGGCCCCGAAGGCGGCGACCAAGGCGGCCATGTGGTCGCAATCGGCACGCCGGAGGAGATCGCCGCCAATCCCGCGAGCTATACCGGGCACTATCTCAAGCTTGTGCTGGCGCGGCGGCCGAGCAGCAAGGCGGGCGGCAAACGCCCGGCCGAAACGCAAGCGGCGGAGTGATGAGCCTTCCGGACCCTAGTTTCATGCCCGCTGAACGTGAGGAGCTGCGCTTCGAAAGTATCAAGGAGTCTCGGGGTCCTTACTTTGTCGAATATCAACCTCCCGGTCCTGCGAGTCCTTTTGGAATCCTAAGTCTCGTGATTACACAGCGCGCCGAGGCTGACCAAGTTGCTGCCCTTTTAGAAAAGGAGGCGCAACAGTGGGTCGTGCGCTATCCCATCCCACTGATGGCTTCCGCATTTGACGAGACAGAAAGTCTAATCTCCCTAGACCCGGTTCGGGAAGGCAACGACTTGTATGCTTTCCGGACCTCTGGCTCAGACACAGCAGTGCTGTCATGGAAGACCGGCGATCTGGATGCTTAGCCAAGGTCGCAGATTACCCCACCGACTTCGATGCCGGTCATTTTCGCCTCCTGCCTGCTTGCCGCCTCCTACCGCGTTGGACGCGGTGACGGCGCGGCAGGTTCAATGGGGGCGTTGGCGGGGATGGAGTTGGCGAGGATGGAAGCAGGCGCCAAGCCGGCGGGCGGGCGCGGGTCGGCCTTGTCTCAGCAGGCTTGAGGTTCGGGGTCTTGCGCCAGGCCGGCGTCCGGGCCCCAGGTCTGGAGCAGGGCCTGGTCTCGCTCATACTCGGCGGCCAGCCTCAGCCAGGTCTGGGCGAGATTGTTAAAGCTGGTGCGGGCTTCTTCCTTGGAGGCTGACTCCGCGAGCCGGAGGCATTCTTTTGCATGCATTCGGCATTCATTTGGGTTGCCAGGCACGAAATATCTCCTCGGAATCCGTTAAAAACCAAATGCTTCTCCCCGTCTTTGGTTCCAAAAGCTAGGTCAATACTATCAATCAGCCTGGCCCAGTCAATGATATTAACGAAAACTACAGTGTAATACCCTCTGGCTATTATAACTTTACATAATCATAGCTTCTTGAGGAAATTGCACACTGGGGACCTTTGATGCCATTGACTAACTGTCTTGCATTTCCCAAATTGGGCTGGCGACAGTGCGAACGAGGGAGCCGCTCCCATGCAAAATCGGACCCGCGAAGAACGCTTGCAGATCATGCTTTCGCCGGATGAGTTGGCCGTGCTGGACGATTTCCGCTTCCGGGCGCGGATGCCGAGCCGAGCCGCCGCGGTGCGCGAGCTGTTGCGGCGCGGGCTGACGGCCGAGGGGTTCGACGCGGCGGGCGCCGGGTTGAAGTCGGCCGATTTCGGCGTGCAGGACCGCGGCTCGGGGAATGGACGCGACGCGGACGAGCGGCGTTAGCCGCTTGCGGCGGCGCTCGTCACAGCCCCCGAGCGCTGCGCGAGACTAGGGCGCGTCGCGGTGATAGCCGCCAAGGCCGCCGGCGACCGCGCCGATGAAGGCGCCGACCAGCAGCGAGATTGCCGTGACGATCGAGAAGTTGGCGGCGGCGTCGCGCGCCTCCTGGGTGAGTGCGGCGGCGGCCTCGGCGGCTGGCGCTGCTTCGCCGGTTACGGCGACCGCACCGGCACCCAGCGTCCCCAGCGTCAACAGCGTCGCCACGAACACCGTGGCCAGCGCCCAGGCGAGAAATCCATGAGCCGTGTCGCGGAACAGAACCTCGTCGGTGCGCGGGCCGATCCATTTGGCGCGCAGGCGCCCGGCGAGATAGCCGCCCACGCCCGCCGACAGCCACTGCATGACGACCAGCCAGACCGCGGCGCCGATGGCGAAAGTCTCGGGCGCCCGATTGGCGAAGGACCACGGCTCCACCGTGGACAGGCCGAAACCAGATCCCGCAGTGAACAGGATGATCGAGACGCCGATCGCGGCAAGGGCGCCGCCGGTGATCGCGCCCCAATCGGAGGCGCGCCCCGCGGCGGGAGCGGCCGAGCCGATGATGACTTCTTCGACTTCCGTGACGGCAAGTGCAGGATTGCGGGCCATGAGATTTGCTCCGTTCGCTCGTGTCCGTGAGTGATGAAACTGTGCACGAGGGAACGAAATTGTGGCGCGATTGTTCCTTTCACAAACTTCGCGTCAAGCAGCCGATTTCTCAAGGAGACGATTTCATGGCAGGCATTCTTATGTGGCTGATGGGTGTACCGCTCGTCGTGATCCTTCTGCTCTATCTCATTTTCTAGCCGACGCCGCGCGGTCGAACATTGGTTCAGGCGCGGTTGGCGACCCAATAGCCCGAGCAGACGCCGGAAGGTCCGGTGCCGTTCCAATCGCCGAGGCCGCGCGCGCGGTTGAACTTGCCGATGCCGTACGCTTTGCGCGGGCCGGCCACGCCATTGATCTTGGTCGCGCCCGAACCGACAATGCGCCCGGCCAAGGCGATTCTGTGCATCACGAATTTGCCGCTGGTCGCGGAGATCTGGCCGCCCTTTACGGCCATGCCGATCTTGATGTTGCCGCAATGGCCGCTGGTCGTCACCAGGAACATGCTCCAGCTGCCGTCATACGGCGTTGGCGCCGCGACGGCAGGCGGCAGCGAGCAAAGCGTGGCGGAAGCCGCCAGGAATGCGAAGGCGCAGATCCGATTGCCAATCATGTCAGTTTTCATCTTCATGGTGTGCTTGCTCATGTCGCGCTTGCGTCAAGCCGGCGCCGGCGCGGCGGTATCGACCAGCTCGAAGTCATGGGTGATGGCGGCGGTCTTGGCGATCATGGCGGAAGCGGAGCAATATTTCTCGGCCGAGAGCGCAATCGCGCGCTCGACCTTGGCGCGCGCCAGGCCGCGTCCCTTCACCACATAATGCAGGTGGACGCGGGTGAACACTTTCGGGGCGGTCTCGGCGCGTTCGGCGTCGAGTTCGACGATGACATCCTCGACCGCCTCGCGGCCCTTCTCGAGGATGCTCACCACGTCATAGGCCGAACAGCCGCCGAGGCCGATCAGCACCAGCTCCATGGCGCTCGGCCCGGGCGTGCGCCCGTCCGGCCCGGACGCGGTGCCGAACACGAGCTTGTGGCCGCTGCCGGACTCGCCGACAAAGGTGCGGTCCTCGACCCATTTGATGCGCGCCTTCATCGATTCGCCGTCCCCATCGCCGCCCCCGCATCATACTCCGCGCGGTGCGGGAGGGAAATGCGGCGGCAAGCCACGCTGTTCCTGAGGCGATTGTCTCCTTGCTTTCTGTGGTAGAACCCGGCGAAGACGGAAGCAGGACCTAAGAGCCGATCCAAGAAGAAGTTGAGTCGGATGAATCGGTTGTGATTCTGTATTGGCGCTTGATTCGCGAAGGAGCGCCCGATGTGGC
>JAWOJH010000103.1:0-2951 GCA_046481725.1 Methyloceanibacter sp. | reverse complement strand
GCCACATCGTGAAGGCGCGACCACCATGCCCGCGCCTTCACGATGTGGCTCGCTGGCGGCGGCATCAAACGCGGCGTCACGATCGGCCAGACCGACGAACTGGGCTACAACGTCGTCGAAGACCCCATCAGTGTCCATGACCTGCACGCCACCCTGCTCCACTTGCTCGGCGTGGATCACACTAAGCTGACCTACACCTACCAAGGCCGCGAGTTCCGCCTCACCGACGTCCACGGCGAGATCGTCAAAAAACTGTTGGCCTAGACCTCGAAGGCCGCAGGCCAGCGATCCGGGGTAAGCGTTCGGTGGCGACCGTCTTGACTTTACAAGTTGGAACGAAAGCGCAAGTGTCCACACAAGGCTTATGTGGACACGCAGCGATTGCGGGGTCCTGTGCTCAGACCGGCGCCAGCGCCACCCCGTCTAGGCGCACGTTCCAGGGCAGCAGCTCCGCGATGCGGTTGATGGGATGGTCGGCGATGCGCTCGAGCACGTGCCGCAGGTAGGCTTCCGGGTCGATGCCGTTCAGCTTGGCCGTGCCGATCAAGCTATACATGGCCGCTGCGCGCTCGCCGCCCGCGTCCGAGCCTGCAAACAGGTAGTTTTTGCGGCCCAGGGCCACCGGCCGCAGGGCCCGCTCGGCCGCGTTGTTGTCGATCTCCAGCTCGCCGTCGTCGACATAGCGCGTCAGCGCCGCCCAACGCACCAGCGCGTAGCGGATCGCCTGCGCCGTCTCCGACTTCTTCGACAAACCGGCCAGCGCATCGGAAAACCACTTGCGCAACGCTTCCAGCAAAGGCTTCGCGCGCACCTGGCGCTGGCTCCGACGCTGTTCCGCCGGGCTGCCGCGGATCTCTTTTTCAATCCCGTACAACGCCCCGATGCGCGCCAGCGCCTCGGCGGCGAGCTTCGACCCATGCGCCTGCTCAATGTCGAAAAACTTGCGCCGCACGTGCGCCCAACAGGCCGCCTCGCGCACCTTCCCTTTCTCATACACGGCCTTGAAGCCGGCGTAAGCGTCGGCGTGCAGCGTCCCCTTAAACTCCGCCAGTTGCGCCTGCGGACGCTCGCCCGTGCGGTCGGGCGAATAGGCGAACCACGCCGCCGGCGCCGCCGTCCCGCCCGTCGGTCGCTCGTCGCGCACATAGGTCCACAAGCGGCCCGTCTTGGTCTTGCCGCGGCCCGGATCGAGCACCGGAACCGGCGTGTCGTCGCCGTGGATGCGGCTGGCCGCAAGCACGTGCCGCCGCACCGCCTCGACCAGCGGCTCGAGTGTCCGGCTCGCGCCGCCGACCCAGCCCGCCAGCGTCGAGCGCTCCAATTCCACGCCTTCGCGCGCGTAGATTTCC
Source organism: Methyloceanibacter sp. (assembly GCA_046481725.1). Classification (GTDB taxonomy): domain Bacteria; phylum Pseudomonadota; class Alphaproteobacteria; order Rhizobiales; family Methyloligellaceae; genus Methyloceanibacter. The sequence goes on along the minus strand of JAWOJH010000103.1, from coordinate 1,602 downwards.
GCCTGTCGGTACAGCGGTAAATGATCAGAGAATTTCGCGACTAATACATGCGCCAGCAGACCCGGTCCGGCCAGCCCGCGCTCGATTGCCCGGCTCGCCGCCGGCGCCTGCACGATGCGGTCACAGCCGCCGCAGCTCAGCTTCGGCCGCACCCGCCGGATCACTTTGAACCGCGCCGGCTCGTATTCGAGCGTCTCGGAAACGTCCTCGCCGAGCGGCCGCAACCCGCCGCCACAGTCGGGACAACTCTTCTCGGCGGGCTCTTGAACGACGGTCTCGCGCGGCAGCTCCGCCGGCAGCTCGCGACGCGCCGGTTTGCGCCGAACCGGCTCCAGTAGGGCTTCGAGCGCACTTCCGGGCTCCGGCGCCGTCTCCGCCTGCGTGGCTTCGAGCTCCTCCAGCCGCAGCTCGAGCTGCTCGATGCGACGGTCGATCTTCTCCGACTTGCGCCCGAATTGCAGCCGCTTGAGCTTCAGGATCAGCAGCTTCATCCGCTCGATCTCACTCTTTTGCGAATCGAGCTCGGTCTTCTGCGCCCGGCACAAAGCCCGCAACGCTTCCAGGTCCAGGGAGTCCAGATCGAGCGCTGGAGAAGCCGCGTCGGCCATGACTCTATTTTCTCAAATACGAGAGATAAAGTGGCGACTTAGTTAGATACATTTCGGGTTGAATCTCTCTTTTTTCACGCCGCCGTGCGGGGCGCTTCGCCGAAGGCTTCCGCCGTCCGCTCCGGCCGCCGCCAGTCGATGCCTTCGAGCAGCATCGACAGCTGCGCCCGCGTCAGCAACACCGTCCCGTCCTCGGCCCGCGGCCACACGAAACGCCCGCGCTCGAGCCGTTTGGCAAATAGACACAACCCGTCGCCGTCCCACCACAGCACTTTGATCAGGTCGCCGCGCCGCCCGCGAAACACGAACAAATGGCCGCCGAAGGGATTTTGGCCGAGCTTGTCGGCGACCATCGCGCTCAAGCCCGTGAAGCCCCGCCGCATGTCCGTCACCCCGGCGCACAGCCAGATGCGCGCCCCCGCCGGCGGATGCGTCATGTCCCGAGCAACTCCAGCACCAGCCGCAACGTGGCCGCCTCGGCGGCGCCTTCGATGCGCACGCGGCCCCGCGCGAGCTCGATCTCGATCGCACCGCTGGTCGCGGGCCCATCGGACAGGCGCACGGGCAGCCACTGCGCGGCGGGCTTCTCCGCGTCATCCGCGAGCAACCCTTCGCGGTACAGCTTGCGCCAGCGATAGACCTGCCCGGCGTTGACGCCATGCGCCTTCGCCAGCCGCGCCACCGACACCCCCGGCTGCAAGCTCTCCTCGACGATCCGCCGCCGCTCCTGCTTCGACCGTCGCCGCCGCCCCGGCTGCTTCGCTTCTTTGTCCATCGCGCTCTCCGTCGGCGCTCTCCCCGCCTCCGTCGAGCTTGCCCTACCCTGTTACTCCTGTCCAGACGGTCCTGGCCGCACGCTTACGTTTCTGCCAGGGCGTTGTCGTAAGAATCGCCAACACTGCCCACCGAAGGCTCGATGCCTGCGACTGCCAGCCGGTCCGTGTACTTGATCGAGACGTACTGGCTACCGCGATCGGAGTGATGCACGAGCCCC
>JAWOJH010000043.1:0-5099 GCA_046481725.1 Methyloceanibacter sp. | reverse complement strand
TATCGCCGCGGAAGTCATGGCCGGGCGCCCGCTTGCCGAATTCGGGCTCAAGCCGCGCCGGCTCGACCATATCGCGGTGAAGGAGGCGGTATTCCCGTTCGCCAGGTTCCCGGGGGTCGATCCGGTACTCGGGCCCGAAATGCGCTCAACCGGCGAGGTCATGGGCATCGACCGCGACTATGCGGTTGCCTTCGCCAAGAGCCAGCTCGGCGGCGGCGCCAAGCTGCCCCTCTCCGGCACGGTATTCGTGTCGGTGAAGGACAGCGACAAGGACAAGGTTCTGGGTCCGGTCAGGCAACTGGCGGAGATGGGCTTCCGCATCATCGCCACCCGCGGCACCAAGCGCCATCTCGATGCGCACGGCATTGAATGCGAGAAGGTAAACAAGGTGCTGGAGGGGCGCCCGCATGTGGTCGACGCCATCACCAATGGCGAGGTCGACCTCGTGTTCAACACCACCGAGGGCCTCAAGGCGCTGGCCGACTCCTTCTCGATCCGGCGCTCGGCCTTGATCTACCATATCCCTTATTATACAACGGTTTCCGGCGCGCTCGCGGTGACCGAGGCCATCAAGGCGCTCAGGGCCGGCAGCCTCAAAGTCGCTCCCCTGCAAAGCTATGTCGGCAAGCGCGCTGAAGAGAACGCTTGAGCGGGCTTGAAATCCGCCAAAATCAACAGATTCTTGACTTGGACCCGGCAATTCCTGAACACTTAAAGGTCAGGGGCCGGGAAGGAGATTTGATTGACATGGACAAGGTGCCGATGACCGCGGAGGGCTATGCTGCGCTTGAGGCTGAGATCAAACATCTCAAGACCGTCGAGCGCCCGCGCATCATCAAGCAGATCGCCGACGCCCGCACCCATGGCGATCTCTCGGAAAACGCCGAGTATCACGCCGCCAAGGAGCAGCAGGGGATCACCGAGGCCAGGGTCGCCGACCTCGAGGACAAGCTGTCGCGCGCCGATATCATCGACGTGTCGAAGCTCAAGGGCGACCAAGTCATGTTCGGCGCAACCGTTACGCTGATGGACGAGGATACCGGCGAGAAGGTGAAATATCGCATCGTCGGCGAGATCGAGGCCGCAGTGAAGAGCGGCAAGATCTCAATCACCTCGCCGCTCGCGCGCGCTCTGCTCGGCAAGCGCAAGAAGGAGATCGTCGAGGTGTCGACGCCCGGGGGCGGCAAGTCATACCAGGTGGTCAAGGTCGAGTATAAATAGGCGCGCGCCTCACGCTTCCCTCAATTCGCGTTTTCCGGACCTTCGCCGCGTCCGGCGGTCTCACCGCCGCATTCCCACGGCCGATCGCCGAGACTGCGGTTCCCGAGCGGGTAGCCGTGCGCCTTCTCGTACTCGCTGGTCGTTGCCGCGAATAGCTTGGCCAATTCGCCATTGTCCTTGGCCTTGGCGATGGCGGCGTTGATTGCGTTCAATAGCTCGATCTCGCCTCTGCGCACGGCGATGGCGTAGTTTTGCACCACCTCGACCGCGCCGGATGGCGGCATGTCGCCTGGCCCGAACTCCTTGTACGCCAGCTGATCCTTGCCATCAGGCAGACGCGTGTCTAGCTGGGCCGACTGGGCGAAGGACGTGTCAGTCACGGCGAAGTCGATCCGTCCCTCGCGCAGCGCGTTCTTCAGGCTCTCGGTATTGGCGAAAGCCTCGAGCTTGAACCCGCCGCCTTCGCTTAGCAGTTCCGCCAATTGGTAGTTCGTCGTGTCGCTCTGCGCGCCGACGGTTTTGCCGGCGATCATCTCGCGAATCGGTCGATCGGGACTGTCCGAGCGATAGAGCAGCGCATGCGTCGTACAGAAATAGGACTCCGAGAACCGGATCGGGAATTCCTGCTCGCGATACGGCCGCTTGGTGATCGAGGAGATCGCGAAATCGGCGACGCCGCTGCCGGCCTGGGGAAGCAGCCGCTTCCATTCCACGGCATTCAGGATCAGCTTGACGTCGCGCCCCATGCGCTCGGAAAGATCGCGAAGGATGAGTTTGGTGAGGTCGATGTCGAAACCGTGGTCGCCCCATTTGAACACGTCCTGATCCTGGGAGTTCGACACGAACACATTGGACTCGCCGGTGGCGGCGATGTGCGCGTAGACACTGTCATATTGCGTGACGGAGATGGGCTCGCTCCAGCCGCTGACAGCCGTTCTGCTCGCGCAGTCGGCTATGGCACGCACGCGCCAATCGCGCGTCCCGTTGACATCGCCGACGAAATAATGATTCGCGTCAGTGCAGGCCTGCGACTTGAACGCCCCGTCCACGCCGCTTTCGAGCTCGAAGCGGACCGGCTTGCCCGGCGACGGCGGCTCGTAGCTCCAGGCGAGCGGGACCTTGACCCCGAGGAAGAACGGCTTGTTGTCGAAGCTCCATTGCGGCACCGGGCTCCTGGTCGCCACGTAGAGAAAGGCGGCCAGTCCGGCCACCAGCGCCAGCGCCAGTGCGATCGGCGCAGGGCGCGAGGAGCCCGGTCCTCGTTCTGGCTTCGGCTCGGGGCGAGGCTCGGGACTGGCCCTGGGCCTGTCGCCGGGCGGCGCCGGCGTTTTCGCCGGTTTCCGCCGCCGCGCCGGGAGTTGTGCCTTCACCGCCTGAACGATGGCTTGGCGATCGCCCAACTCGACGGAATGGATTTGATTAAACGGCTTGGGGATGGCCGCCGGGTTCAGCCCCGGGACGTGGGTGTTGATGAGCTTGTCGAGCCGCAAAGCGTGATCGGCTTCGGCGCGGACCCATTTCGATCTGGCGGATTCCGGCGTCCAAATGATGATCGCCGCCTTGCACAGGTCGAGATGTTGGTCGATGGCTTCGTAGAAATCGTCACCGGCGCGAATGTTTTGCGTATCCCACCAGGTGGAAAACCCAGCGGCCTCGAGATCGCGCGCGAGCTTCTCCGTCTCCTCGGCGGACGACTTGCGGTCGTAGCTGATGAATATGTCCGGTCTTTTCGCCCTGCGCGCCACGACCAAGACCCCATGACCTCAATTCGGGCATTTAAGCTGAAAACCGCTGCCGGTTAAACTCAAACGGCTTCGATCATGTCGCAGGCCTGTCACGAAGCGCGGCGGCGGCGCCTTTGAGCGTGGCGAAGCCGGCGGTGATGACATAGACCGGGACTGGAGCGAGATAGGCGCTCATCCGCCCCTTGGCCTCGAACGCATTGCGGAACACGCCGGCCGAGAGTTTGGCGAGGATGGCAGGGGCAATACCGCCGCCGAGATAGACGCCGCCGCGGGCGCCGAACAACAAGGCCGCGTCGCCGGCGAAGCGGCCGAGCCAGGCGGCGAACAGATCGAGGGCTTCGGCGGCGACTTCGTCCTCGCCGCTCGAACCCTTCACCAGCACATCGTTCGGCTCGATCGCATCCGTGCTCAACCCGCGTGATGCGGCTACCGCCTGGTAGAGCTCGGCCAGGCCAGGTCCCGACAGGACCCGCTCGGCGGAGAGATGGTCGCGGCCCTTGCGGATGCGCTCGAGCAAGGCGAGCTGCCGCTCGTCTTCGCCGCCGAGCGAGACGTGACCCCCCTCACCCGGCACCGCTACCCAGCGCTTGCCGGACCAGACCAGTCCGGCGACGCCGAGACCGGTGCCGGGGCCGAGCGCCAATTTGTTCGCCTTCGCCACCGGCGCCGAGCCGCCGATCTGGTGCAGCTCGTCCTTCGCCAGATGCGGCAGCGACAGGGCCAGCGCCTCGAAATCGTTGAGAATGAGAATCTGCTGGAGCCCCGCTTTGCGCCGAAGCTCGGCCGCTGCGAAGGACCAGCTCGAATTGGTCAGGCTCACCTCGCCGCCGGTCACCGGCGCCGCCACGGCGATGGCCGCCCGGCTGGGCGGGTTGCGGAGGCAGCCGATATAATCGCCCAGTGCCGCCTCGAGGCTGGGATGCTCGGCGCAGCGGACTTGGCGGATTTCGGCAAGTTCCAGGGTCACCGGATTCGCCAGGGCGAATCGCGCATTGGTCCCGCCGATGTCGGCCACCAGGACATGGGCGGGATGCTGTTGCGCTTGGGTCATGCTCGCTGCGGGACGGATGGCAAAGGAGCCTGGTGGTACCGCATTTTGCGGGCTCCCGCGACCCTTGCAGCCGCCGCCTGGGCCTTTTTGAAGCGGAGGACCTCGCGCCCCTGGCGACTATCGGGACCCGGCTGGTATAAACATCGCCAGGCACGTGACCACCCACCACTAGGACGAGAGGGACGCATGAACTCCATCCGTTTCGCATTTGCCGCGCTGCGGCCCAGCTGTGCCCTTTTCGCCGCAGCGGCAACCGTATTGGCCGCCGGCACCATCTCGCTCGCCCATGAAGGAGCGACCGGCGTGGTCAAGGACCGCATGGACCTGATGGATGGGCAGAAGGAGGACATGAAGCTGATCGGCGACATGGCCAAAGGCAATACGCCATTCGATGCCGCCAAGGCGGCGGAAGCGGCGCGCCATATCAGCGTCACATCCAAGCAAATTCCCGAGTTGTTTCCCGAGGGAAGCGGCGGCGGGAAAAGCGACGCCTTGCCTTCGATCTGGGAGGACTTCGACCGCTTCACCAAGAGCGCGGAGGATCTCGACCGCGCCGCCGCCGATCTCGCTACGGCGCTGGATGCCAACAGCCCCGATTGGAAGGGGGCCTTCCAAAAGGTCTCCGATGGCTGCAAGGCCTGTCACCAGGATTTCCGCGCAAAGAAACAAGACAGACAACGCTAAACGGGACCGCAGATGCCATCGACACACCCAAACACGCTCTATCTCGCCGGCATGCTGGCCGGGCTGACCTTCCTGCTCGCCGCCTCAATCGGCACGGCAGGCGCGGAGACCGGATCGATCGCGATCGAGAATGCCTGGGCGCGCGCCACCCCGGCGGGCGCCAAGGTCGCCGCCGGCTATCTCACCGTCAAGAATGGCGGAGACGAACCGGACCGGCTCGTGTCGGCGAGCGCCGAATTCGCCGGCAAGACCGAGATCCACACGATGAACATGGTGGACGGCATGATGCAGATGCGGCCGGTGAAGGACGGGCTGGCCGTCCCGGCGCGAGGTTCGGTGGCGCTCGAGCCGAATTCCTATCACCTGATGTTCATGGACCTCGCCAAGCCCCTCGCCGA
>JAWOJH010000001.1:0-2608 GCA_046481725.1 Methyloceanibacter sp. | reverse complement strand
GGCGTTGGGCAGGCCGATAATGCCGGCGTCGGCGATCAACTTCAGCCGCAGCCAGATATGCATCTCCTGGCCGGTCTGCCCGGGATTGGCATGACGCGGCGCCTGGTTGGTCGAGGATTTGAACCGGACATTGCCGAATCCGCCATTGCCGCCCTTGAGCAACACGATGCGCTCGCCGGCCTCGGTCAGATCGGCGATCAGCGTCTCGCCGTCCTCGTCGAAAATCTGGGTGCCGGGCGGGAGCTTGAGCACCACGTCGGCGCCCTTGGCGCCGGTGCGGTTCTGGCCCATGCCGTGGCCGCCCTTCTTTGCCTTGAAATGCTGCTGGTAGCGATAGTCGAGCAGGGTATTGAGGTTCGCCACGCACTCCACGATCACGTCGCCGCCTTTACCGCCGTCGCCGCCATCGGGTCCGCCGAACTCGACGTATTTCTCGCGCCGGAAGCTGACGGAGCCATTGCCGCCGTCGCCCGCACGTACATAGACCTTTGCCTGATCGAGGAATTGCATGAGTCTCAATATCACAGACTGGTCATGGCCGGGCTTGTCCCGGCCCCCACGTCTTACCGCGCATTCACTTTCAAATCGTGGATGCAAGCGACAAGCGCGGGCTGACGAACTTTATTCCGACGCTCAGCTCCTGAGAAAGCCCGCCAGCGCCGCCTCGCGGTCCAGCCGGTAGGTCAGGCAATACGCCCGCGTCCCGCGCGCGGCGCAGTCGCGCTGCTCCTGGCTTTGCGGCGCGAAGCCGAACTTGGCGATGACCCTTGCGGAGGCCGGATTGTCGGCGAAATGCCCCACCGTGAGATAGGCAAATCCACCCGTCTCGAAGGCATGCAGGATCAGCGCCCGCACCGCCTCGGTCGCATAGCCCATGCCCCAATAGGGCTTGCCGATCCAATAACCGAGTTCGGCATGGTCGCCGCCGAAGGCGCGGTAGCCGGTGCAACCGATCAGGGCGCCCGACCGCAGGATCGCGAACACCACGCCCTCCTCGCCGGCCAGCACGCTCCCGATCCACTCGGCGGCCATCTCCTCGCTATAGGGGTGCGGAACCGTGCCGGTCATGCTGGCGACGTCATAGTCGCCGGCCAGCAGGGCAATCCGGTCCGCGTCGCCAAGCTCCGGCGCCCGCAACACGAGTCTTGGCGTGCGGATTGTCATGATGGTCATGGGAACGAGGCTACACCGACCACAGTAAGCTCGTCATGGCCGGGCTTGTCCTGGCCATCCACGCGCCAACACTGGAATTGTCGAGATTCGTGGATGCCCGGCACAAGGCCGGGCATGACAGAGCCAGGAATCTTGGTAAGGCCAAAAGCCTATTGCGGCTTCACGAAGACGAAGACGCGGCCCTTCTGCTTGGTCGCGAACGCAACCTCGCCGTCGCGCAACGCGAACAGGGTGTGGTCCTTGCCCATGCCGACGCCGTCGCCCGGATGCCACTTGGTGCCGCGCTGGCGGATGATGATGTTGCCGGCGATCACGCCTTGGCCGCCCGACTTCTTGACGCCGAGACGGCGTCCGGCGGAGTCGCGGCCGTTGCGCGAGGAGCCGCCTGCTTTCTTATGTGCCATGGTTCGCTACCTTATTTCTTCGGCTTCGGCTTGGCGGCGGCGCGAGCGGGCTTTTTCGCCTCGGACTGCTTCGCTGCCGGCTTCCGGGCCGCGGGTTTGGCTTCCTTCTCGGCGGGTTTCGCCGTCTTGGCCTCCGTCTTGGCTTCCGCCTTCTTCTCGACCTTCTTCGGCTCAGGCTTCGGCGGCGCCTTGGATGGCTTCTTGCCGTCGGTCAAAATCTCGGTGATGCGGAGCGCCGTCAATTCCTGGCGGTGGCCCCTCGTACGCCGGTAGTTGGAGCGGCGCTTCTTCTTGAAGACGATGATCTTGGCGCCGCGCGTCTGCTCGAGCACCTCGGCGGCCACAATCGCGCCGGCGATCGTCGGGCTGCCGGTCTTGGGCGAACCTTCGCCGCCAAGCAGGATCACCTCGGCGAGTTCGACGATCTCGCCGGGTTTGCCGGCGATCTTTTCCACCTCGATAATGTCGTTCGGCGCCACGCGATATTGCTTGCCGCCCGTGCGAATGACCGCGAACATGGCTTAATCCGTCTGTTTGGGGCTTGAATGCCGGCGCGAAGCGCGGGCGAGCCGCTCAGGGAAACCTAGGCGGCGCAATATAGAAGCCAAAGATAATAAGTCAATTGCCGCGCGGCGGCCCGCGGGCTTGAAAATCCCCCAAAAATCGAGGGCTTGGGTTGCCGGAAGCCAGCCGGCAAGCTACATCAGCCCTCGGAGAGGTGCCGGAGTGGTCGAACGGGACGGTCTCGAAAACCGTTGTACGGGTAACCGTACCGAGGGTTCGAATCCCTCCCTCTCCGCCAGCTAGTCCGTTGTTTTTCCAGAGAAATCTAGCTCTCCGTTATTATCGCGCAGATTCCGCAGGTTAGCCCCACCAGAATGGGCGCAACCGGCCCCAGAGAACGTTACGGTCCCAGCTATTTGTGATCGGATGGTCAAGACTGCACTCGACACCTACGGGGGGCTCGATCTCGCGCTGAACAATGCGGGTGTAATGGATGGGGTTTTTTCGGGCGACCCACCCGACTATGC
>JAWOJH010000057.1:0-19262 GCA_046481725.1 Methyloceanibacter sp. | reverse complement strand
TATGTGCCGCGCTCCAAGCCCGACGGCTACAGCGTCAATGTGCGTTGCCTCGACGACGGCCAGGTCCGCGTCGCGCGCGTCACGCCGTTCGATGGCCAGCACTGGGAACAAGCCTTCGCCGCCCTGCAAGGGAAGGGCTGACTCCCATGCCGACGCAGATCCTCATGCCGCAGCTTTCGGCCACCATGGAGGAGGGCAAGCTCGCCAAATGGGATGTCAAGGAAGGGGACGAGGTCAGAAGCGGCGACGTTGTGGCTGAGATCGAGACCGACAAGGCCACCATGGAGGTCGAGGCGCCGGAGGACGGCAGAATCGAAAAGCTGCTGATCGCCGGCGGCACCGAGCACGTGCCGGTCAACTTCCCCATCGCCGTGCTACTGGGCGAGGACGAAGCAACATCCACTCCCTCCTCTCCCCTGCGGGGAGAGGGCTTTCCGCCCCGATCCGGCGAAGCCGGATCGTCTGGCGGAAAGGGTGAGGGGGGTCGGGCGCCAACGGAGTCTGGAATCCCCTCGCCCCAACCCACTCCCCACAGAGGGGAGGGATCATTCGGCACCGAGCAGGTGATGCACCGCATCGCCGAGCAGATCAGGGGTAACGGCAAGCAGCATCCCGCCCGCGTCTTCGCCTCGCCTTTGGCGCGGCGGCTCGCGCGCGAATTCGGCCTCGATTTGAGTGCGCTCGACGGCTCCGGCCCGCATGGCCGCATCGTCAGGGCCGATATCGAGAATGCCGCGCGCGACGCGATGCGCCGGCCGGAATCCGTTGAAGCCGCCGCCATCGAAGCCACGCCGGATGAAGCCGAAACAATTGCGGCGCGGCGCCCGCAAGAGCTTATCGCGCATCGCGGCCCGCCCGAGCCTGAGGGTCTGTCCGACCGGCAAGTGCTCGCGCTCTACGAGCCCGGCTCCTATGACATTGTCCCGCACGACACCATGCGCCGCTTCATCGCCGAGCGGCTCACGCTGTCGAAACGCACCATCCCGCATTTCTACCTCGCCATCGATTGCGAGCTGGACGCGCTGCTGGCCGCGCGCAAACGCCTCAACGGCATGGCCCCGCAAGAAGGCCCGCGCGCCTTCAAGCTCTCGGTCAACGATTTCATCGTCAAGGCCATGGCCATGGCGCTACAGACCGTGCCGGCGGCCAACGCCACCTGGACGGAAGCGGGCCTGCTGCGCCATCGCGCCTCCGACATCGCCGTGGCGGTGGCGCTCGAAGGCGGCGGGCTGCACACGCCGGTGATCCGCGACGCCGAGATCAAGAGCCTTTCGGAAATCTCCAACGAGATTCGCGATCTTGCCGCCCGCGCCCGCTCCAAGCGCCTCGCGCCGCATGAATATCAGGGCGGCACCACCACCATCTCCAATCTCGGCATGTACGGCATCGACCGCTTCGACGCGGTGATCAACCCGCCGCAGGCCTCGATCCTGGCGGTCGGCCGCGCCGACAAGCGCCCGGTGGTAAAGGACGACGCGCTTAAGATCGCCACCATGATGAGCGTCACGCTGTCGGTCGATCATCGGGTGATCGACGGCGCGCTCGGCGCCGAGCTGCTCGCCGCCTTCAAGGCCTATCTCGAAGACCCCGTGACCATGCTGGTGTAGGTCTCATTTGATGACGCCAACCTTCAGACCGGCGCGCAAGTCCGATGCGGCGGCGCTCGCCGTGCTGGTCGACATCGCCGGCGAGGGGATGCCGGTCTATATGTGGAGCACGCTCGCCGCGCCGGGCCAGTCGCTGCTGGAACTCGGGCGCGAGCGCGCCGCGCGCGAGACCGGCGGCTTCTCCTACCGAAACTCTATCGTCGCCGAGATCGGCGGGGAGATCGCCGCAAGCCTGGTCGGTTACCGGCTCGACGACCCTTACGATCTCGCCGGCAGTCTCGCCGAGACGCCGGAGATCGTGCGGCCGCTCGTGCGGCTCGAGGCGCAAGCCCCTGGCTCCTGGTATGTCAATGTGCTCGCGACCTTCCCCGAGTTCCGCCGTATAGGCATAGGCGCGCGGCTGCTCGCCATCGCCGAGCAGAAGGCGCGCGCGGAGAGAGCGCGCGCTCTCAGCGTCATCGTCGCCAGATGGAACGACCCTGCGGCGCGTCTCTATGCGCGCGCAGGATATGCGCCTCGCGCGCGCGAAACCGCGCTTCCCTTTCCGGGCTGCCCGCATCGAGGTGACTGGGTGCTGATGGTCAGGCCGCTCGCGCTGGAGACGCGGCCATGACCGACACGCGTTTCGACCTTGCCATCATCGGTGCTGGGCCCGGCGGTTATGTCGCCGCCATCCGCGCCGCGCAGCTTGGGCTGAAGACCGCCATCGTCGAGCGCGAGCATCTCGGCGGCATCTGCCTCAACTGGGGCTGCATCCCCACCAAGGCGCTGCTCCGCAGTTCCGAGCTTTACAGTTTGATGCGCCGCGCCGGCGAGTTCGGGCTGGCCTGCGACAATCTCCGCTTCGATCTGCCGGCGATCGTTGCGCGGAGCCGGAAAGTCGCCGAGCGATTGTCGAACGGCGTGGCTTATCTCATGCGCAAGAACAAGATCACGGTGATCGACGGCACCGCGCGGCTGAAAGGGGAGAGGCGGATCGCCGTCACCGGCAAGGACGGACAGGCACTGCCGGACATCGCGGCCAAGCACATCATCGTCGCCACCGGCGCCCGTGCCCGCACCCTGCCTGGGCTTGAGCCGGACCGGAGGCTGATCTGGACCTACAAGGAAGCGATGCTGCCGGAGGCCTTTCCCAAATCGCTGCTGATCGTCGGCTCGGGCGCGATCGGCATCGAATTCGCCAGCTTCTATCGCAGCCTCGGCGCCGAGGTCACCGTGGTGGAGATGCTGCCGCGCATCCTGCCCGCCGAGGACGAAGAAATCTCGGAGCTGGCGCGCAAGGCCTTCGTCAAGCGCGGCATCGCCATCCATACAGATACACGCGTCGATCGGTTGGTGAAGAACGCGGACAGCGTCACGGCGAGCCTGCGCAAGCCGGACGGCGATCTCGAGGAGATCGCCGCGGAACGCGTGATCCTCGCGAGCGGCATCACCGGCAATGTCGAAGGGCTGGGCCTGGAAGCGCTCGGCGTGAAGATCGAGAAGGGCCACATCGTCGCCGACGAATGGTCGCGCACCGGCGTGCCCGGCCTCTACGCCATCGGCGACGTGACCGGTCCGCCTTGGCTCGCGCATAAGGCCAGCCACGAGGGCATTATCTGCGTGGAGAAGATCGCCGGGGTCGACGGCGTCCATCCGCTCGACAAGACCGCGATCCCGTCTTGCACCTATAGCAGCCCGCAGATCGCCGCCGTCGGCCTGACCGAGGCGCAGGCGCGCGCGGCGGGGCATCAACTCAAGATCGGCCGCTTTCCCTATTCCGCCAACGGCAAGGCGATCGCTTCAGGCGAGACCGAAGGCCTGGTCAAGACAGTTTTCGACGCCAAAACCGGCGCGCTGCTCGGCGCCCATATCCTCGGCGCCGAGGCGACTGAGCTGATTCAGGGCTTCGTCATCGCCAAAACCCTGGAAACGACCGAGGCGGAATTGATTGCATCCATCTTCCCCCACCCGACATTGTCGGAGATGATGGGCGAATCGGTGCTCGACGCCTACAACCGCGCCCTTCATATCTAGGCGCGCGCCACGGGGAAACGCCCCGGGCAACCTCTGGAGCAAAACAATGAGCCTAATCATCTTTCTCGTGGTCGGCCTGATCGCCGGCTTCCTCGCCTCTTACATCATGGGGCGGCAGCAGGACCTGCTGATGAACCTGCTGATCGGAATTGTCGGCGCCGTTGTCGGCGGCCTGCTCGCCGGCCTGGTCGGCATCGCCGCCTATGGCCTGATCGGCCAGATCGGCATCGCCACCCTGGGCGCGGTGCTGTGTCTGTGGGTGTGGCAACGCATGCGTTGAGGCAACGGTCAATCGAAAGTTTTGGGGAGGAGCACATATGGAAAGTCAAGCACAGGGCTTGTCGGCGATGCCGGGCGTCGGGTTCATCGGCATGCTGATCATCGGCATTCTGGCCGGCTACATCGCCGAGAAGGCGACCGCGAGCGATCATGGCCTACTCACCAATCTCTTGGTCGGCATCGCCGGATCGTTCGTCGGCGGCAATCTCGCCAACGTGATGAATGTCGAGTTCTACGGCTGGGTCGGCAATCTGATCGTGGCGTCGATCGGCGCCATCCTCATCTTGTGGATCTGGCGCGCGGTCAGGGGGCCGTCCACATAAGCCTTGGAGTGAATTTAGTCGTGACAGTGCTTGAGAGCTTGGAAAGGGCCAAAGCACGGCCGCGCCATCCGGAAAAGGCGCGGCTGCCAGATACGCCCGTCGTGCCCAAGCCGCCCTGGATCCGCGCACGGGCGCCGGGGGCGGGCGCGTTCGACGCGACCCGCTCGGTGTTGCGCGCCCATCGCCTGGTCACGGTCTGCGAAGAGGCGGCTTGTCCCAATATCGGCGAGTGCTGGGCCAAGCGGCACGCGACGTTCATGATCTTGGGCGACACCTGCACGCGCGCCTGCGCCTTCTGCAATGTGCGCACTGGCAAGCCTGGCGAAGCGGTCGACGCGGACGAGCCGGCGCGGGTCGCCGACGCCGTCGCCGCGCTCGGGCTGTCCCATGTGGTGGTGACGTCGGTGGACCGCGACGATCTCGCCGATGGGGGAGCCGCGCATTTCGCCGCGACCATCCGCGCCATCAGGGCGGCGCGGCCCGCGACCAGCATCGAGGTGCTGACGCCCGACTTTTTGCGAAAAGCCGGCGCGCTCGAAGTCGTCATCGAGGCGGCGCCCGACGTGTTCAACCACAATGTCGAGACCGTGCCGTCGCTCTACCGGAGCATCCGGCCCGGCGCCGACTATCGCCACTCGCTTGAGCTGCTTGCGCGCGCGAAGACGCTTGCGCCTGGCATCTTTACCAAATCAGGCATGATGGCCGGTCTCGGCGAGACCAGCGAAGAGGTGTTCGCGTTGATGGACGACCTGCGCGCGGCACAGGTGGATTTCCTCACCATCGGCCAATATCTCCAGCCGACGCGCAAACATGCGGCCATTGACCGCTTTGTCACGCCGGACGAGTTCGCCTTCTATAAGCGCGTCGCCGAGGAAAAAGGTTTTCTGCTTGTGGCGTCCAGCCCCTTGACCCGTTCCTCCTATCACGCCGGGCAAGATTTCGCCCGGCTCAAGGCCGCGCGCGGCGCCGCGCTCGCCTAGCTCCTACGCCCCGGTTGCCCGCATGCATGTTTACGAGACCAAGCACATAGTCGCGCATTCGGCGGATGAGATGTTCGCGCTCGTGGCGCGGGTGGAGGACTATCCGAAATTCCTGCCGCTCTGCGAAGACTTGAAGGTCAAGCATCGCGAGCAGCGGGACGGCAAGGAGGTGCTGATCGCCACCATGACGGTCGGCTATGGCATGATCCACGAGAGCTTTACCACCGGCGTGCATCTCGATCCGCCGGCGCGCACCATCCTGGTCGAATATCTCGACGGACCTTTCAGCTTCCTGGAGAACCGCTGGCAGTTCCACCCCAAGGACGATCGTTCTTGCGAGATCGATTTCTATATCGCCTATGCCTTCCGCTCGCGCCTGTTCGAGCGGCTGGTCGGCGGGCTGTTCGCCAAGGCGGTGGAGAAATATGCCCGCGCCTTCGAGGCGAGGGCGGACACCATCTACGGGCCGCGGGTGGTGGCACTCGCCTCACAATAACGCGCGCAGCATCTTCAGCGCCTGCGCCACGCTGCGGCGCTGAACCCCGGTGCGGCCGAGATCGCCGAACAGCACGCGTTCGCTGACGATCGGCTCGTCGCGCCGGCCGGCCGCGAAATAGACCAGTCCGACCGGCTTTTCCGGCGTGCCACCGTCGGGACCGGCGATCCCGGTTATGGCCACCGCCAGGTCGGCCTGCGAATGCGTCAGTGCACCGCCCGCCATGGCGCGCGCCACATCCTCGCTCACCGCACCATGCTTCTCGATCAGCCAATAGGGTACGCCGAGCATCTCGCTTTTCGACACGTTCGAATAGGTGACGAAGCCGCGCTCGAAACAATCCGAGCAGCCGGGGATCGCGGTCATGGTCGCGGCGAGCAGTCCGCCGGTACAGGACTCGGCGGTGGCAATCAACTGGCCGCGCTCGCGGCAGCCGGCGAGCACCTCCACGGCGAGCGCCATGATGTCGTCGTCGACCTCGAGCTTCTCCGTCATGGCAGGTTCACCGTCGCCGTGGCCATCGCCGCAATGCCTTCGCCGCGTCCGATGAATCCCAGGCCCTCATTGGTGGTCGCCTTGAGGCTCACCCGGCACGGCTCGATTCCGAGCAGTTCGGCCACCTGGCCGCGCATTTGGTCGCGATAGGGTCCGATCCGCGGCGCTTCGCAGAGCAGCGTGATGTCGGCATGCACGATGCTGCCGCCGCGCTCCCTCACTTTGGCAGCAGCATGTTTGACGAAGATCTCGGAAGCGGCGCCGCGCCAGCGTGCATCCGATGGCGGGAAATGCACGCCGATATCGCCATCGGCGATGGTGCCGAGCAACGCATCGGTGAGCGCATGCAGCGCCACGTCGGCATCGCTATGGCCGACGAGCTTCTTCTCATGCGGAACGCTGACGCCGCACAAGATCACGGCGTCGCCCGGCCCGAAGGCATGCACGTCGTAGCCAGAGGCGACGCGCATCGTGCCGGCGTCGTGCCCGCGCCTCGGCTGCAACAGCTCGTCGGCAAGTCGCATGTCCTCGGCCGTGGTGAGCTTGCGATTGTCCTCGGCGCCTTCGACCAAGGCGACGTCGAGGCCGTACCACTCGGCGACCGCGGCGTCGTCGGTGAACGCGCGCTCCGATTCCTTCGCCGCTTCGCGATGCGCCGCCAAAATCGCCTCGAACTTGAATCCCTGCGGCGTCTGCGCCCGGAACAGCTGATCGCGCTCGGCCGTGCCGATCACCTTGCCGCGCGCCACCCATTTCAGTGTATCGGCGACGGGCAGGCAGGGCAGGGCCGCGTCATTCGCGGCGAGACTGTCAATGACGCGATCGATCAGCGTTCGATCGACGAACGGCCGCGCCGCGTCGTGAATTAGCACGGAGGAGGGGGCCGCTTCCGCCAGCGCTTCGAGTCCCAAGCACACCGAGTCCTGACGCCGCACGCCGCCGGCCACCGGCTTTCGCAGCCGCGCCGCGAAGGGCCGGCTCGCGCTGGCGTAGAGGGATGCGTCGTCCGGATGAATCACGACGAGAATCTCGTGGACTCTGGGGTGATCGGCAAATGCCGCGATGGCCCGCGCCAAAATCGGCACACCGCCGATGGGGCAATATTGCTTCGGCAAGGCTGACTCGCTGGCCGCCCGGACGCCTCTTCCTGCCGCAACAATAAGCGCCGAAATTGTCATCCACGGCCCTCCTGCACAAGGCATAAAAGCCTGTTTTGCAATGTCTTAGGCGTCACTTCCTGCCATATGCTGCACTGCGGCAAAACGATTATTGCCGACACTGCAAATCCCCCGTATTGTGCCCAATTAAAGATCATGGGATTTGCTTGCATAAAAATTGTGCATCTACGGTCATGGCAGCCCAGACGGCCGAGCAGAGGATACACCGCTTGAGCGGCGCAACCAAAAAGCCCAACCCGCGGCGCGTGAGGGAGACTCAGCCGGTAGAAGCCGAAGCGCTGCTCGGCGCGCTGCCGCATCCGCTCCTCGTCATCGGCGACGGACTTACCATCGAATACGCCAATCGCGCCGCGGAAGATTTCTTCCAGATGAGCGCGGGAGTGCTTTGCCGCCGGGCGCTCGCGGACGTGGTCGCCTTCGGCAGTCCGCTGATCGCACTGGTCGAGCAGGTTCAGCGGAACGGCACCACCGTCAACGAATATGGCGTGGAACTCGGCTCGATCCGGTTCGAGACGCCGAAGCTGGTCGATCTCTATGGCGGTCCGGTCGCCGAGATGCCCGGCCGCGTGCTGATTATGCTCCAGCAACGCAGCATGGCGCAAATGATCGAACGCCAGCTCACCCATCGCGGCGCCGCGCGCTCCGTCTCGGGACTAGCCGCGGTGCTCGCGCATGAGATCAAGAACCCGCTCTCCGGCATCAGGGGCGCGGCGCAGTTGCTCGAAAGCGACCGCACCGATTCAGACCGCACCCTGACGCAGCTGATCTGCGCCGAGTCCGATCGGATCTGCAAACTGGTCGACCGCATGGAGATCTTCGGCGACGAACGCCCGCTCCAGCGCGAGGCAGTCAATATCCATGACGTGCTCGACCACGTGAAGCAGATCGCCCGCACCGGCTTCGCCCGCCAGATCAAGATCGTGGAGAATTACGACCCGTCGCTGCCGCCGGTGCCGGGCAGCCGCGACAAGCTGATTCAGGTATTTCTCAATCTCGTCAAGAACGCCGCGGAGGCGATCGGCGAGGAGCGGGCCGACGGCCAGATCACGCTCACCACTTCGTTCCGGCCGGGCGTAAGGCTCTCGGTGCCGGGTAGCCAGGCGCGCGTCAGCCTGCCGCTGGAGATCGCCGTGGAGGACAACGGCGCCGGCGTGCCGGCCGATCTCATGCCGCATCTGTTCGATCCATTCGTCACCACCAAGCCGTCCGGCACCGGGCTGGGACTGGCCCTCGTCGCCAAGATCATCGGCGACCATGGCGGCATCATCGAATGCGATTCCAGGCCGCGTCAGACCGTGTTCCGCACGTTGATGCCCATGGCCGAGAAAGAAGCGCAGCATAGCGGGCAGGGGCAAGGTTAGCAGGCATGGCCAAGGGCAATATTCTCATCGCCGACGACGACGCCGCGATCCGCACGGTGCTCAACCAGGCGCTCGCCAGAGCCGGCTACGCGCCCCGCGCCACCGGCACCGCCTCCACCCTGTGGCGCTGGATCAGCCAGGGCGACGGCGACCTCGTCATCACCGACGTGCTGATGCCGGACGAGAGCGCATTCGACTTGATCCCCCGCGTGAAGAAGCTGCGCCCCGACCTGCCGATCATCGTCATGAGCGCCCAAAACACCTTCATGACCGCGATCACCGCCGCGGAGCGCGGCGCCTACGAATATCTGCCGAAGCCGTTCGACTTGAACGAGCTTGTGGCCGTGGTCGGACGCGCGCTGGCCGAACCCCGCAAGCGCGTGCAGCGCCTCTCCGCCGAAGCCAATGACGGCCTGCCGCTGATCGGCCGCTGCCCGGCCATGCAGGAAATCTATCGCGTGCTGGCGCGCCTCACCCAGACCGATCTCACTGTGATGATCACGGGCGAGTCCGGCACCGGCAAGGAACTGGTTGCGCGCGCGCTGCACGACTACGGCAAGCGGCGCAACGGTCCATTCGTCGCCATCAACATGGCGGCGATCCCGCGCGAGCTGATCGAGTCGGAATTGTTCGGCCACGAGAAGGGTGCCTTCACCGGCGCGCAGAACCGTCACATTGGCCGCTTCGAGCAGTCCGAGGGCGGCACCTTGTTCCTCGACGAAATCGGCGACATGCCGATGGAGGCGCAGACCCGCCTGTTGCGCGTGCTCCAGGAGGGCGAATACACCACGGTCGGCGGCCGCACACCGATCCGCACCAATGTCAGGATCATCGCCGCCACCAATCGCGACCTCCAGCAACAGATCGACCAGGGCCTGTTCCGCGAGGATCTGTTCTACCGACTGAATGTCGTGCCGCTCCGGCTGCCCCCCCTCAGAGAACGGCTTGAGGACATTCCCGACCTGGTGCGCCACTTCCTCGGCATTGCCGAGAAGGAAGGCCTGCCCCCGAAGAGCTTCGAGTCCGGCGCCATCGAGCGGCTCAAGCGCTATCATTGGCCGGGCAATGTGCGCGAGTTGGAGAACCTGGTGCGCCGGCTCTCGGCGATCTACGCCCAGGACCTCGTCACCACCGACATGGTTGACAGCGAGCTCGCCAGCGCCGTCCGCACGCCCTTTCCAGACGCGGCAGAGCCCTCGGGCGATCTCTCCGAGGCGATTGAGCGGTTCCTTGCGGATTACTTCGTGAGTTTCGGTCAGGACCTCCCGCCTGCGGGCCTCTATACGCGCGTGCTGCGCAAGGTTGAATCGCCGCTGATCGCCGCGGCGCTCGCCGCCACCAGGGGCAATCAGATCCGGGCTGCAGACCTTCTGGGACTGAATCGCAACACCTTGCGAAAGAAGATCCGCGATCTGGGTATCAAGGTGATCCGCACGCCGGGCACCTGATTGCGGGCTTAGCCTCTGATCGACAGGCATTTTTCGTCTTGCCGGGGTCTTCGGCGGCCGTGCATTTCACAATTGTGTTAACCACGCGATTGTCGCCAAAGCGCCACATTGTGATTTTAATGCACCAGAAGTGAGGCGGACGCTCCCAAATGAGAGGCCAATAGGGTCCTCCGAAGGAGGGCAGGGAATGCGTGAAGTGGCGTCTTCCAATCCTGGCAACCGGTCGGGCGCGGCCCCCGAAGTCCGGGGCGCGAGACCATGACGCGATCCCCCGCTGAAGGCCCCAAACCAAGTCCCGCTACTCCCGTTCCATTGCGCGAAGCCGTCCGCAGCGGCAACCGCCTGACCTTTACGCTCGGCCTGATCACGGTGCTGCTCGCGCTCTGCTCGGGACTGGCCACCTATCTGATCCTCACCGGCTTGACCCCGATCGTGCCGACCCATCGCGTCGTGGTCGTCGTGCTCCTGGTCAATCTCGTCCTCGTCGTGGCGATGATCGTGCTCGTCGCCTGGCAGGTGACCGGGCTTTGGCTCGCCCGCCGCAGACAGGCAGCCGGCGCGCAGCTCCATATCCGCATCGTCAGCCTGTTCAGCGTCATCGCCCTAGTTCCGGCCATCCTGCGACCGGTCTTCGCCTCGATTTCGCTCGATCGCGGACTCGACCATTGGTTCTCCGATCGCACGAAATCGATCATCCAGAGCTCGATCGATGTGGCCACGGCCTATCTTCAGGAGCACGGCCAGGTGATCCGCGCCGATACCGTCGGCATGGCCAAGGACATCGACGAGGCGGTGCAGCTGGTGAAATCGCAGCCGCAAGGCTTCGGCAATTTCCTCAATGCCCAGGCCGCCATCAGGACGCTGCCGATCGCCTATCTCATCGACGGTGAAGGCAAGGTCCTGGCCACCGCCGCCTCGGCGCCCGAATGGCCCTACCGCCCCCCGCCGAAGGAGGCGATGGAACTCGCCAAGCAAGGCCAGGTGATCGTCATCGCGCCCGGTCAGACCAGCATGGTCGGCGCCATCAAGAGCCTGCAAAATTTCAGCGACACCTATCTCTACGTGATCCGGCCGGTTAACCCGCATGTGCTCCAGCAATTGCGCGCCACCCGCGCCAGCGTCGCCGAATATCAGCGGCTGGAGCAGCGGCGCGCCGGCGTGCAAGTGGCCTTCGGGCTGATGTATGTGGCGATCGCGCTCACGCTTCTGCTCGCCGCCATCTGGATCGGCATGTGGTTTGCCAATCGCCTAGTGGCGCCGATCCAGCAGCTGATGGGGGCCGCGCAGCAAATCTCGCAAGGCAATTTCGCGGTGAATGTCGACGTCCGCGGCGCCGACGGCGATCTCGCCGTGCTTGGCTCGACCTTCAACACCATGACGTCCGAGTTGAGGAGCCAGCGGGACGAACTGGTCGGCGCCAACACGAAGCTCGACGAGCGCCGCCGCTTCATGGAGGCAGTGCTGTCCGGCATCACCGCCGGCGTGGTCGGCATCGACGCCGAAGGGGTCGTCACCCTGGTCAATCGCTCGGCCGAAACCCTGCTCGAAATGAAGGAGGCCGACCTCAATGGCAAAGAACTCGCCAAGTCGGTGCCGGAGTTCGGCCCGGTGCTAAAGCGGGCGCAAAAACAGGGCAAGCGCCTCATCAACGATCAGATCACTCTCAGGCGGCACGGCTCGGAGCGGAACTTCGCCGTGCGGGTGACGACCGAAGGGCAAGACCAAGAAGCCGAGGGCTTCGTGGTGACCTTCGACGACATGACCGAGCTGGTGAGCGCCCAGCGCTCGACCGCCTGGGCCGACGTCGCGCGCCGCATCGCTCACGAGATCAAGAACCCGCTCACCCCGATCCAACTCTCCGCCGAGCGGATCCGCCGCAAATACGGGGACTCCATCACCAAGGACCGCGAGGTGTTCGACCAATGCACCGACACCATCATCCGCCAAGTGTCGGATATCGGCCGCATGGTCGACGAGTTCTCCTCCTTTGCCCGCATGCCGAAGCCGGTGATGGAGCGCCACGATCTGCGCGAGGTCGTGCGCGAAGCCGTGTTCCTGTTCCAGGTCAGTCGGCCGGAGATCGCCTTCGAACTCGACCTGCCGCCGAAGCCGGTGGTGGCGCTCTCTGACCGGCGCTTGCTGACCCAGGCCGTGACCAATTTGGTCAAGAACGCGAGCGAGGCCATCGACTCCGCCATCGAGGCCGACCCGGCCCGCGCCGGTTCCGGCCGCATCGTCACCAAGGTCCGCGGCAAGGGCGAACGCGTGCAAATCACGGTGATCGACAATGGCTGCGGACTGCCGAAGGAAAATCGCGAGCGGCTGGTCGAGCCCTATATGACCACGCGCGAGAAGGGGACCGGCTTAGGCTTGGCCATCGTCCAGCGCATCACCGAACAGCATGGCGGCACGCTTACCCTGACCGACGCGCCCAAGCGCAACGGCAAAGTGGAGGGCGCTTCGGTGCGCATCGATTTGCCGGTCGGAGAGAAAGAGGAGGCGAGCGCGGCGGATGCCGGTGCCATGCCGGGCGAGATCGAGCCCGGCAGCCCGCCGGAACGCGCTGAGGAGGAAGAGGGAGTAACCCATGGCGTCTGACATTCTGGTCGTCGATGACGAAACCGACATCCGCGAACTGATCGCGGGCATTCTCGAAGACGAAGGTCACTCGACGCGGCTGGCCAAGGACAGCGACGATACATTGCAGGCGATCGAGGAGCGGCGCCCCTCGCTCGTCATCCTGGACATCTGGCTGCAAGGATCGAAGCTCGACGGGCTCGAGCTGTTGGATCGCGTCAAGAAGGCGCATCCCAATCTGCCCGTCATCATCATCAGTGGTCACGGCAACATCGAAACCGCGGTGGCGGCCATCAAGCGCGGCGCCTACGACTATATCGAAAAACCGTTCAAGGCCGACCGGCTGGTACTGCTCACCGCCCGCGCGCTCGAAGCCTCGCGGCTCAGGCGCGAGAATCGCGAGCTGCGCGAGCGGAGCACCTATTCGTTCGAGATGATCGGCCGCTCCGCCGCCATCAACCAGCTGCGCCAGGCGATCGACAAGGTTGCGCCGACCAATAGCCGGGTGCTGATCACCGGCCCGTCCGGTTGCGGCAAGGAGCTCGCGGCGCGCGTGATGCATGCGAAGTCGATCCGAGCGGAAGGCCCGTTCGTCGTGCTCAACGCCGCCGCCATGGTGCCGGACCGCATGGAGCTCGAGCTGTTCGGCACGGAGGAGGGGGCGAACTCCGGCCCGCGCAAGGTCGGCGCGTTGGAGGAGGCGCATAACGGCACGCTCTATATCGACGAGGTTGCCGACATGCCGCTCGAGACCCAGGCCAAGATCCTGCGGGTGCTCGTGGAGCAGCGCTTCCAGCGGCTCGGCGGCGGCGGCCCCAAGGTGCATGTCGACGTCCGCGTGGTCTCCTCGACCAGCCACGACCTTCAGAAGGAGATGTCGGCGGGGCGCCTGCGCGAGGATCTCTATCATCGCCTCAACGTGGTGCCGATCAAAGTGCCGGGGCTTTCCGAGCGGCGCGAGGACGTTCCCGAATTGGTCCGCTATTTCGTGCAAACCATCTCCGTCGCCTCGGGACTGCCGCCACGGCGCATCGGCGAGGACGCCATGGCGGTGCTCCAGTCGCATGACTGGCCGGGCAATATCCGCCAGCTCAGGAACAATATCGAGCGGCTGATGATCCTGGTCGGCGGCGACCCTGATTCGATCATCACCGCGGAGATGCTCCCGGATGAGATCATATCGCCGGTGCCGTTGTCGCCGAACGGGGCAGGCGGCGAGCATCTGATGTCGCTGCCCTTGCGGGACGCGCGCGAGATCTTCGAACGGGAATACCTGCTCGCTCAAGTCAACCGTTTCGGCGGCAATATCTCGCGCACGGCCGAGTTTGTCGGCATGGAGCGGTCGGCCTTGCATCGCAAGCTGCGGGCGCTCGGGGTCAATTCGACCGAGCGCAGTCCGGCTCTCCGCTAAGCGAGAACAGGGCTTGCCGGGCTTTACTTGGGGGCGGAGCGAACTCTTTGGTATCAAGTCCCTTGCAGGACGCCCTTTTAATCGCGTCTAATACGTTTTCTAGGCCGGGCAGTAATAGCCCGGCACAACCATAGCGTAAGCGTGACCAAAGGGACGGGGAAGCCCATGGCGACAGAACGCGCGCAAAGTCTCCAAGACACGTTTCTCAATCATGTCCGCAAGAGCAAAACGCCGCTGACGATCTTTCTCGTGAACGGAGTGAAGCTTCAGGGCGTTGTAACTTGGTTCGACAATTTCTGCGTCCTCCTGCGCCGGGACGGACACTCGCAGCTTGTCTACAAACATGCGATTTCGACCATCATGCCGGGTCAGCCTATCCAACTCGCAGAGATCACCGACACGGAAGGTGCGGCTGAGTAATTGCGTCCGACGAATCCGAAAGACCTGAAGCGGCGGGAGGAGCGGAAGGCGCCGAAGCTGCCCCCCTCGCGCATCGACGGCCGCGTCAAGGCGGTCGTGCTGCTGCCGGTGCTCGGCCAGACCCGGCGAAAGAACGGCTCCGCCCAGACCGGCCGCGGCGCCCTGGCACGCCCGCCGCAAGCGCGGCTCGACGAGGCCGTCGGACTTGCTGCCGCCATCGATCTTGACGTGGTTGCGAGCGGCGTCGTGCCGGTACCCACGCCACGCCCCGCGGCCTTGTTCGGTAGCGGCAAGGTCGAGGAGCTGAAGGGTCTGGTGCGCGCGGAGGAAGCGGCTCTCGTCATCGTCGACCATCCGCTGACGCCGGTACAGCAGCGCAACCTCGAAACCGCCTGGGGCGTGAAGGTGCTCGACCGCACCGGACTGATCCTGGAGATTTTCGGCGAGCGCGCGCGCACGCGGGAAGGGCGCCTGCAAGTCGAGCTCGCCCATCTCGTTTATCAAAAGAGCCGGCTAGTCAGGTCCTGGACGCATCTGGAGCGCCAGCGCGGCGGCTTCGGCTTTCTCGGCGGCCCGGGCGAAACCCAGATCGAAGCCGACCGGCGCCTCATCGGCGATCGGATCGACAATATCCGCCGGGAGTTGGAGCACGTTCGGCAGACAAGGAGCCTCCACCGCAAGTCGCGTGAGCGCGTGCCCTATCCGTCCGTCGCCCTGGTCGGCTACACCAATGCCGGCAAGTCCACTCTGTTCAACGCCTTGACCGGCGCGACGGTGGTCGCGGAGGACACCTTGTTCGCCACGCTCGACCCAACCATCCGCGCGTTGCCGCTTCCGGGCGGCTCGAAGGCCGTGATTTCCGACACCGTGGGTTTCATCTCCGAGCTTCCCACCAGCTTGATCGCCGCATTCCGCGCCACCTTGGAGGAGGTTCTCGAAGCCGAGCTCATCCTGCATGTGCGCGACATCGCCGACGAGACGAGCAGCCATCAGCGCGCCGACGTCAACGCCGTTCTGCTCGAACTCGGCATCGATGCCGAATCCGAGCCCGAACGTCTGCTCGAAGTCTGGAACAAGGCGGATCGCCTGGATGAGACGGCCTTGCAGCGCGCGCGCAACGAGGCCCGCCGCGCGCCGGCGATACTGGTCTCGGCGGCCACCGGCTTCGGCCTCGATGCGCTGCGCGCGGACATCGAGCGGAGACTGAATCTGAGGCGGGAGACGATCGAGATCGCAGTCAAGCCGGAGGAAGGCGCGCTGTCGAATTGGATCTATGAGAATTGCGAGGTGCTTGGCCGCAAGAGCTTGGGTGAGGGGATCACCGCACTGCGCATCCGCATCGCGCCGGAGAAACGCGAAAGGCTCGCCCGCCTCGCCGGCCCGGCGCGGCTCAAACTCGCCGCGGAATAGCTCAGCCTTTTTCGGCGGCCTTGGCCTCGTCCCAAAGCTGATCCATCTCCTCCAGCGTCGCGTCCTCGGGCTTCCGGCCTTCCTTGGCAAGCGCCGTCTCAATGCTGCTGAAACGCCGGATGAATTTCCCGTTGGCATCGCGCAGCGCCGCCTCCGGATCGACTTTCAGATGCCGGGCGATATTCGCCATCACAAACAAAAGGTCGCCGAACTCCTCGGCAACGCGCTTGCTTTGATCCGTCCCCGGCTCCGCCGCGATCGCCGCTTTCAGCTCGCCGATTTCTTCCTCGGCCTTGGCAAGCACCGGCGTAAGGCTCGGCCAATCGAAACCAGCCGCCGCCGCGCGCTTCTGGAGCTTGACCGCGCGCGTCAGGGCAGGGAGCGCCAGCGGCACATCGTCGAGCCGTGATTGCTCCACCCCGGTGCCGCGCGCCGCTTTCTCATCGGCCTTGATCCGCTGCCACAAATCCTTGGCGAGAAACTCCTCGCGGCTGGCATCGCCGAACACATGCGGGTGCCGCCGGATCATCTTGCGGGCAATCCCGTCCGCCACATCGGCAAAATCGAACCGCCCAAGCTCCGAGGCCATTTGAGAGTGGTAGACGACCTGCAAGAGGAGGTCGCCCAGTTCTTCCTTCAGCGCCTCAACGTCGTCGCGCGCAATCGCGTCGGCGACTTCGTAGGCTTCCTCGATCGTGTAGGGGGCTATCGTCTCGAAGTTCTGCGCGATGTCCCAGGGGCAGCCTGTGTCCTTGTCGCGCAAGCGCACCATGACGGCGAGCAGGTCGCTAAGCGCGTACCGCTTCTGGTCGGAATCAGGCATGGCTGGCCTCGGTGAGGCGGCCCCGTGACCCGCCGAAAACCACGGGTGTTTCCCTAGCGAAATCAGATAGATGGCGGATTAGCGTCACTTCTGCCCCATATCCCCGATTCGCATAAGGTATATTATGGAAAATTTATCTGGCTTAGTTCCCTTGGAGGATCGCGCCAGCCGGTGCCCGCTAACGCCGTTCGTAATGGTCGGCGATCAGCCGGTCGAGCAGCCTGACGCCGAAGCCGGAACCCCAACTCCGATTGATCTCGCTGTCGACCGATGACATTGCCGTGCCGGCGATGTCGAGATGCGCCCAAGGCGTTTTCTCCTTGATGAATCGCTGGATGAATTGCGCGGCGGAAATCGAGCCGCCCCACTTCCCTCCCGTGTTCTTCATGTCGGCAACCTTGGAGTCGATCATCTTGTCGTATTTCGGCCCGAGCGGCAGCCGCCACAATTTCTCGCCAGTGGCGCGTCCCGCCGCAATGAGCTGGTCCGACAATTCGTCGTTGTTGCTGAACAGGCCCGCATGCTCCTTGCCGAGCGCCACCATCACCGCGCCGGTCAGGGTCGCCAGATTGACGATCGCTTTGGGCTTGAAGCGCTCTTGCGCGTACCAGAGGCAATCGCCAAGCACCATGCGGCCCTCGGCGTCGGTATTGAGTACCTCGATCGTCTGGCCCGACATCGAGGTGACGACGTCGCCCGGACGCTGCGCGCCGCCGCTCGGCATGTTCTCAACGAGACCGATGATGCCGACGGCGTTGACCTTCGCCTTGCGCGCGGCAAGTTCGTGCATCAGCCCGACCACACAGGCCGCGCCGGCCATGTCGCCCTTCATGTCCTCCATACCGGCGGCCGGCTTCAGCGAGATGCCGCCGGTATCGAAGGTGACGCCCTTGCCGACGATGGCGATAGGCTCGCCACCTTTGGCGCCCGCGCCCTTCCACTGCATGACGACGACCTGGCTTGGCCGGTCGCTGCCCTGACCCACGGCGAGCAACGCGTTCATGCCGAGCTTCTTCAGCGCCGGCGGCCCGAGCACCTCGACCTGCACGCCGAGCTTGGCAAGCTGCTTGGCGCGCGCGGCAAACTCGGCGGGCCCCAGCACGTTGGCGGGTTCGTTAACGAGATCGCGGGCAAGCGTGACGCCGTCGGCGATAGCGCGGAGCGGTGCGAAGGCCTGCGTCGCAGCTTTCGGGTCGGCGCAATGGATCACGATCTTCTTCAGTGTACGGCTATCCTTATCGGCCGCGTCATCGTCTTTCTTGCGCTGCACGGTTTTGTATTTCTTGAAGCTGTAGCCGCGCAGCAACGCGCCGAGCGCGAAGTTCGCAAGATCCGCCGGCGCGACCTCGCCGCCTCCCGTCTCCAGGAAGATATGCGCCGCGGGCGCTTCCTTGCCGGTGAGGAGTCCCCTCACCGTGCCGCCGAGATTGAGCCAATCCTCAGCGCTGTCGGCATTCGGCTTGTCCAGCCCCACCAGCACGATGCGCGCGAATTTCAGTCCCTGCGGCACGAGGATGTCGACCGTCTGATCCTTCTTGCCCTTGAAGCCCGCGATGCCGGCGGCGCGTGTCAGGAGCCCCTTCGACTGCTTATCCAGGTCCTGGGCGGCGGAGCCAAGCTTGCCCCCCGCCCCGGCGAACACTACGGCGACGCCATCGGCCGGCGCACTGTTGCTGGCAAAAGTCAAAGCGGTCTGATCGCTCACGATTGGCTCCTCGCTCCCGCCGCCACCGGCTTGGGGCAATGTTTCGAGATCGCAACTCCCGGCCGCGCCGAAGATGCGCTACTGATGCAGTCCTGCAACAGCTTCGGGAAATAACGGAGAACCTAGGTAAATGCAGTCCCCCGGGAAAGCAAGCCATTCCAAAAAGGCCGAAATTCCGCCATCTTAGCCTGATGGGAATCAGGTTCGACCTCAGGGGGTTGGCGACGCCTCACACGGCTTCGCCAGGGGGGTCATCCAGGGGATTTTGGCGGCATCCATGACGCTCTTCGGCCGATACATGTTTCGGCAAGTGACGAATGCGTTCGTCCTCATTCTCCTGACGTTGACCCTCGTCGTTTGGCTGGCTACCGCCCTGAAAGAGTTGAGCTTAATCACCTCGCAGGGCCAGGGCATCGTGCTGTTCTTTCAGATGACCATGCTCAGCCTGCCGAGCCTGGTCGCGCTCATCGCCCCGAATGCCATGCTGATGGCCGCGCTCTATACGCTCGACCGTATGAACGGCGACAGCGAGCTGATCGTGATGACCGCCTCGGCCGAGGCATCGTCCTGCTCGTAATAGCGACGGGCGAGATCGACGGCCAGCCGCCCGGCCTCGAGGAAGAGATCCTTGCGGCCGGCGTGGGTCGCAAGCAGCGAACCGTTCCCGGGCAGCGACAGGCCCAGCGCCTCGGTCAGGCAGTTCATCGAGTTCGCGGTGAACATGCCGGAACAC
>JAWOJH010000188.1:0-7023 GCA_046481725.1 Methyloceanibacter sp. | reverse complement strand
GCGTCCAGCATGGCCGGGACTTCCTGGGAGAGGACTCGCAGGAACCGGTCCGGTGCGCCGAAGAAGCGCTGAGTGGAGGGCGCGAGTTGGGAGAAGGCTTGCTCGACATTGCGCCGGGTGAAGGCGCGAATTTGTGCCCTGACGGCCGCCTCGATGTCGCGCTTCTCTTGCCGCGTAAAGCTGCGCGGCATGTCTGTGTCGGGCGTGAGTCTAACCTGGCGTAGGAAGGGAGTTGCCGCGCGCGGCGAGGGCAAGGCGGCGCGACCGTCAATATGCATCGCCGCCACTCCGGCACCGGCCAGGAGAAATCCGGCGATGCCCGCCGTCAGGCCGGCCCCGGCAACCAGGGCTCCGGTCAGCCCTGCCGCGATAATTTTCCTGAGCTTGGCTTGCATCGAGGGGCGCCTCCCAAGCGCGCGCTTCAGCCTCGCCCTATAACCGCGCCGCGCCGGGAAAGTTGCATCGACCGCTATTGAGAGGCGATATCGGAGGCGGGGCCGCCCTTGGCTTCACCTTGCACTTTCCGCTCCCGCGCCAGCAGGTACAGTCCGGACAGGATCACCACCGCCGCGCCGGACAAGGTCCACCAGGTCGGAATGTCGCCGAACACGAGAAGGCCCGCCACCGACATCCAGATCAGGCCGAAATAGATGAATGGCGCGAGCACCGAAGCCGGCGCGCTGCGATGGGCGAGGATCAGGAGCCAGTGGCCAAGGCCGCCCCAGAAGCCGAGCGAGGCAAGTAGCAGCCATTGCTCGGCCGAGGCGGGCCAGTGCCAGACATTGAGCGCGAAGGGCGCCAGAATCAGTACGCCCGCGAGCGGCGTATAGGTCTGGGTCACCTCGGGCGGGTCGAAAGCGGCGAGATAGCGCGTGGCCAGATTGTAAAGCGCATAGCCGAAGGTCGCAACCAGCGCGATTAGCATGGCCCAATGCACCGTGCCGATGCCGGGATGCATCACCAGCAGCACGCCGATGAAGCCGGCAACGATGGCGAGCACACGATGCCAGCCGACCCATTCGCCGAGCAGGGGACCTGCCAGGGCCGCGACCAGAAGCGGCGTCAGGAAGAAGATCGTGACGGTCTGATCGAGCTGGAGATAGCGCAAAGCGAGAAAATTGAACCCGGTCGTCACGATCATGAGCATCGACCGGAAGATCTGCACGAGCGGTTTCGCCGAGCGGAGCGAAGGCGCGAGGGAGAAAGGCCACAGCACCACAGCGCTGAACACCACATGCCCCACGAATCGAAGCCAGGTCACCTGCGTGACCGGGACGCCGGCCTCCACCACGAGATATTTCGCCGTCGCATCGAGGCCGGCGAAGCACAGCGTGGCAAGCGCCATGAGCCCGATCGCCTTCAAACGGGCGTGGGGATCGGCCGCGGCAGCGAGAGGCAGGCGGGGGGTCATGCAGGCGCGTTTCTGCATCAATCTTTGCCAAAAGGCCATCGGTCGCTAAAGTCGCAGTCGGCTCGCGAGAGAGCGGCAACGAGAAGGAGACGGCGTGGCTGACATTCGCGCCATGTGCGCCATCGGACAGCGCGGACAACTGGGCCTGAACGGCAGGTTACCCTGGGAGGGCAACAAGGGCCGCGAATACGTCGCCGATGTCGCGCGGTTCTTCGAGGTGACCCGCGGTCATGTGATTATTGCCGGCCCGGCCACCATCGCCTCGATCCCCCCCTTCGCCTATGAAGATCGGACGATTTGCGAGATTCGCTCGGCCAACCACCCGGGAGAGGTGCTCGCCTGGTTCCCAGATCGCGTCGTCTATGTCGGCGGCGGACCGCCGGTCTGGGAGACCTACGCGCCCTATGTCCGGCACTGGGATATCACGCGGCTCCCATATGACGGAGAAGCCGACCGCT
The DNA here is from genome assembly GCA_046481725.1 of Methyloceanibacter sp. Lineage (GTDB taxonomy): Bacteria > Pseudomonadota > Alphaproteobacteria > Rhizobiales > Methyloligellaceae > Methyloceanibacter. Next base: position 5,154 of record JAWOJH010000188.1, on the reverse strand, counting down.
GGTTCGATCCGGCCTGGCTGGTGGCGGCAATGGCCAGTTCCACAGTTGAGGGCGGCTGACGCCCCCTCAAGCAGCGTTGGCTGCCTGGAATCGCATGCTATTTTGGGTTCCAGTTCCCGGCGCCCGAGGCTACCGTCGTAACGGCAAGATTGCGGCTAACTGCGCTATCCCTGCCTCTAGGAAACCCAAATCCTTCGACTAGGCTGATGCACGAATCCCCCGCCCCGGACCGCCAGGAGGTTTCCATCCAAAGCGCAGACGAGTCCACCTTCACCGCCGAGCAGATGGGCTGGCGGTTCGCTCTCGGCACGCTCATCCTGGTCGGGGCCTATGCGGCTTGGCCACTGATTCCCGTGGTGATGATGACCGACTTGGACTCCGGCCTCAAAGCCGGGATATCGGCGGTCTTGGGTGCCACGCCGTTCATGTCGAAATTCGTCGCCCTCGCCATCATGGGCCGGCCCGCCTACTATTTCTTGAAGCGGACTCTGTTCAAACGCCTGCGCCGCAAAGCCCCGCGTCCTGCCGAATAGACTTTTCAGCAGCAAAAGGGCGCCGGCCCGGCCGACGCCCTGATTCGCCTCGATCGAGGCGAGTGGTCTAGTAGCAGTAGTCCCAATAGCCCCGATACATCATCGGATCGGCCCAGTACCAGCAAAGGTAAGGCTGGGGTGCATAAGGAACGGCGCCGACTGCGGTTGCCGTCAAGAGCGAGCCAAGCATAATCCCGCCGACGAACTGGCCGTAATAGGGTCTGCGGTTCCAGTTGCGCACATAGGCGCGCCTGTTCCAATTCTTGTTCCAGTTGTTGTTATAGTTGCTCCAGCCTTTGCCCCAGTGCTGGTTGTGCTTGTTGTAATTTGGGTGCCAGTTCTTGTTGCCGCTCCAATTCTTGTTCTTGTTCTTGTTCTTATTCCAGTTGCTCCCTTTGTTTTTCCCGCCCTTCCAGTCCTTGTCGGCGACAACAAGCGCGCCAGCGGGTGCGGCAGCGCGCGGGGCAGTGCTGAACGTGTCACCGGCCCTGGCCGATGCCGCGTCATTGAAGCCTACGATGCCCAGACCGAGCATCGCGGCGAGAATCAGACCGGAGCGAAACCAAGCCGGTCCTTGAGCTGAAACAGAGTCGCGCTTCATCGTGTTCCTCCAGCGTCCTCGTTTGATTCGGAGTCCTGACAAGTTTTGGTGGCGGATATGAGACGCTGCGGCGCGGTGCCGGCGCGGGCACCCTCGGGCATGTCCCCAATCGCTAGGTCTGGAGTCTAGGCTGGGAGGTCTGAACCAAAGTTGAGGAAGCCGTTCATTTGGCGTTCAGCTTGGCGCCGGACAGGGGAGGGCGCCGAGCCCCGGAACCCCTCAAAAACAAAGAAACCCCGGCCGGGAGAACCCTGGCCGGGGCTGGCATTGCCGGAGAGATAAGATAGTGCAGATTTTGTCTTGGGACTATCTCGTTAGCTATCCGAGCTTCAACGGCTCAGCGATAACTTCCTTCTGGTGGTGGCCGAAGCAACCACTCAGACCGATCGCCGCCGAAATCACAATCGCGCAAGCTAGAAAGACACGCATGGCTATCCCCCGTTCCCTGTCGTTTCTAGAAGGACTATAGAGGCATTCGCTCAAGAATGCTGTGACGCATAAGCCACAGGTCGCCGCAAAAAGCCTGAGCGCTGCCGGTGCGTAAAACTGCCCTCAGGATGTGGTGTGCAGGCTCACGGCGACAGTCTGCCGGAAGTAGCTGAGAGCGGAGGTCGGACTCTTCAGCCAGAGCGCTTAGTTTAGCTGGTGAGCCCGCTAGGATCCCTTACGAGCGGCGCGCTTTCGTCATCGTTCGCCGGCGGAGACGATTTCGAGCTTCAAGAGTCCGCGAGCTGGAGGCGAGGCGCCGGAGGCTCTGCGAGCTGGTCGTCCCGCAGACTGACCGCCGTGAGAACCTGGACGCCGATCTAGTCCCGGGGCCGGAGCCTCAGTGAAATGCTACGACAAGACGACGATGAGCGGCCACGCAGCGCCGGGGGTTGTGCTTAGGTAACGGCCCGTGAGACGGCTCACGAAGAGTTGCTTTCGGCGTGTTCGGCTCCAGGCCTAATCTCGACCTCTGCTCTAACCCCCCAAGGAGGAAAAGAGATGGACAGGACCTTACTAAAATTCGCAATGGCTGGCGCGGTGGTGCTCGGCCTGAGCACAGGGGCTTTTGCCGCAACCGGCGAATATGATGACATGTGCGCTATGGGCGCAACCATGGGCAAAGAGGTAAAGACCGACTGCTCGATCAACGCTCAAATCGACGGCAAAACCTATTGCTTCGGCAACGAGGCGGCCAAGACCGAGTTCATGAAGGACCCGGCGGGCAATATCGCCAAGGCCAATGAAAATATGAGCAAGAAGAATATGTAGCTGACGAACTTCGGGGCGCCGACTGAGAAGCTGGCGCCCCGACAGTACGAGCTTGGAACAAGGCCAGCCCGCGCCTTCTATGCGCAATGTCCTGGGCTATTTGGTGAGCCCGCCGGGACTCGAACCCGGGACCCTCTGATTAAAAGTCAGATGCTCTACCGACTGAGCTACGGGCTCTCTTGCGCGACCATATGGGCCACGCAGAGGCAAAAGCAATATTGCGCGTCGCCTTGCTAAACAACCCAAAATACGGCATCCCCCACTTGGCCCGGCATTTTTGCGGCTGACTGCCGCGGGCCAGCGGGGGAAGGGATCCTCACATGGGACGCGACAAGCCGAAAGCGGGCTGGCGGCGCTACTGGCCCCGCCTGCTGTTCGTCCTGCCGTTTATCGCCATGCTCTGGGTGCCGTCTTACAACCGCCTCGAGCCTGAGCTCGGCGGCATCCCCTTCTTCTATTGGTATCAGCTGCTCTGGATCCTGATTGGCGCGGCGATCGTGGTGATCGTCTACCTGATCGAAACCAGGATGGCCAGGTCTAGCGCGAAACAGGATGGAGACATCGACACGACGGGCGTCCCGGGAGACATCTTTTGACGCTCGATTGGACCGCCACTGCGATCTTCGTCGCGCTGTTCGCATTCGTCACCTGGCTCGGCTTCGTGGCAGCGCATTGGCGCAAGGGCGACCTCAATCTGCTGCATGAATGGGGTTTGGGCGGGCGACGCTTCGGCACCATCGTCACCTGGTTCCTGCTCGGCGGCGACCTCTACACCGCCTACACCTTCATCGCCGTGCCGGCCCTGATCTACGGCATCGGCGCCATGGGCTTCTTCGCGGTGCCCTATACCATCATGATCTACCCGATCCTGTTTTTGATTTTTCCCAGGATGTGGAAGATCGCCCACGAGCGCGGTCATGTGACCGCCGCCGACTATGTGCGTGACCGGTTTGGCAGCCGCATGCTTGCGCTCGCGGTGGCGACGACGGGGGTGGTGGCCACCATGCCGTATATCGCGTTGCAACTGGTCGGCATGGAAGTGGTAATCGGCGCGCTCGGATTCCCGACCGAGGGCTTTGTCGGCCATCTGCCGCTGATCATCGCCTTCATCATCCTCGCCGCCTTCACATATCAAAGCGGCCTGCGCGCCCCGGCCCTGATCGCCATCGTCAAGGACACACTGATCTTCATCACCATCTTCGCCGCCATCGTCGTCATCCCGGCTCAGCTCGGCGGCTATGCTGCGATCTTTGCCAGCGTGCCGCAGGAGAAGCTGATCCTGCCACCGCCGGGAGAAGGCACGCTCGGCTCCTATAGCGCCTATGCCACCTTGGCGCTCGGTTCGGCATTGGCGCTGTTCCTCTATCCGCACGCCTTCACCGCGATCATGAGTTCCTCGAGCGGCAACGTGATACGCCGCAATGCAGCATTGCTCTCGGCCTATTCCTTCATTTTGGGATTGATCGCGCTGCTCGGTTACATGGCCATCGCCGCGGGTGTCGGCAGCAATCCGGCTTACGAAGGCGGCTTCAAGCTTTATGGGGCCAACTTTGCCGTCCCGGCGCTGTTCCTCGAGTCGTTTCCCTCCTGGTTTGTCGGGATCGCCTTTGCCGCGATTGCCATTGGTGCGCTGGTTCCGGCCGCGATCATGTCGATCGCCTGCGCCAATCTGTTCACGCGCAATCTCTACAAGGAGTTCTTGCGGCCCCATTGCACCGATGCCGAAGAGGCGCAGATGGCCAAGATCGTCTCGCTGGTGGTCAAGATCGGTGCCGTGCTGTTCATCCTGGCCATCCCACAAGCCTATGCCATCCAGCTGCAACTGCTCGGCGGCATCTGGATTATCCAGCTTCTGCCGTCGGTGCTGCTCGGACTCTACACGCGGTCGTTCAATGCCACCGCATTGCTGCTCGGCTGGGCGGCCGGCACGCTGATAGGCACTTACATGGCCGCGACGCAGGGTTTCGTGTCCTCGGTCTATCCGCTCGAAATATTCGGCGTGACCATGCCCGGCTATGCCGCGCTCTATTCGGTCGTGATCAATTTTCTGGTGGTGGTGCTGCTCTCGCCGCCGCTGGATTTCGTCGCACGGCGGAGAGCATCTTCCGCGGCGCGCTGAGACACGCTGCGGGGGTGACCCTCGACCGGGCGACCAAACCCCGATAGGGTCTTCATCGCGATTCCAACCCCTTTCGCAAAGGGAGGAGATTAACAGATGGCAAATGACAACCAGGGCAGCAGGACATTCCTTGCGATCGTATTGGGCGGCATCGTGCTCGCCCTCGTCATCGCTGCCTTCTTCATGTACGGGCATAAGGGCGACACCGAAGTAAAGGTCGCACCACCGGTGACCGAGGAGCCGGCGCCTCCGCCCGCTCCCGAAGCGCCACCGGCCGAGGAGTCCGCGCCGCCGCCTGCTCCCGAAGCGCCTCCGGTCGAGGAGACGCCGCCGGCCGAAGAGATGCCTCCGGACGAGCCGGACACCATGCCTGAGCCTGAGGAGGCTCCCGCGCCCGAAAATCCGTAAAGGCGCGCACATCCGCAAAGGCGCGCATAGTTGAAAGGGCGGTCCGGCCTCCGGGCCGCCCTTTTCGGGTCTTGGCCAGCGCCCGGCAGCGTGACGTTCATCTGCGGTTCAGGCTGAACCCGGTCTTCTTGCGGTCGATTTGATGCTAAACTGTCAGCCTGGAAATCAGCGGGAAACGGACGGAAATGGCGCGGTTGGTCTGCGGGAATCTGGCGCGCTTGTGGCTCCTCGCCGCC
>JAWOJH010000143.1:0-11026 GCA_046481725.1 Methyloceanibacter sp. | reverse complement strand
CGCATCTGCACCGCGGCCCACACCTTGCGGTCGGCATAGAGTAGGAAGGCGACGATGATGAGAAGCGTGACGAGAATCGCCACGCTATGCGCCACGATCAGGGCGGTGGGCAGCCCGTAGCTGGTCCAGAACTCAGCCATGGGTGCCGGTCGCCTTGTCGCCGCGATTGGCGTTGAGCGCGCTCAAACTGGCCATGATCGCCGAGGCGCGCGCGATGGAATTGCTCAGGTAGAATTCCGCAACCGCGCGGCCGAAGCGGTCCTTGCCGGTCTTTGCCGGACGGCCGGCGAGACGCTCGATCGAAGCGGCGTCGCCCGGGACGATCTGATCGAGCAGCGCGAGATGCGGCGCGGCTTCGTACATCTTGGCTCGCAATTGTTGTACGTTGTCGAAGGGAAGCGGTTTGCCGAGATGTCCGGAAAGCGCCCGGACGATCGTCCAGTCTTCGCGGGCCTCGCCGGGAGGAAATACGGCGCGGGTGGTCAGCTGCGGCCGTCCCTCGGTATTGACGTAGGTGGCATCCTTCTCGGTATAGGCAGCGCCAGGCAGAATGACATCGGCACGGTGCGCACCTCTATCGCCGTGGCTACCCTGATAGATCACGAACGCTTCGCCCAGCCGTTCCATGTCGATCTCGTCGGCACCGAGCAGGTAGACGACTTCGATATCGCCCGCGCCGGCGGCGTCGAGCATGCCGGCGACGTCAAGACCACGCTTGTCCGGAACGAAGCCGAGATCGAGGGCACCTGCTCGCGCGGCCGCGGTGTGCAGCACATTGAAACCATTCCAGTCGAACTCGGGCTTGAGCGCGCCGATGGTGGCGGCAGCCTTGGCGGCGAGCGCAAGCACCGCGGCACCGTCGGGCCTGATGAGAGCCCCCTGTCCCAGAATGAACATCGGCCGCTCGGCGCTCTCGAACTGGTTCAAAAAAGGATGCGAGCCGCCGGCGATCTCGGCGAGCGTTTCCGGGCCTGCACCGAGATAGTCATAAGCGTAGGTGAGGTCGCGCTGCTCGCCGATCAATCCCACCGGGATGTGCGCTAGCGAGTGACGCGCGCGCTTCAAAATGCGCGCATTGAGCACCGGCGCCTCGTTGCGCGGATCGGTGCCAACGAGGAGGAAGGCGTCCGCTCGATCGATGCCATCGATCGTGGAGTTGAAGAGATAGTTGGCGCGGCCGAGCGCAGGATCGAGTTTTGCACCGTCCTGACGGCAATCGATGTTGGGCGAGCCGAGGGCTTTTGCCAAGCGCTTGAGAGCGAAAATCTCCTCGCAAGCGGCGAGATCGCCGGCGATCGCCGCAAAGCGGGAACCGTCGAGCCCCTTTAGCTTCCCGGCTACAGCGGTGAGCGCCTCCTCCCAGCTTGTGGGGACGAGCTTACCGTCCTTGCGGATATAAGGCCGGTCGAGACGCTGAGTACGCAACCCGTCCCACACATGGCGGGTCTTGTCGGAGATCCATTCTTCGTTGATGGCGTCATTGACCCTGGGCAGAATGCGCATGACCTCGCGGCCGCGCGCGTCGATCCTGATGGCGCTGCCGAGCGCATCCATCACGTCGATCGATAGCGTCTTGGTGAGTTCCCATGGCCGCGCCAGGAACGCGTAAGGCTTGGAGGTGAGCGCGCCTACCGGACAAAGATCCACGACGTTGCCCGAAAGGTTCGAGTCCATGCCCTGCTCGAGATAGGTGGTGATCTCCATATCCTCGCCGCGGCCGATCGCGCCGAGTTCCTCGACGCCGGCCACTTCGGTCATGAAGCGGATGCAGCGCGTGCAGTGGATGCAGCGCGTCATATAGGTCTCGATCAGCGGCCCGAGATATTTATCCTCCACGGCGCGCTTATTGTCCTGGAAGCGGCTGGCATCGAAGCCATAGGCCATGGTCTGATCCTGGAGATCGCACTCGCCACCCTGGTCGCAGATCGGGCAATCGAGCGGATGATTGATCAGCAGAAATTCGAGCACGCCTTCGCGCGCCTTCCTCACCTTGTCCGAATTGGTGATGATGGTCGGCGGCGTGCCGTCACGTGACGGCAACAGATCGGTCACGCTCATGGCACAGGAAGCGACCGGCTTCGGCATGCCGGCAACCTCGACCAGGCACATGCGGCAATTACCGGCGATCGACAGGCGCTCGTGATAGCAGAAGCGTGGGATCTCGATACCGGCCAGATCGCAAGCCTGAATCAGAGTCAGGCCCGCCGGGACCTCGTGCTCCTTGCCGTCGATGATCAGTTTGCGGGTCATGGCTTCGGCTTCTGGCTCAAGGCGTCGGCGATGAACGCCTGAAATTGGGGCGTGTATTGCTCAAGGTAGCCCGACTTCCGGAAATGCGGCGACAGCAAATAGTCGCGGTGGGCCTTAAGCTGGAGCTTGACCGCCACGTTCCACTCCTTGGTGGGGAGGACGGCGAGGACCTCCTCGCTCGCGGTGAGGATCGTGTCGACGTAGAGTTCATATTTCTGGAACATCTCGGCGCTGCCATCGATGGTCATGTCCTCGTAATCGAACTCCGCGAGTTTCAAGGTCGGGTCGGAAAGCTTCGGATTGTCGAAAGCGAAGCGCAAAGTCTCCCTCCAGAGTTCGTAGGCATTGCCGCGGCGCTCGGCGCGTTTTCCCTCGGCGATCTGCAGATGCGCGTAGATCAGCGCGATGACGGCCGCTGCAGCCATCACCACGGTGGCGATCGTCGCGGCGTTGTCCCATAGCCAGATCATGCACGGCCTACTCTGCCGCCACCGGTACCGAGGGGGCGACCGGCCTTGCCGCCTGCGCGTCGATCCGCGCCTCGATGATGTGGCGGAAATGCCGGATCAGACCCTGCACCGGCCAGGCTGCGGCGTCACCGAGAGCGCAGATCGTGTGGCCCTCGACCTGGTAGCTCACGTCGAGCAGCATATCGATCTCGGCCTTCTCGGCTTGCCCCTTGGCCATGCGTTCCAGCACGCGCCACATCCAGCCGGTGCCTTCGCGGCAGGGCGTGCACTGGCCGCAAGACTCATGCTTGTAAAAATAGGACAGCCGCGAGATGGCGCGGATGATGTCGGTCGACTTGTCCATGACGATCACCCCGGCAGTGCCAAGCCCGGTTTTCAGCGTTTTGAGGCTGTCGAAATCCATCGGCAGGTCGTCGCACTCGCCGGCGGGGATGCAGGGTACCGACGAGCCGCCGGGAATTACCGCGAGCAGATTGCCCCAACCGCCGACAACGCCACCCGCGTAACGGTCGATCAACTCGCGCAACGGCACACCCATCTCTTCCTCGACATTGCAAGGCTTGTTGACGTGGCCGGAGAGGCAGAACAGTTTGGTGCCGCTGTTGTTCGGGCGGCCGAGCGAGGCGAACCAGGTGGCGCCTCTTCGCAAGATGTCGGGCACCACGGCGATGGTCTCGACATTGTTGACGGTGGTCGGCGCGCCGTACAGGCCGACATTGGCAGGAAATGGCGGCTTGAGGCGCGGCATGCCCTTCTTGCCTTCGAGGCTTTCGAGCAGCGCCGTCTCCTCGCCGCAAATATAGGCTCCCGCTCCGTGATGCAGGTAGAGTTCGAAGTCCCAGCCATTGAGATTGTTCTTGCCGATCAGCCCGGCGTCGTAGGCTTCGTCGATCGCGGCTTGCAATATTTCGCGCTCGCGGATGAATTCGCCGCGAATATAAATGTAGGAGACATGGGCCCGCACGGCGAAGGCGGCGATGAGCGCGCCCTCGATCAGCAACTGCGGATCGTGGCGCATGATGTCCCGGTCTTTGCACGTGCCGGGCTCGGACTCGTCGGCATTAATGACGAGATAGGACGGCCGTCCGTCGGACTGCTTTGGCATGAAGGACCACTTCAGTCCGGTGGGGAAGCCCGCGCCCCCGCGGCCGCGCAAGCCCGATGTCTTCACCTCGTCAATGATCGCGTCATGGCCGCGCTCGATGATCTGCTTGGTGCCATCCCAAGCGCCGCGCGCGCGCGCGGCCTTGAGCCGCCAGGATTGCAGCCCGTAGAGATTCTTGAAAATACGATCTTTGTCTTGAAGCATCACTTGGTCTTTGGCCTCCGCCCTTTGCCAAGGGGCGGTTTCGGCACGGGGCGGTCGCGCTGATTGGCGGCGGCTCCGGGCCGCTTCGGTTCGGCATCGGTCAGCGCGGTTTCGTAGGCTTCGTCTTCGCGTTCCTGGTGTCGATAAAGGTCCAGATCGATGAGCGTGTTGGGTCCGCCGAGCGGCGCCGAGGCCTGACGGTCATTTTGCGGCCCAGGAGTGACAGGACGTCCGGCTTTCAGATTTTCGAGGATCGAGGTGAGGCTTTCCGGGGTGAGATCTTCGTAATAGTCCTTGTTGATCTGCGCCACCGGGGCGTTTACGCAAGCGCCTAGGCATTCGACCTCAATCCAGGAGAAAGTGCCATCCTCGGTCACGCGGCCCGGCGCGCCAATCAGCTTGCGGCAGGTGTCCTTGATGGCGTCCGCGCCTCTCAGCCAGCACGGCGTGGTGCCGCAGACTTGTACGTAATAGCGGCCGACCGGCGCCAGATTGAACATCGTGTAGAAGGTGGCGATCTCGTAGACGCGAATCGGCGCCATGCCGAGCATCTCGCCGATGTAGCGAAGTGCCGGCTCGGGCAGCCAGCCGCCCATCTGCTCCTGCGCCCGCCACAGCAGGGGCAACACGGCCGAGGCCTGACGCCCCTCCGGATATTTCTCGACCTGGGCTTTGGCCCATTCGAGGTTTTCGGGGGTGAACGAGAAACCCTCAGGCTGCTCGGCGGCGAGGCGGCGGACGCTCATAGGTTCGCTTCTTTTTTCTCGCGCAGGAGTTGGGCCAGCTGACGCGAGTGTCTCCTAACGGTGAACGGTGCAAGCCGGAATCGTGGCCAGCTTCTTACCCACATAGGCCTTCAGCGTATAAAAGCAAACGGCGGTTGCACCCGATTTCTGCAAGGTCACGATAATAGAATCGGCTGAGACCTTGCCGGACTGGCGGGTTACCGCTTCGGCCGGAATGAACTCCGTGGCATGGATCCCGAAGCCGTCGCGGGTCAATTCACCCAGCGCCACGGGCCCGCTCTCCGGCGGCGGAGTCTCGCCGCCCGCGGCCTCACCGCCCGGCGCGCCCTCCTCGGGCTTGGCAGGGTCTCCCGCTGCCGCCGCCCCCTCGCCTTCTGTCGCTGCCGGCGCTCCAGGCGAATCGGGGTCGGTCTGCGGCGCGGCTCGAAGCTCCGCGACGGCAAGGACCAAAGCGCCGGCCAGAGCCAAGGTCAGTATCGTCCGCATCTGGGTTACCCTCACCGGTCAATCTCGCCAAAGACGATATCGATCGACCCTAGCACGGCCGACACGTCGGCCAGCATATGGCCCTTACAGAGAAAATCCATTGCGGCGAGATGGGGGAAGCTCGGCGCCCTGATCTTGCAGCGATAGGGCCGGTTGGTCCCGTCGGCGACGAGATAAACGCCGAACTCGCCTTTCGGCGCCTCCACGGCGGCGTAAACCTCGCCCTTCGGCACGTGATAGCCCTCGGTGTAGAGCTTGAAGTGATGGATCAGCGCCTCCATCGAGGCTTTCATCTGCGCGCGTTTCGGCGGTACCATTTTGTGGTTCTCCACGCTCACCGGCCCAAGCTCGGTAGTCAGGCGTTCGCAGACTTGCTTCATGATGCGCACGGCCTGGCGCATCTCCTCCATGCGCACGAGGTAGCGGTCGTAGCAGTCGCCGTTCTTGCCGATGGGAATGTCGAATTCGAGCTCGTCGTAGCACTCGTAGGGCTGCGCTTTGCGCAGATCCCAAGCGGCACCCGATCCGCGCACCATCACGCCGGAAAAGCCGCGCGCCCACGCGTCTTCGAGCGTCACCACGCCGATATCGACGTTGCGCTGCTTGAAGATGCGGTTCTCGGTGAGCAGACCTTCGATGTCGTCGCAGACTTTGAGGAAAGGATCGCAGAAGGCGTAGATATCGGAAATCAGCTCCGGCGGCAGATCTTGATGCACGCCGCCTGGCCGGAAATAGGCGGCATGCATGCGGCTGCCGCTTGCACGCTCGTAGAACACCATCAGCTTCTCGCGTTCCTCGAAGCCCCAGAGCGGCGGCGTGAGCGCCCCGACATCCAAAGCCTGCGTCGTGATGTTGAGCAGATGCGAGAGCAGCCGACCGATCTCGGAATAGAGCACGCGAATCAGCTGGCCGCGTTTCGGCACGGCGACCCCGACCAATTTCTCCACCGCGAGAGCGAAAGCATGCTCCTGATTCATCGGCGCGACGTAGTCGAGCCGATCAAAATAGGGCACCGCCTGGAGATAGGTTTTATGCTCGATGAGCTTTTCAGTGCCGCGATGGAGCAGTCCAATATGCGGATCGACACGTTCAACGACCTCGCCGTCAAGTTCAAGAACGAGGCGAAGCACGCCATGCGCCGCCGGATGTTGCGGACCGAAATTGATGGTGAATTTGCGGTCCTCGCCCGCGCGCTTGCCGCTGTCAGCGTCGGTGGGTTCGGTTTCGGCGTCAGTCATTGGGCTTGCCGTCAATCATTCCGGCGGCCATGAGGGGGGCCATGGCCTCGGCTCCGGTCAGCTTCCTGGTTTGGTTCGCAAAGGCGTAGTAAGCGGGCTTCTCGTCGATAAAGATCTCGGTGGTGAGCTCGAGCGCGGACTGATCGTCGAGCGTCCCCGCGCAAAACGAATATTCCTGCGTGCCGCTGAGGCGCCAGTAGAGCGACGTTCCGCAGCGTTGGCAGAATGCCCGCTCGGCCCAATCGGACGATTTAAAGATGCCGATGTGCTCGGCGCCCGTAAAGCGCACCGGTCCGGTATGCGCCAGACCGAGATACGGGCCGCCAACCCAGCGGCGGCACATGGCGCAATGGCACGCGTCGACGCTGTGGCCGGCGGCGTCGGCGGCGAACTTGACCGCGCCGCACAGGCAGCGCCCGGCAATTTCGTTCGATGCGCTCATCGCGTCTTCTGATTTTCCGTCTGCCAAATCGCCAGTCTCTCTTAAGCTAAGGCCTTCTCGCCGACCCACTTGCCGGCATAGGCCGCGATCACGCACGGCACGGTCAGAACGGCGAATACGATGAGCCCCAAGGGCAGCAAGGTCGGTATCCCGTCTTGGCTGATGGCGGCGATCAGCGCCCAGCTTGCCTGGCCTGCCATCAACAGTACCGCCCAGCGCCAGGGCCGGTCGCGCCAAGCCAAGCCCAGCAGAAACGCGGCGAGCAACAAAGTGGGATAGCTCACTTGCCAGTAAAGCGGAACGTCCCAGGGTTCACGGCCTCCGGTGACTTCGCGCGTGTACTGCCAATTGGCCGCTCCGGCAAAAATGGCAAGAAAGGCAGGCAGCCATGTGGATCGCGTCGTTATCATCGTGGAGAACATTATCCGTCCTCCGGGACCGAGGCTTTGGCGCGCTTTGCCGCGACGCCGCGATTGAAGCGGTCCCAGGTGACGATGAAACGCTCATGCGTTCCTACGCCGATCTCGTCGACGCCGTCATGGGCGACGATCTTGAAGCGGGTGCGCGGGCCCCTCACCTCGATACATTCCGCTTCGACCGTGACGGTGAAGCCCACGGGAGTAGCGGCCTTATGCGACACGTCGATATGGGTGCCCAGGCTGCCTTCCCCCTCGTCGAGATGCGGCGTGAGCAACTGCACGCAGGTCCATTCCATCAGCCCGACCATGAAGCCGGTGGCGAACACGTCCGGCATGACCTGAAGCTCCGGCGACTCGCGATAGAGATGCGGCACGGTCTTCTCCTCCGGCACCGTGTAGGAGAAGCTGTGCTTCAATCCCGGCTGCAACGAGCGCTTCATGATTGTCCATTACGGCCCGGAGCTTCGCCCGCCTTTTCGTCACCGGGGATGGCCGTGGCCATGCCTTCCCAGGGCGAGAGGAAATCGAAGCTGCGATATTGCTGCATCAGCTTCACCGGCTCATAGACCACGCGCTTCAACTCGTCGTCGTAGCGCAGTTCGACGAAGCCGGTGAGCGGGAAGTCCTTGCGCAACGGGTGGCCCTGAAATCCGTAATCGGTCAGCAGCCGGCGCAGATCGGGGTGACCGGCAAACAGAATGCCGTAGAGGTCGTAGGCCTCGCGCTCGAACCAGTCTGCGCCCGGATAAAGAGGGACGATACTCGGCACCGGGTTGGCGGCGTCGGTCTTGGTGCGCACGCGTATTCGATGGTTCAGCCAGGGGCTCAGCAGATGATAGACGACGTCGAAGCGGTCCTGCCGCTCGGGGTAATCGACGCCGCAAATATCGATCAGGCAGCCGAAGCGGCAAAGCGGATCGTCACGCAGAAATTGCATGATCTCGGGGATACGATCGCGTTCGACCTCGATGGTGAGTTCGCTCAGCGCGACCTCGGAGGCAACGAGTTTCGCCCCCAGGCGATCGTCCAGATAGGCGGCGAGCGTGTTAAGAACTTGGTCCATCAGGGCTCCAGGCGAAGCTCGGATCAGCGCTCGATCGTACCGGTCCGCCTGATCTTCTTCTGCAACAAGAGAACCCCGTAGACGAGGGCTTCGGCAGTCGGCGGGCAGCCGGGAACGTAGATGTCGACCGGGACGATGCGGTCGCAGCCGCGTACCACCGAGTAGGAGTAGTGGTAATAGCCGCCGCCATTGGCGCACGATCCCATAGAGATGACATAACGCGGCTCGGGCATCTGGTCGTAAACCTTGCGCAGCGCGGGCGCCATCTTGTTGCACAGAGTGCCGGCCACGATCATGACGTCGGATTGACGCGGGCTGGCGCGAGGCGCGAAGCCGAAGCGTTCGAGGTCGTAGCGGGGCATCGAAGCCTGCATCATCTCGACCGCGCAGCAGGCCAGCCCGAAGGTCATCCACATCAGCGAGCCGGTGCGCGCCCAATTGACGAGATCGTCGGCGGAGGTCAACAGGAAGCCCTTGTCGGCAAGTTCGTCGGAGAACAGCCCGAAGCTGGTGGGGCCGGGTGTGATGATGCCGCCGGGCTTGCCTTCCGTCTCGAATTTGGGCTCAGCGATCAATCCCATTCCAGCGCGCCTTTCCGCCACTCATAGATGAAGCCTATGGTGAGAATGGCGAGAAACACCATCATCGCCCAAAAGCCGAAAGCGCCGATATCGTTGAAGGCCACGGCCCAAGGGAAGAGAAACGCGATCTCCAGGTCGAAGATAATGAACAAAAGGGACACCAGGTAGAATCGGACGTCGAATTTCATGCGCGCGTCATCGAAGGCCTCGAAGCCGCATTCGTAGGTAGACACCTTCTCGGGATCGGGCTTGCTGACGGCCACCACAAAGGGCGCGAGCAAAATGGCCGCGCTGATGACAAAGGCGATGCCGATGAAGATGGCAAGCGGCAGATAAGCCTGAAGCAACTGGCCCATGGTCCTCTATTCCGAGTGTGGGGCCGAAAGTGGCGGGAGTGACGGGACTCGAACCCGCGGCCTCCGGCGTGACAGGCCGGCGCTCTAACCGACTGAGCTACACCCCCTTTGCCGTGTCGCGGAGATAGAGAGCGGGGCCTGCCCTGTCAAGCGCCGCGCCGCGCGGCCTGCCACCACCGTCGCACGAAGCCGGCGCAGCGCTTGACAACCTGCCCGGCTGTCTCATAGGACACTGCTCGTTAGTCCAACCGCGCCTCACCGGCGCGCTTGGGGGATAGTTTAACGGTAGAACTCACGGCTCTGGACCGTGCAGTCCTGGTTCGAATCCAGGTCCCCCAGCCAGACAATCGGATCCACCCCACCATCAAGCACTTGGCGGCTCGCCCATCGGGTCGTCCCCGGCTGTCACACGCGTGTGTCACACCAGCGCCGCCCCGGGCAATTGCCGGGGTGCGGGACATAGCGTGCGGTTATCACCTTCTATTACTGGCGCTTCCGGCTGCCGGCCGGCATCGCCCGTGCCACCGGCCGCAAGGAGGTGTGCTGGTCGCTGCAAACTGCCGATCGCCCCCTCGCCCGGCGGGGTGGCGGTGATACTCAGGCCCGGCAAGACACCGGACGGTGCCGAGGTCGCGCTCTTGCTCCGGCACCTGGTCAAGGCGATCTGCGTCGCTGGCCGAAGGTGGAGATCGTGATCCGCGGCGACAGGCTCTATGCCCGCCCCGAGGCCATGGTCTTTCTGGACAAGATCCGCAGCTTCCACGACTTTCGCTATCCGCCAGGAGTTGGACAGGTGAGCGCAGCGTGATCGCCCGCATCGAGGCGAGAAGGCAGGGTGGACGATGGGCGTGGCGATCTCGTTGAGAGCCTTGATCCTTGAGGCACACCCCGACGAAAGGTCGTGGACAGGTTGGGACACCTCGTCCTCCTGACCCCCTTCATGCGGCGATCCAGCATCGACCGCGAAGAGAAGCGAGTGACGGCATGAACGAGCCGAGCCGCATGTGGGAGAAAGAAGCGGAGCAGCTTGACGCCAACGACCCCAATCAGAGAGGGCTCTCAGGCGGCGACCGGCCGACCGACCCGGCGCAAGGCCTCGGTGGAAACCGCCGCCACCACCGCGGCCAGCGTCTGGCCCAGGGGGCCGATGCCGCGGTGCAGCCGGTAGTCGGCCTCGTCGAGGAACAGGTCGCGCCGCACCTCGATCTGGATCGCGTGCACGCCGGCGTCCGGGCGGCCGTGGCGTTCGGTGATGAAGCCGCCGGCGAAGGGCCGGTTGGCGGCGACGGTGAGGCCGCGGTCGCGCAGTTCGCGCACCACCGCAGCGGTGATCGGCGGCGCCGCGGCCCGGCCGTGCCGGTCGCCGACCACCACATCGACCTCGCCCGCCTGATGCGCCACCGAGGCGCGCGGCATGGAATGGCAGTCGAGCAGGACGGCGACACCGTGAAGGGCCCGCAACGCCTCGAGTTCGGCCGCGAGCGCCCGGTGGAACGGCCAGTAGGCCGAGGTCAGCCGCTCTTCGAGATCCTCGGCTTGCACCCGGGCCGGATAGAGGGCTTGGCCGCCGACATGACTGACACGCAAAAAATCCAGTTCGAAGAAGAGAAAGAACTGGATTTCTCTTTGGCCATGGCAGGTCTTGATCGTTTTCGTGTGAATGTCC
>JAWOJH010000088.1:0-3034 GCA_046481725.1 Methyloceanibacter sp. | reverse complement strand
CCGCGCATTTCCGCCGGCGAGAGATCGCCGCGCTCGATCACCCGCAGCGCGTAGAGCAGCTGCTCCTGGAATTCAGCGGGCCGGCGGCAATCGAAGCCCAGCGTGGCCAGCGACCGCAAGGTCTGCATGTTCCCCATGACTTTGCCGAAATCGGTCTCCAGCCCCCAGAAGGCGACCAGCACCGCGCCAGGCACGCCGTATTGCTGTTCGATCTTGGCGAAGACATTGGCGTGTTTCTTGAGCATCTGCGCGCCGACCTGGAGACGGTTGGCCGACACCATGCGCGCGGAGAATTGCGTGAAGGTCTGCGCGAACACGCCCTGCCCGCGATCCTTGGCGATCGTCGCCGGATCATAGGTAAGGCCATCGAGCGCAGTATTGACGGTGCGTGGCGAAATGCCGGCGGCCACGGCCTCCTGTTTGAAGCGCTGCAACCACTGGCCGAACTGGGCCGGGTTGTTGGAGCAGGGAGCGGCGAGCGCAGTGGAGGCCGCGGGAAGCGTCACGGCGGCGGCAAGGAAGCCAAGCGCGGCAACGCGAGCGATGCAAGTCATCGGGAGGTGTCTAGCCATGGTCGCAACTCAAGCCAGCCAAGGGGCCCGCAGTCAAGTGACGAGATGGTAGGAATGCGCGCTTACGGATCGCCTTTTTGATAGGTCCCGATGAGGGCGGCTTCGGCCAGGACGTGACCCTCCATTGCCGCCTCAAGTTCGGCCTTGGTGAAGGCCTTGCCGGCGAGCGTCGTGTCCAGCGCATAGAGCTTGTGGAAATAGCGGTGCCGGCCGATCGGCGGGCATGGCCCGTGATAGGCGGTCTGCTTGCGGTCGTTCAGCCCGGTCGCCGCGCCCTCGGGCAGCCCGTTCCGGTCAGCGTCCTCAGGCAGTCCGCCGCTCTCCGGCGGCAGATTGTACATCAGCCAATGAACCCAGACCCGCTTGGGCTCGGCGGGATCGGGCGCGTCGGGGTCGTCGACGATCAGGGCCAAGCTTTTAGTACCCGACGGCACGCCGGAAAAAGCCAGCGGCGGGGAGATATCCGCACCCTCGCAGGTGTATTTCGAGGGGATTTTTTCGCCCGCTTGAAACGCCGGGGAGGTCAAGGTGAGAGCCATCGCAGCGTCCGCAAGGAGAAGGAGCAAGAGGGGGATTGAGAAGAGAACCACAAAGGCACCGCGACAGACACACCGCTCTTGCGCCGCCAAGTCCTCACCCTCGTAGGCCGGAGCGATCTAGTCCGTGTGCGGCGGCAGATCGCCGAGCCGCAGCTTCTCCATCAGCGCATCGATCCGCCGCGATGCCTCGCGCTTGCTCAAGCCCTGATCGAAAGCCGCAGGCTCTCGCACTTCTTCGGCGAGCATCTTCAGATAAGACGCCTGTGCGCCCGTCATGGGCTCTCGGGAGGATGGATTGGACTGACCGGAAGAGAGGTACTGGCTCTCCTGAATCTCCTGAGTCTTCTTTTTCTGCGTCATCGCAAGTTGGTCCTGACGTCCTTGCTTGGGATGTTTCCTCGATGTTTCAACCTGAACACCATTCTTACAGTATACGTCGAAAAGGGCAAGGATTAGGCGAGACATGACAAAGAGTTAGGCAGGTCCCGGCCTGACCGAGAACAGGGCCCGGCCTTCTGCCGCGCCGTGGCACAGGTCACCGCCAAGTCACCTCGAAGCTCCGGAGACGCTCCTCCCCGACACGCGAATGCGGGTCGCACATGCCGGTCGCTCCGGCCCTTTCCAATGGATCTGGGGTCTTCCGGCAAATCTCGCTAGAGGGCCCGATAACCTTAATTTGGAGGGCCGCACACTGCCCCTAAATCGCCCTTCTATTACCCCCTCCGAGCCGATTTTTCGCCTTCTTGCGCCGTAGGTTACGGCTTCGCACTAACATGTGCGGCCGGCTCGAAACTTCGTCGGCTTCCAAACCTCCCAAACAATCGAATAGGAGCAATACGCATGCAAATGCGAGCCAAGATGATTTCGGTGGGGCTTCTCGGCGCCGCTATCTTGCTACCGATCGATTTCGCCAGGGCCGATCAGCTCGGCCACGCTTCCTGGTATTCGCTGCCGGCCAACATGACCGCGAATGGCGAGCGGATGAACCCGAACGAATTGACCGCTGCGCATCGCTCGCTGCCGTTCGGCACGCGAGTGCTGGTGGAGAATCTGGCCAATGGCCGGTCGGTAGTGGTGCGAATCAACGATCGCGGACCCTTCATCGGCGGCCGGATCATCGACCTGTCGAAGGCGGCGGCGGCCAGCATCGGCATGATCGAATCCGGAACCGCCAAAGTGCGCGTCACGTCGACCGGCGGCAGCGCGCTGGCCGCGCTGGGTGAGACCACCACCAAGGCCAAGGCCAAGGCCGGGGCCGCGCAGGCGGCCGAGGTCAGGGCGGATATCTCCGCCGCGAAGGCGGCCCCCAAGGTCAGAGCGGCGGCGCGGACCTCGCCCAAGGCCAAGACCGTCGCCGCGAAAGCATCGGCCGGAACAACGCGCTTGGCCAGGAAACCCGAAGCCAAAGCCAGCGTGAACGTGGCGAACACCAAGCGCGTCGGCGTGCGGAATCGGGTTGCCGCCACGTCTAGCGGCGTGCGAGCGGCCGCCTATCAGACCTCCAGTCTGCCGGCGCAGCGTCCGGTGGTGGCGTCCAATCCGCATCCTTACGCCATTCTCGGCGCCAACCCCGGCTTCATGAAGCCTGGCCGGTCCCGCCGCACCGGCTAACGAAGCCGCTCGATTGCGGTCAATCCAGAGTTAGCGCCCGGACGGGCTCGGTTAGCTGGATTCAAATTTAAGCTCCGTGGCAGACCGGCTTTGAGGCCGTCCCTGCCCCGGGGCTTTCCGTTGTCAAACCATCGCCATTCGCGCCTATCGTGCCGGCACGTACCGCCCGATCCCTCTCAAGGGGGCCGGCGGCGTGTCGAGAGACGCCCAGTGTTGCCCGGAAGCCATAGGCAGGCCCAAACAAACCCTGCATAGTCCGGTCACAGGGATAGAAGGGTCGGCCCCGCCGGCCAGAATGGGGGAAATGTCATG
>JAWOJH010000071.1:0-10090 GCA_046481725.1 Methyloceanibacter sp. | reverse complement strand
CCGCAGGTGAGGAAACGCAACAGCCCGCGATTTTCTTCCGCGGCGATCCGGGCGGCGACCCGTTCGCTTGCATCGGCGCGCGCAGGTTGGACCACGCTCAGCTGCGGCATCAGAAATATCCCTCTTGCTTCTTCTTCTCCATCGAGCCGGATTGGTCGTGGTCGATCACCCGGCCCTGACGCTCGGAATAGCGGGTCGCCACCAGTTCCTCGATGATCTCCGGGACCGACGCGGCCTCCGAGCGGAGGGCGCCGGTCAGCGGATAGCAGCCGAGGGTGCGGAAGCGGACCCGCGCCATTTCGGGCTTTTCATTGGCATCGAGCGGCAGCCGGTCGTCGTCCACCATGATTAAGGTGCCGCCCCGCTCCACCACCGGCCGCTCGGCCGCGAAATAGAGCGGCACCACCGGAATGTCCTCGAGATAGACATAGGTCCAGACGTCGAGCTCGGTCCAATTGGACAGCGGGAACACCCGCATGCTTTCGCCCGGTCCCACCTTGGTATTGGCGATATGCCAGAGCTCCGGCCGCTGCCGCTTCGGATCCCAATTATGCGCAGCATTGCGGAAGGAGAACACGCGCTCCTTGGCGCGCGATTTTTCCTCGTCGCGCCGCGCGCCGCCGAAGGCCGCGTCGAAGCCATGGGCGGTGAGCGCCTGTTTCAGCGCCTCGGTCTTCATGACGTCGGTATAGAGCGCGCTGCCATGGGTGATCGGCGACATGCCGTCCTTCGCGCCCTGCTCGTTGGTATGCACGATCAGGTCGATGCCGAGCCGCTTCGCCTCCTGATCGCGGAACTGGATCATCTCGCGGAACTTCCAGGTCGTATCGACATGCAACAGCGGGAAGGGCGGCTTGGCCGGATAGAACGCCTTCAGCGCCAGATGCAGCATCACCGAGGAGTCCTTGCCGATCGAATACATCATCACCGGATTGCGGAACTCGGCGGCGACCTCGCGCATGATGTGGATGCTCTCCGCCTCGAGCTGCCGCAGATAGGAGGAGAGACGCTGCTTCATGGCTTGGTCCGCAGACGCACCACCTGATCGGTGGTACCGGCCGGCGGCGGCGTTTCCGCCGGCGCTTCCTTGGCGCTCGCCGGCGCCGCCTTGGCCGCCTTGGCCGCCTTGCGTTCCTCCGCCAGGTAGCGATAGGCGGAGACCGGGATCATCGCCAGATAGGTCAGCGAGCCGATGGCCAAGGTAAGCGAGGGATAGGTCAACAGCAAAGCGATGAACAGCGCCGCCAGCACGAACACCGGCAGCACATGCTCGCGGGCGATCTTCTGGCCGATCAGCTTGATCGAGAAAGTGGGCACGTTGCTCACCATCAAGAGCGCGATGCCGAGCGTATAAAACAGCACCAGCGGCGTGAGGCCAGGCACGTGCAGGCCGAGATCCTGGACGTAAATCGGCAGGAGCAGGATCAGCGCGCCCGCCGGCGCCGGCACCCCGACGAAATAATTGTTCTTCCAGGCGGGCTGGTCGGTCCGGTCGAGCGACACGTTGAAGCGGGCGAGCCTGAGCGCCGAGCACACCGCGAACACCAGCACCGCGATCCAGCCCAGGCTGCGCAAATCTTCCAGCGCCCAGTTGAACATGATGATAGCCGGCGCCACGCCGAAATTGACGAAATCGGCGAGGCTGTCGAGCTCGGCGCCGAACCGCGACGAAGCTTTCAGCAGACGCGCCACATGGCCGTCGATGCCGTCGAGAAACGCCGCGAACACCAGCGCCGCCACCGCCAGATCCCAACGATGCTCGATGCCCATGCGGATCGCGGTCAGCCCGGCGCAAAGCCCGACCAAGGTGAAGATATTGGGGATCAGCACCCTGATCGGCACCTGGCCGCGGGCGAACATGGTCGGACGCTTCTTGCGCTCGTCACGCTCCGGTTCGAAAGGCGGAAACATCTAAACCTGCTCCTCCGCCGCGCCCGCCACCAGCGCGGGGCTCAACTCCCGCACCGCGCCGCTTTGCACCAGCTCCGCCAAGACCGTCTCCCCTCCCACCGCAATCTGTCCGGTCTCGGCGAGAATTGTGGCGCCTTCGGGGAGATAGACATCGACCCGGCTGCCAAAGCGGATCAGCCCGAGCCGCTCGCCGCTGGCCACGCTAGCCCCCTCGCCCAGGAAAGTCACGATCCGCCGCGCGATCAGCCCGGCGATCAGCACCACGCCGATCCTCTCGCCGGTCTCGGTCTCGATCACCAGGGCCCGCCGTTCGTTCTCCTCGCTCGCCTTGTCCAGCTCGGCGTTCAGAAACGCGCCCGGCACGTAATGGCTCCGGACAATGCGCCCGGTCACCGGCGCCCGCACGATATGCACGTCGAGCACCGAGAGGAACACGGAGATGCGGCGGAGCCTTCCGGGTCCGAGCTGAAGCTCGGCCGGCGGCAGCACCTCGGCGATGCCGGCGACCTTGCCGTCGGCGGCGCTCACTACCAGGCCCTTGCGCTTCGGCGTCACCCGCTCCGGATCGCGGAAGAAATAGGCGATCGCCGCCGTCGCCGCGGCAGCGATCCAGCCGAGCGGCGGCGCCAGCGCGAACAGGATCAGAGCGACCAGCGCCGCGCCGAACACGAATTTGTAGCCGTCCCGATGGATCGGCACGAATACGCCCAGAATGCTGTCGAGGATGCCGTGACTGTCTTTCATGGGTCCCGATACTTGGCTTAGGTTGAGGCGAGGGCTTCGTCTTCGAGTCGTTCCGCCGCGCGCGACGGCGGCACATCTTCCTGCGCGCGCGCCAGCCGCTCGCGCGCTTCGTCGGCTTCGCGCTGGCGCGCCCAAAGACTGGCATAAAGACCGTTTTTGGCGAGCAGTTCCGGATGCGTGCCCTGCTCGACGATCTGGCCCTGGTCGAGCACGATGATGTTGTCCGCATGAACCACGGTGGAAAGCCGATGCGCGATGACCAGGCTGGTGCGCTCGCGCGCCACCCGCTCCAGCGCGTCCTGGATTTCCTTCTCGGTATGGCTGTCGAGCGCCGAGGTGGCTTCATCGAGCATCAGGATCGGCGGCGCCTTCAAAATGGTGCGGGCGATCGCCACGCGCTGCTTCTCGCCGCCGGACAGCTTCAAGCCGCGCTCGCCGACCAGCGAGTCGTAGCCCTGCGGCAACGTCATGATGAAGCTGTCGATCTGCGCGAGCCGCGCCGCCTCGCGCACCTCGGCCGGCGTGGCGTCCGGCTTGCCGTAGCGAATGTTGTACTCGATGGTGTCGTTGAACAGCACGGTGTCCTGCGGCACCATGCCGATCGCCGCCCTGAGCGAGCTTTGCGTAACGTCCTGGATGTCCTGGCCGTCGATCAGCACCCGGCCGCCCGCCAATTCGTAGAATCGAAACAGGATACGCGAGATCGTGGATTTGCCCGCGCCGGACGGCCCGACGATCGCCACCATCTGCCCGGCCGGCACGGTGAAACTTACATCTCTCAGGATCGGCCGCTCGTGGTCGTAGGCAAAGGAGACGTTGTCGAAGACGACCTCGCCGCTTTCGACCCGAAGCGGCTTCGCGCCCGGGCGATCGGGGATTTCCGGCTTCTCGTGCAGCAGCGCGAACATGGTCTCGATGTCGATCAGCCCCTGCTTGATCTCGCGGTAGACCATGCCCATGAAGTTCAGCGGCAGATAGAGCTGGATGAGAATGGCATTTATCATCACGAAGTCGCCCACGGTGAGCACGCCTCGCGTCACGCCGCGCGCCGCCAGCAGCATGCAGATCACCATGCCGATGGTGAAGATCACCGCCTGACCGGTATTGAGCACGCCAAGCGAGCTATAGGTTCGGATCGCCGCCCGCTCATAGCGCGCCATCGAAGAATCGAACCGCCGCGCTTCCAATTCCTCGTTGCCGAAATATTTGACGGTCTCGAAATTGAGCAGGCTGTCGATCGCCTTCGAATGCGCTTCGGTGTCCGACTCGTTCATGTCGCGGCGGATGAGGATGCGCCGCTCGCTCGCTACGAAGGTAAACCAGACATAGGCTGCGACGGTGACCAGCACGACCAGGACATAGACCCAGCCAAAATACCAGGCAATCAGAGCCGAAATCATCAGCAGCTCGACCGCGGTCGGGATCGAGTTCAACACCGCCATGCGCACGATAGTGTCGACACCGCTCACGCCGCGTTCGATGACGCGGGAGAGACCACCGGTACGGCGCTCGAGATGAAAGCGCAGCGAAAGCCGATGCAGATGCCGGAAAGTCTTGTTGGCAAGCTCGCGTACCGCATTCTGCGCGACCGCGGTGAACCAGACGTCACGGAACTGCGCGAACAGCACCATCAGCACTCGGGCGACGCCATAAGCGACGATCAGAGTCGCGGGGATCGCGGCAAGCCCAAGCGCCGAAAGGCCGGCGACTTCGCCGACGGTTGCCTCGCCGGTCAGAAGATCGACCACGGCTTTGTAGGCGATCGGCACGGTCAGCGTGACGGCCTTGGCGATGACCAGGGCGCCCATCGCGAACACCACGCGCAAGCGCAGATCGGGGCGGCCCGCCGGCCACACATAGGGAAGCAACTCGCGGAGCACGCCGAGATCGCCCGTCCGCGCCCGGAGCACGACGTCGCTTCTGGTTTGCGGCAGCCGGTCTTGCATGAGAGATCGCTTTTATCGGCGCGATATCCGCGCGAAAAAAGGCAGCGTCCAAGCGCTGCCCCACCCCGTGACTATATAGGCCCGGCGCGCGCTTGAGCCAAGCGATCAGGGCTTCGGTATCGTCACCTCTTGCTGCGGATGGATCAGGTTGGGATTGGTGATTTTCCCCAGGTTGTCCTGAAAGATCGAGGTGTAGCGCAGACCGCTGCCGAGATGCCGCTTGGCGATGGCCCATAACGTGTCGCCGCGGCGGATCGTGTAGACCTCCTTGGCATCCTGCACCGAACCCGGCGTGCCTTGCCGGACGGCGACTTGGCCGGCTGGCCCGGAGGCCGCGACCTGGGGCGCCGGAGCTTCGGGCTTCGGCTCGACCCGCTCGATGCTGATCAGCGCCGCTACGGTCGTTCCGGGTGCGGCGCCCGCGCGTTCGGCGCGGAAGCTGTGCTCGCCCATGCCGAGCGTCTTGGCGACGGCAACCCGCCAATTGCCCGCGCGGTCGGCCCGCGTCTCGGCGAAAGGCGCCCCGTCATAGAAGATCGAGATCCGCGCGCCAGGCTCGCTCGCGCCGGTGATCGTCACCGTCCCCCCGCCGTTCCCGCCGAGTTCGTAGTCCACGGTCCTGAACACCAGCGCAGGCTTGGCCTGCAGCAGCGCGCCGCCAGCCGCGTTCAGCGCTTCGCGCTCGGCGCGGGCCAGCGCGCGGGTCACGTTCGGCTCGATCTCCGCGAGCGAAGCCGGCGCGCCCGCCTGGGGCGCGGCCTCGGGCGAAACCGCGACGCTTCCGGTCGTGGCTTGCGGCGACGGCGCCGGCGACACGGTCTGGCCCGGCGCGACCGGCGAAGCTGCCTGCGCGCCGGCAGCGCCGACCGCGACCTGGATCGTCTCTTGCGACGACACCGCCTTCGATCCGTCGGGCGAAACGATCTTCAACGAAAGCGCGTGATCGCCGGCAGGCAGCGGCCTTTCCAGCACCACGCTCCATTCGCCCTGGAGATCGGCTTTCGCCTCCGCCACCTTGACGCCGCCGCTCTGCACATTGACCTTCCAGCCCGGCGCGGCGCGGCCGGCGATGACGCCTTCGCCGCTCGGCTCGATCACGACGACATCGAATGTGGGCACCGCGGTCGGCTCGGCCGGAGGCGTCAATGCGCCGGTCTGGTCGGGTTGGCCCGGTTTGGGCGCATCGGCGGGATCGACGGGAGCGGCGGCATGGCCGGCCGGCGGCAGCTGGTCGCCCTCGCTGGCGACTGGCCCCGGCTCGCCGGCAGGGGGCGGCGACAGCCTGGCCCAATCCACATAAAGTCCCGCGACCGCGAGCGCGGCGCCGATCGCCATCATGGCCGCAATGATCGCGATGAGCCTATTCTGAGTCATCCGTCATTCCTTGGCCCGGCGCACCTCGATCTCCGAGGGTCAGGGCGTCTTTGGCGCTCCGTCAGGCGGCTGCTTGGCGCGTTCGATGGAGATCATCGCCCGGGCCGCGACCATTTTGGTCTCCGGATCGAATTGCTCAGCGCGAATGTTGTGGCGGCCCTCATCAAGCTTGAGATCGCCTTCGACGCTCCAATTGCCTGCCTCGTCCGGCACCACGGTGGCGAACGGCTGATCGTCGAAATAGACGTATAGCTCGTTATTCGGCAGGGCGATGCCGGCCAGCTTCAACTTGCCCGCATCGTCGTAGTCGACGGTCTTCACCCTGAGCGGCGACCTCGGAGATTGCGGCTCGGAAGCACTCGTATCCGCGGCGGGCTGTTCTGGCGCCGCGTCCTCGGCGGCCACGGACTTCGCATAGAAACCGAACGCGCCAAGGGCGGCGACGAGTGTCAAGACGGCGATATATCTGCTGACGATCATGTACTGATTCCTCTGTCAGGCTTAATTTACGCGGCGGGCAAGGCGAAAAAACGTCAAAACCGCCCAATTCGTCAGGACCCTAGCGAATCGCTCGAGGTCCCGCCAGACGGTTGGTGGACGGCGGCCTTTCTTGACGCCTGTCCAGACCCGATGGCAGATGATCCCATGAACGACGCTCAGAACGCAGCAATCCTCCAGAATATTTGTGTCTATTGCGGCTCCGGCGCGGGCCAGAACCCGGCCTATGCCGAGGGCGCGCGCGCTTTCGGACGCATCCTCGCCGCCTCAGGCATCGGCCTGGTCTATGGCGGCGGCAGCCTCGGCCTGATGGGCGAGGTCGCCCGCTCGGTGCTCCAGCATGACGGCCATGTCACCGGCATCATTCCCGGCTTCTTGAGCGAGCGCGAGCACATGCTGATCGAGGCGCAGGAGCTGATCGTCGTCGACGACATGCACCAGCGGAAGCAGCTGATGTTCGCCAAATCCGACGCGTTCGTCGCCCTGCCCGGGGGCCTCGGCACCTTGGAGGAATTCGTCGAGCAGCTGACCTGGTCGCAGCTCGGCCGGCACGTGAAGCCGATCGTGCTCGCCAATATCGACGACTTTTGGGAGCCGCTGCTGGCGCTGTTCGAGCGGATGGGCCAGCAGCATTTTATCCGGCCCGGGCTCGAACTCAACATGCTGCTGGTCAACCGCATCGAGGACATCGTGCCGACGATCCGGAAGGCGCTTACCCGCTATCCCGAAGTCAGCGAGGCCCAGGCCGAAGCGGAAGTGTCCGCGAAGTTCTGAGGCTTCGCCGCTCAGTCATAGGCGTTCCAGGCGGGATGGCCGGCAAAGGCTGCCTTGGCATCGCGGGTGACCCCGACGCAAAACCGCGTGAGATGCGGTTTCCGGAACACGTCGTCATAGGCGATGTAGCCGACGATGAAGAACGGCGCCGCGATCTCCGACCGGAAGGTCATGGCCGGCGAGTAGAGCTTGTCCGGCTCCAGGATCTCGTTCGCCTCCGTCCGCTTGCTTTCGTCATAGCCAGGCTTCTTTCCGCGCGGCTCCTGCGCCACGAACTCCACCAGCCAACCGCGGATGATCGCGGGCGTCTTGCCGTAATTCTGCATGGCGAGCCGCACGCTCGCCTGGTCGTGCAGCAGGAAAAGATCGGTCGGTCCGCCGAACACATAGGCGCGCTCGACCGCCGGCACATATTCGGCCGCGAGCCGCGCCGCGTTGGCGACCCGGCGGGTGTAGATCCAGAGCATCACCATCGACAGCGTCAGCAGCAGCAGCAGCGCGACCAGCGGCAGCAGGATCGCCTGTAGCCCGCCGCCGATAGCTGCTCCCGTTTGGCAGATGAAGTAGCCAATGACCCCATCGGAGGCCGCGCATGGCCCGGTGGAGGCCTCGCCGGCGCTTGCCGCGTCCTCCATCGTGATCGGCCCGGAATCGAGGGCATGCCCCGCGCCGCTGCTTTCGGGCGCGTCGGCGGCATGCTGGGCAAGCCGAAGCGGGGCCGCATGACCGAACGCGGGCATCGCTGGAGACATCCAGCCGAGCAACAAAAGAAGGACGATCAGCCCCTGCATCGCCTGGCTCACAGCTCCCCGACGGTTCCGTGGCCGCAATTCTTAGCGCGGAAATTGAACTCGGCAACCTAAAGCGGAGGGGGAAAGCGCCTTTCTCGCGGTGCGGCGCGCGCCTCAAGGGGCCGGAGCGCCGTCGCGGATCAGCTTGTAATTGATGGAATCGAGCAGCGCCTCGAACGACGCATCGACGATATTGGGGGACACGCCCACGGTGAACCAGCGATTGCCGCCCCCGTCGCGGCTCTCGATCAGCACCCGGGTGACCGCGTCGGTGCCGCCGGTCAGGATGCGCACCTTGTAGTCGACCAACTCGAGGTCGTCGATATAGCCCTGGTAGCGGCCGAGGTCCTTGCGCAGCGCATTGTCGAGCGCGTTGACCGGGCCGTTGCCCTCGCCCACCGACATCATCGTCTCGCCGTCGATGCGCACCTTGACAGTCGCCTCCGAGATGGTGACGAGCTTACCGACTGCGTTGTGCCGCCGCTCCACCAACACGCGGAAGGAGTCCACCTCGAAGAATTGCGGCACATTGCCGAGCAGCCGCCGCGCCAACAGCTCGAAGGACGCCTCCGCAGCTTCATAGGCATAGCCTATCGCCTCGCGCTGCTTGACCTCGTCGAGCAGCCGCGTGACCCGCGGGTCGTCCTTGGGGATGGCGATGCCGATGCGCTGCAGCTCGGCAAGGATATTGGAGCGGCCCGCCTGGTCGGAGACCAACAGCTTGCGCCGATTGCCGACCGCCTCCGGCGGCACATGCTCATAGGTGCGTGGGTCCTTCTGCACCGCCGAGACATGGATGCCGCCTTTATGCGCGAAGGCCGCCTCGCCGACATAAGGCGCATGCCGGTTGGGCGCGCGGTTCAGCACCTCGTCGAGAATGCGCGAGGCATGGGTGAGCGTGCGAAGCTTCTCCGGCGTCACCCCGGTCTCGAATCGCTCGGCATAGCTCGGCTTCAGCAAGAGCGTCGGGATGATCGAAGTCAGATTGGCGTTGCCGCAGCGCTCGCCGAGCCCGTTCAACGTGCCCTGGATTTGCCGCACACCGGCTTGCACCGCCGCCAGCGAGTTCGCCACGCCGTTATCCGTGTCGTTATGCACATGGATGCCCAGCCGCTCGCCGGGCACATGTTTGACCACCTCGCCGACGATCCGCTCGATCTCCTCCGGCAAGGAGCCGCCATTGGTATCGCACAGCACCACCCAGCGCGCGCCGGCTTCATAGGCGGTCTTGGCGCAGCTAAGCGCAAAGTCGGGATTGGCCTTGTAGCCGTCGAAGAAATGCTCGCAGTCGACCAGCGCCTCGCGCCCCGCGGCGACGATCGCTTCGGTCGATTCTTTGATGCCATCGAGATTCTCCTGGAGGGTAATGCCGAGCGCGACATCGACATGGAAGTCCCAGGCCTTGGCGACGAGACAGATCGACAAGACATTGGCGGCGAGCAGCGCCTGAAAGCCGGAATCGTTGGCGATCGAGCGGCCCGGCCGCTTGGTCATGCCGAACGCGGTCAGCTTGGCATGCGTTAGCGGCCGCGGCGCGGCGAACAGCATGGTGTCGGTCGGGTTGGCGCCGGGATACCCCGCCTCGATATAGTCGATACCGAGCCCGTCGAGCTGCTGCGCGACCAGCCATTTATCCTCGACCGAGAAGTCGACGCCATGGGTTTGCGCGCCGTCGCGGAGCGTCGTGTCGTAGAGCGAGATGCGTTCGCGGGCCATTGGTCTTTCCTACACGAGCCCGAAGAAGAAATGCAGCGCGAGCAGCACCGCGAGCGCCAGCACCGCGAGCTTGATGGCGAAATAGACGCGTCGCGAGCCCTTGAACGGCAAATCGCCAAGCAACGGTTTCATGACAACATCTCGCTCCTCACCCTGAGGAGGCGCGGAACGCGCCGTCTCGAAGGGTGAAGCCACATCGGGTTGCCCATGCTTCGAGAGGCGTCCTGCGGACGCTCCTCAGCATGAGGCCGCAACCAGTTGAAACGACTCATCGGGCGACCTCCCAGGTGGTAACCAGCTCGCCGCTCTTGGGGTCCTTGGAATCCTTGAGTTCGA
>JAWOJH010000067.1:2500-8423 GCA_046481725.1 Methyloceanibacter sp. | reverse complement strand
CGCCGAACGGCGCAAACTTTTAGTGTCCGCGTCTTGGCGAGACGCGGCGGGCGCCTTCCGGCGCGCCACATGCGCTCAAGTAGCGTATGCGCTCAAGCAGGCCAGAGGCCGGTAGCGCATCTAAAAATGCGCTCAAGTAGGCCAGAGGCCGGTAGCGCACCGCTAAATCGCGCATGCTATTTGCGGCGTCTTTGCTCGGCACCGGGCCCCGCTTTCCGTTGCCGGCTATGGCCGGGCGGTCAGTCAGCTCCTGACAGGGACTCTCGCTAGTGGTCCCGGGGGGAGCCCCGATGCGGCCCGAGTGCTTGGGTGCGAACCAAACCCGCGGGCGCCGCACCAAGTCCCACGATCGCGACGCCTCGCGAAAGCGCCCTCGAAGGACAAGGCGGACGGAGTCTAAAGCAGCTTCGAGAGGCGGGGATAAGTGCGAGCGCCAATAGTTGGATCGCGACCACGGGGGTTCCCGCTTGCGTGGGAATGACAAGGTTGCGGGCTGGGCGGAAGGCCGCGCGATGATTGGCGCTCGATTATTGCGTGCGCGGATCGTCCTTGGGATCGCTGTAGTCGATACCCCACGGCCCGGTGGCGATCAGCTGGACGATCGTCTCCTCGTCGGTCGTCCAAAGATAATGCGCGTGGTCCGCCGGCAAGGTGAAGCCGGAGCCCGGGCCCAGCACCTCGCCTTGCTCGGCGGCGAATTTTTCGCCCATGCCGTTGCCCGCCTTGCCGCGCAGAACCGTGACGACTTCGGCGAAAGGATGGGTGTGCGGCGGGATCACATAATCGGGCGGAAATTTGAGATAGGCGATGAACACGCCGGGCTTGGCTGGGTCGCCGACCAGGAGAGCGCTCTTGGCGCCTTTCGGCAGGATCGGTTCATCCTTTCTCCTTTGTCGGCTGGCCAGGCATGGTTACGCAAAGCGCTTGCGCGGAGCAAGGCACCGCAAGCGAGACTCCTTGCAATCGCCCGTTGCGCTTTTCAGGCCTGCGCCCCCTCCCTTTCGTGCGCGCCGA
This sequence comes from Methyloceanibacter sp., assembly GCA_046481725.1. GTDB lineage: Bacteria > Pseudomonadota > Alphaproteobacteria > Rhizobiales > Methyloligellaceae > Methyloceanibacter. The sequence goes on along the minus strand of JAWOJH010000067.1, from coordinate 7,409 downwards.
GGCCTGTTTTAAGCCAGTGCTTTGCGGTGGACGAGGGGTCGCACGGTCGCCAAACTGCCCCCCTTTCGGGGCAACAGGGCGGCCAATCTCTTGGCGAATTTCATCGAGCAGCACCAGGCTCTCCTTGCGCTTGTCATCCTAGCTGCAATCTTCGTCGCATTTCTGCTGGAGCGCTTTCCCCCCGCCGTGGTCGCGGTGGCCGGGGCGGCGATCTTCCTCGTGCTCGGCTTTATCGACACCGAGGACATGCTGGGCGTCTTTTCCAACAGCGCGCCGATCACCATCGCGGCGATGTTCATCCTCTCGGGCGCGCTGGTCAGGACCGGCACCCTCGACGCCGCCGCGGGCTGGCTTACCTCCCGCGCGGCCGAGCGGCCGAAAACGGTGGTCGCGCTGTTCTTCCTCGGTATCATCGCCGCATCGGCCTTTATGAATAATACGCCGGTGGTGATGGTGCTCATTCCGATCACCGTGCGCCTGGCGCAAACGATCGGCCTGGCGCCGACGCAGTTGCTGATCCCGCTCTCCTACGCGGCGATCCTGGGCGGAACCTGCACCCTCATCGGCACGTCGACGAACCTCCTGGTCGACGGTGTGGCGCGCAGTCACGGACTGCCGGCCTTTTCGATTTTCGAGATCACCCCGATCGGCCTGGTCGTGGCCGTGACCGGCGCGGCAACGATGCTGCTGCTGGCGCGGACGCTACTGCCGGCGCGCATGAGCGCGGCGGACCTGCTGGGAGAAGAAGGCAGGGTCGCCTTCCTCACCGAATTGAGGGTGCTGGAAGGATCGCGGCTGATCGGCAAGCGGCTCGGTGAAATCAAGCAGCTCAAACGTCCCGGGATCAGGCTGGTGGCGCTGCGGCGGCTGGGCCAGTCCAGGGAGGAGACCCTTCCGGAGCAGACGCTGCAAGCGGGCGACCGGATCGTCATCATGGCGACGATGACGGAAGTCTTGACCCTGCATGGCGAAAAGGGCTTCGAAATTCTCGGCGTCGGTCCCAGCAAAGACGACAAGACCCAGCTGATCGTCGAAGCCGTGCTCGCACCCGGCCGGGGCGCGGCCTTCAAGACGGTGAGCGAGTTGCGGCTCGGCCGGTTCGGCATTCGCCTGCTCGGCATCAGCCGGCACGGCTATTTGCCCGGTCTGGACCTCCGGTCGGCGCGGCTGCGCGCGGCCGACCGGCTGTTGCTCGAGGGCACGCCCGAAGGCCTGGCGGCGGCGGCGGAGGAGACCGATCTGATCAATATCACCCAGCCCCGCGCGCGCAGCTATCGCCGGCGCAAGGCGCCGATCGCCATCGGCGTGCTGGCAGGCGTCGTGCTGCTGGCGGCGATGAAGGTCATGCCGATCGAGGGCTTGGCGGTGCTTGGCGTTGCCGTCATTTTGCTCTCCAAATGTCTCGACGCGGAAGAGGCGTGGGAATCGATCAATGGCGGCCTCCTGGTCCTGATCTTCGCCATGCTCGCCGTCGGCGCCGGCCTGGAAAACACCGGCGCGATCCAGGGCATCGTCGATGGCATGGGGCCCGTCCTGGCCGCGAGTTCAGGCTTCGTGCTGATCCTGATTCTCTATTTCCTGGCCGTCGGCATGACCGAGCTGATCACCAATAACGCGGTCGCGGTGGTGCTGACGCCGATCGCGATCGGGGTGGCGGAAGGCCTCGGCGTCGATTCCCGGCCGTTGCTGGTGGCGATCATGATGGGGGCGAGCGCGAGCTTCGCCACGCCGATCGGCTATCAGACCAACACCATGGTCTACGCCTCGGGAAATTACCGGTTTACCGACTTCCTGCGGATCGGCCTGCCGATGAACCTGATCGTCGGGATCGTCACCTGCGTGGCGATCTCGCTGCTCATGCCGCTGTCCAGGTAGCTCCGAGCCTCAGACCTGGCACCAATGCTGGCGGCTGAAGCGGCCGTGACGAGCCGCGCCGAGCAGATCGGCGAATTGCCGGCTGCTCATGCGCACCAGGGTCGCGTGGTCGCCGCCCTCGAAATAGACCTCGGGCTGCTCCTCGATGGTGTCGTCGACGACCATGTCCAGGCCGTAGCATTCGCCAATGGCGGGCACGGCGCCGCGCGCGCAGTCCTGAAACAGATCCTCGACCTCTTGCTCGCTCGCCAGCACGACGTCGTCGCCGAATTGCCGCCGAAGCTCAGCGAGCCGGATGTGACGCGAGGCCGGCAGAACCGCCAGCGCGTAGCCTACCTCGTCGCGCAGCAGCACGGCCTTGGCGAGCCGGTCACCGGGGATGTGGCAGGTTTCCACCGTCTCCAGAGAGGACCTCGTCGGCGCGTGCTCGATCACGTCATATTCGACGTGCCGGGAATCCAGATAGCGTTCCAGTGTCAGGGCAATGGCCATGTTCTTAGCCTCCTTCCGCGAACGCAAAAACCTCGCAGTCCGTAGGCCGCAGCCCCCCGATGCCATACGGCACGCGGCTGCTCGAACATGGAGGGGAGTATACGCCGATGTTGCCCCGGCCACAAATCCTGCCGGAGGCTCAGGCTTGCTTCTTATCGGTGCGGCGGCGTTTGGGGGCCGGACGAGGCGGCTCGGTCCCAGGCAGATCGCCGTCGGGCAGCGCGACGAAGATCAGCACGCCGAGTACCGCCATGTAGAAGCGGAAGGCGGCGTCCTGCCCGTTCCAGGTCTGCGATTGCCACATGGCGAACCACTCGCCGGCCACGACCATGAAACCGAAATACCAGACCAGGAAGGCAAGCGTGGAGGCGGCGATGACCAGGGTCTTGGCCTCGTTGAACATTGCGCCCGGCGCATTGCGCACCTGGAACAGGCGGATGGCACCGGCGAGATAGAGCAGGCCGGTGATGCCTTCCCCGGCGATGATCAGTCCATAGGCGAGCTGCCAGATCGCGGGGTTGGTGATCGAGCGGTACATCAGCTTGTTGCCGGGGAAGGTCGTGTCCATGCTCATCACATGCTGCACGAACAGATAGTTCGTGCCGTAATCGGTGATGTTGTCGAAGGCGACCAGCAGGCAGAACGACGCGAGCACCAGGCTCGTGACGATTTTGGCATAGCGGGTCATCAGCATGGCATGCCCCTTCCCCACCTTGTCATTGCCCGGGCTTGACCCGGGCAATACAGCAACCCAGACGGCGACCATAGTCTAACGGCGGTGATTACTGGATTCCCGCTTACGCGGGAATGACAATGAGGACGGCCGCGAGTCAGTTCTTGCTCTTGTCGACCATCCGGCGCTCGGCGATCCACGGCATCATCGCGCGCAGCTTCTTGCCGACCTCTTCCATCTGGTGGTTGTCGCATTTGGCGCGCAGCGCCTTGAACGAGGTCTGACCGACCTTGTTCTCGAGCATCCAATCCTTGACGAAGCGGCCGGACTGGATGTCGGCGAGCACCTCTTTCATGGCGGCCTTGCTGGCCGGGCCGACCACGCGCGGGCCGGAGACATATTCGCCGTACTCGGCCGTGTTGGAGACCGAGTAATTCATATTGGCGATGCCGCCCTCATAGATCAGGTCGACGATCAGCTTCACCTCGTGCACGCATTCGAAATAGGCCATCTCCGGCGAATACCCGGCTTCGATCAGGGTCTCGTAGCCGGCGCGCATCAGTTCAACCAGGCCGCCGCACAGCACCGACTGCTCGCCGAACAGATCGGTCTCGCATTCCTCGCGGAAGCTGGTCTCGATGATACCGGCGCGGCCGCCGCCGATCGCCGAGGCATAGGACAGGGTGAGGTCGTGCGCATTGCCGGTCGAGTCCTGAGCGATGGCCATGAGGCAGGGCACGCCGGCGCCGCGGCTATATTCGGCGCGCACGGTATGGCCCGGGCCCTTGGGCGCGACCATGCAGACATCCATGTCGGCGCGCGGCTCGATCAGATTGAAATGAATGTTGAGACCGTGCGCGAAGAGCAGCGCCGCGCCCTGTTTCATATTGGGCTTGAGGTCGCGCTCCCAGATCCCGGCCTGGAGCTCGTCCGGGGTGAGCATCATCACCACGTCGGCCCATTTGGCGGCTTCCGGCACGTCCATCACCTTGAGCCCGGCATCTTTCGCCTTGGCGACCGACGGCGAGCCCGGACGCAGGCCCACGGCCACATCCTTGACGCCCGACTCCTTCAGGTTCAGCGCATGCGCGTGGCCCTGGCTGCCATAGCCGATGATGGCGACCTTCTTCCCCTTGATCAGATTGAGATCGGCATCCCGATCGTAATAAACGCGCATAACGGCTCCCCTAACCTGAAATCTGTTCCTGATCGATGTTCGGCGGAGTTTGTGCCGCCCAAAACGCGAAAAAACAAGTGTCGCCCGACCTCCCTACATCCGCTCCGGGCCGCGCGAGATGGCGGCGAGCCCGGTGCGGGACACCTCGACCAGGCCGAGCGGTTGCATCAGGGTGATGAACTGCTCGATCTTCGATTGGCGGCCGGTGATCTCGAACACGAAATGCTCGGTCGACGCGTCGATGACCTGGGCGCGGAAAGCCTCGGCCAGGCGCAAGGCCTCGACCCGCTTTTCGCCGACGCCCGCCACCTTGACCATCGCCAGTTCGCGCTCGATCGGGTTGCCTTTGACCGTGAGGTCGGTGACGGAATGGACCGGCACCAGGCGTTCGAGCTGGTGCTGGATTTGCTCGATCACCATGGGCGTGCCGGTGGTGACGATGGTGATGCGGGAAAGATGCGCCTCGTGCTCGGTCTCGGACACGGTGAGCGACTCGATATTGTAGCCGCGGCCCGCGAACAGACCGATGACCCGCGCCAGCACGCCGGGCTCGTTGTCGACGAGCACGGTCATGGTGTGGGTCTCGAGCTTCTCTTCTTTCTTGTCGAGCGGATAGGCCGATCCGGGTTGAGCCATCAGTGCGTCCCTCCCGATTCCGGGCCGGCTGGTGAATTGTTATTGGCGCCGTGACC
>JAWOJH010000039.1:0-31081 GCA_046481725.1 Methyloceanibacter sp. | reverse complement strand
ATGGGCGGCGTCGTCTCCCTTTCACTTCGACTTGCCGGACAAGATTGAGGCGGCCAGCGCCTCGATGGCAAGCTCGTAACCTAACGCCCCGAAGCCGCAGATCACACCCCTGACGGCTTTGGAAATGTAGGAATGATGCCGGAACGGCTCCCGCGCGAAGATATTCGACAGGTGAACCTCGACCGACGGTGCGGGACAGGCCAGCAGCGCGTCCAGCATGGCGATGGAGGTATGGGTAAAGGCACCGGCATTGACGATCAATCCTGCCGCTTCCGTCCTCGCCTCCTGGATCCATGCGACCAGCTCGCCCTCATGGTTGCTCTGACGAAATTCGAGCCCAAATCCTAGCGCCGCGGCCTTCCGCTCGCATCTGGCGCGCAGATCGTCGAGCGTCTCCCGGCCATACACCTCCGGTTCACGGGTCCCCAGCAGGTTGAGATTGGGGCCGTTCAGGACGTAGATCGGTTTGGCCATGGGGCTAGGAACGCTTCGGAGTGCCGGCGGCGCGCGGACGATGCACGCCGGTCCGGACGGTACAAACGCGCCCCTGTATCAGCTTTTCCGGGTTTCGGCAAAACGTGGCTGGGGAACGGTTAGGGAGTTCTTCTAGCCAGGACCGGCTCAGCACTTCGCCTTGCAGCCCTCCTGCCGAACTTCGGCGACCTTGGCCGCCAGTTGATCGTAGAGATCGTCCGGCGCGCCGGGCACGCTGCGGTCGCCAATCAGATAGAACGGCGTGCCTTGCAGCCCGAGCTTCTGGGCAATGTCCCTGGCCTCGTCGAGGGTCTGCTGCACCTCGGCGCTGGCCATGTCGCTCTCGAATTGGGGCACGTCGAGCTCGAGCTGTTGGGCGATCTTCAGCGCCTTTTCCTTGTTAGCCTTGCCCGGCTCCGAATAGAGCTTCTGGTGCATCTCGAAATACTTGCCCTGCTTGCCCGCGGCCAGTGCGCCTTTGGCGGCGTCCTCGGACTCCTCGCCGAAGATCGGCAGCTCCTTGAACACCACACGGACCTTGTCGTCGGTGTCGATCAGCTTGACCACGTCCGGCAACGCCCGGCGGCAGAAGCCGCAATTGTAGTCGAAGAACTCCACCACGCTCACATCGCCGTCCGGATTGCCGGCGGAATAGGAGCGCGGCGAGCGGAAGATGGCGTCCGCGTTCTCGCTGATCACCATTTCCTGCTGCTCGGCCTGCTCGGTCTGCTGGCGCTTGTCCAGCTCGGTCGTCATCTCCACCAGGATTTCGGGATTCTTGGTGAGGTAGTTGTGGACGATGTCGACGATCCGCTTCTCGTCGAGCGCGGCCCCCGGCGCATCCACCACCACCGGCGCCGCGCGCCAGATCACGAGCAGGGTCGCTGCAGTCACGAGGGCGGCCACCACGGCGGCCACCAGGGCAGTCTTGAGAGGCATAATTGAGGTCTCCGGGCGGGGGGCTAGGGCTTAGTTTCGTCTCGGAACTTCGAAGGCGAGGATGTCGTCGGCGCGTATCCAGTTCGGAGTCCCGTCGACAAATCCGTCCTTGGCGCGTTTGGCCTGCTGCTTGGCACGTTTCAGTTGCCCTTCATAGAAATACGCCTCCGCCGATGCAAGCTCGGCCTGCGCCATATATTGCCGCTTGGCGGCCGGGGCTTGCACCGACTCGGCCTTGCGGGCAAAGGCGGCGGCGAGCTGCCGGTAGCCCATGGCCGAGGAATCCTCGCGCGCCAGGGCCGTACGCAGATTGGTGATCGCCTCGTCCACCAGCTTGCGGTCGTTGGTACCGAGCAGCGCCTGGCCCAGCATGATGCGGAGCAACGGCTCGTTTGGGCTTAGCCTGACCGCTTCACGCAAAGGGACAACCGCGGCGGCCGGTTTGCCGCTTTCGAACAGAAACTGGCCTTTGATCTCGTGGAAATAGGGGTTCTCGGGCTGGGCGGCGATCAGCGCGTCGAGCAGCGGCATGGCCGCTTGCACGCCGGATTGGCGGTAGGTGGCGATCGCCCGCGCATAATAAGCGGGCACGCTCTGATCGGTTTGCGGGAAGCGATTGAAGGTGGTTTGCGGCTCATCGAGGAAGCCGAACAGCTTCGCCTTCATCAGGTCGTGGCGGTATTGCAGTTCCGGCGGGTCGGCTTTGTCGTAGTAGGGGCTCGACGCGACCAGTTCCCTGAGTTGCGACAGGCGCTGATTGGGCATCGGGTGGCTCTGCATGTAGGGGTCGATGCCCTGCACCCCGACCAGCTTGCTGGCCATGAACTCGAAAGTTTCCAGCATGCCTTTGCTTGATTGCTTGGCGGCATTGAGGAAAGTCACCGCGGCCTGGTCGGCCGAGGATTCTTCGCTCTGGCGGTAGGCGAGCAGCGAACGCAGCGCCGCATCCTGACCGCCATAGGCCACACCCATGCCGGCCTGCCCCAGTCCCGGCGCTCCGGCCAAGGCGCCCCCGACCATCGTCGCCAGTCCTAAGAGCTGGAGCATCAGCGCCGCCGATTTCGCTTTGGAGACCTGCGTGCGCAGCCGCGCCAGATGGCCGCCAGTGATGTGGCCCGCTTCATGCGCGATCACGCCAATCACCTGGTTGGGCGACTCGGCGTTCATTAAGGTGCCGGCATGCATGAACATGTTGCGGCCGTCGACGACGAAGGCATTGAAATTGCGGTCGTTGACCAGATGAATGCGGATGCCCTGCGAACCGAGCCCGGCCACGCTGAGGATGGGTCTGGCATAAAGCCGGATCAGCGTTTCGATTTCGGCGTCGCGGATCAGGCCTTGGGCCTGCGCCGGCGAGGAGGAAAGGAGGGTGGCAGCCAGCCCGCCGACCAAGCCCGCGCGCACCCTCCGGGGCGCGAAACGGGTTGGAGATTGAGCCAGCTGAAGCATGGGTCGGTTCGATCGTATATGCTTGGCGAGGGCCGGGCAAAAATGCCGGTTTTCGCGCCGCATCCGGCGCTGGCGAGACGCTGCGAACCGACTGAAGCCAGTTGTTGAGTGACTTTTGAATGCGGCGACACCGTGACATCCGCGCGCTCCCGGCCATCACGAAACTGCGAGACCAAAGCCTTGAACGGAAGTCAACCCAACGGGTCTAGGGTGCCACAATTGCCGCGGCCAGTGTCGGCGCGGAGCGTGATCGACCCCTTCATCGTCATGGACGTGATGGGCGAGGCGAATGCGCGCCAAAAGGCCGGCGGCGACATCATTCATATGGAGGTTGGTCAGCCCGCCACGCCGGCGCCAAGGGCCGCGCGCGAGCGGGCGCGCCAGGCGCTCGAACGCGAGCGGCTCGGCTATACCGAAGCGCTCGGTCTGCCGGCCTTGCGCGAACGCATCGCCCGCTACATCGGCGAGCGCTATGGCATCGCCGTCTCGCCGGAGCGAGTGGTGGTCACATCCGGCTCTTCGGCCGGCTTCGTGTTGGCGTTTCTGCTGCTGCTCGATCGGGACGATGCGTTGGGGCTGCCATCGCCCGGCTATCCTTGCTACCGGCAGATTCTGAAGGCGCTCGGCGTCAAGCCGCTGCTCGTGGAGACCTCAGGCCAAGGGCGCTGGATGCCGGGTGCCGCCGATGTCGACCGGCTCGCCGCCGCTGGTGCGGCGGGTCTGCTGGTCGCTAGCCCTAATAATCCGACCGGTACCATGGCGCTCGCGCCGCGTCTCGCCGAGCTTGCCGCTGCTTGCCGGCGCCGGCATCTATGGCTCATCTCCGACGAGATCTATCACGGCCTCGAATATGACGCGCCCGCCGAGACGGCGCTCGCCCACGCGGACGAGGCCATCGTCGTCAACAGCTTCTCGAAATATTTCAGCATGACGGGCTGGCGCATCGGCTGGCTCGTGCTGCCTGAAGCCTTGGTCAGGCCGATCGAGCGGCTTACGCAGAATCTCTATATCTCGCCGCCGGCCATCTCGCAGGAGGCGGCCCTCGGCGCCTTCGAGGGCATCGACGAGCTCGAGGAGATCAAGGAACGCTATGCGCGAAATCGCGCCATGCTGCTGGAGGAACTGCCGCGCACCGGACTTTCGGCACTGCTGCCCGCCGACGGCGCGTTCTATCTCTACGCCGATGTGAGTCGCTTCACCGCTGACAGCGACGCCTTCGCCAAGGCGATGCTCAGGGAGACGGGTGTTGCCGTCACGCCCGGCATCGATTTCGATCCAGTGCGCGGTAAGACCTATCTCCGCTTCTGTTATGCCGGCGAGGAAGGAAGGATGCGCGAAGCTGCGCGCCGCATCGCCGCCTGGCTGGGCAAGAAATAGGGAAGGGGAGCGCGGTCTGGCGCTCCCGCTTCTCTCGCTATCGTTGCCACCAGCCGCGGCGGCGGGGCGCCCCCGGCTCGGCCGGCGGCTCCTCGCGAGCCTCGCCGGTTGCCTCGCTGCCGGCATCGATGGTCTCCAGCACTCGCTCGGCTTCGTGCCGCGGCCGCTCGGCTTGCTCCGGTTCGGCGGGCTCCTCCGCGCGCGACCCAGGCGAGGCGCTGTCATCCGAACCTCGGCCGTTGGCCGCGCCCTCGGCATGCGCCGGGGCCTCGGCCTGCACGTCCTGGCCCGCATCCTGTGCCCGGGGTCCCTGCCGGCTGCGACGCCCGCCGCGCCTTCCTCTGCGCCGCGGCCCCTTGCGAGAAGCTGCGCCGTTATCGTCCTCTTTCGTCTCCGCATCGCGTGCCGGTTCGGCGGTGGCCTCGGCGAAGCGATCCTCTTCGTCTTCCTGCTCGGCTTCGTAGTCCTCGCCGCGCGCCGCCACTGCGCCCTCGGCAGCCCCTTCCGGGTTGCGTCGCCCTCGCCGCCTGCGCCGCGAGCGACGGCGTTCCTGCTCGCCTTCAGCCTCGGCCGCTGGGGGCGCCGGCGGCGCCTCTGGATGGTGGGCCCAATCCATATGCACCACGACGCCGCCTCCATTGGCGATCTCGCCCTCCGCAGCCCGCTCGATCACGAACTGCGAGATATGCATGTCTTCGTCGGCAGTGACCACGATCGGGGTCTGATAGCGTTGCTGGATGTCGTTCAGATGCGCCCGCTTCTGATTGAGAATGTAGAGCGCGACATCGACCGCCGTGGTGGCCACCAGCGGCACCACGCCGTCGGTGATCAACCGGTCCTCGATCGAGCGAAGAATATCGAGCGAGACCGATTCGACGGAGCGCACCATGCCGGTGCCCTGACACATTGGGCAGGGCTTGGTAGAGCCCTCCAGCATACCGGTCCTGAGCCGCTGCCGCGACATCTCGAGCAGACCGAAATGGCTGATCCGGCCGACCTGGATGCGCGCGCGGTCATTGCGCAGCGCCTCTTTCAAGCGCCGCTCCACCAGCCGGTTGTTGCGCCGCTCGTCCATGTCGATGAAGTCGATCACGATCAGTCCCGCGAGGTCGCGCAGGCGGAGCTGCCGGGCGATCTCGTCGGCCGCTTCCAGATTGGTCTTGAGCGCCGTGTCCTCGATATTGTGCTCGCGGGTGGCTTTGCCCGAGTTGATGTCGACTGAAACCAGCGCCTCGGTTTGATTGATGACGATATAGCCGCCGGATTTCAGCACCACTTGCGGCGAGAACATCGCCGCCAGCTGGCGCTCGACCTGATAGCGGATGAAGACCGGCTCGGGCTCCTTGTAGGGCTTCACGTTCTTGGCATGGCTCGGCATGAGCATGCGCATGAAGTCCTTGGCCTCGCGATAGGCGTCGTCGCCCGCGACGAGCACCTCGTCGATATCCTTGTTGTAGAGGTCGCGGATCGAGCGCTTGATCAGGCTGCCTTCCTCGTAGACGAGCGCCGGGGCCGTCGACTTCAAGGTGAGATCGCGCACGTTCTCCCACAGCCGCAGCAGATAGTCGTAGTCGCGCTTGATCTCGGTCTTGGTGCGCTGCGCGCCCGCGGTTCGGATGATCAGGCCCATGCCTTCCGGCACTTCCAGCTCGCCGGCGATTTCGCGCAGGCGCTTGCGGTCGGTCGGGTTGGTGATCTTGCGCGAGATGCCGCCGCCCCGCGCCGTATTGGGCATCAGAACGGTATAGCGCCCGGCCAGCGACAGATAAGTGGTCAGCGCCGCGCCTTTGTTGCCGCGCTCCTCCTTCACCACCTGCACCAGGATGATCTGGCGGCGGCGAATCACTTCCTGGATTTTGTAGGGACGGCCGCGCCGGCGCCGCGCCCGCTCCGGAACTTCCTCCAGAGCGTCCTCCGAACCGACGGATTCGACGCTCTCGGCTGCGGCATCGCCATTGCCTTCCTTGACGGCTACGCGTTGGCCGACGATCTCGGCGGCCTCGGCCTCATCATCGTCGTCCTCATCGTCTTCCGGATCGCTGCGCCGCAGCGTCTCGATCGTCTCGATCTCGGTCTCGTCCGTGCGGTCGGCAGGCTCCGAGACTTCGTGGACCAGGTCGGCAGCCTCCATCGCGACGCTGTTGTCGTCGCGCGGCGTGGTGTCGATCTCGTCCTCATCGCCGACCTCGAACTTGGCGATCGGCAGATCCTCGACGGTCGCAGATTCGAGGGAAGGCGCCTGCGTCGCGTCTTTATCTTTGTCCTTGTGGCGCGGCCCTTCATGCCGGCCGCGGCCACGCCGGCCACGCCGGCCACGCCGGCCGGCCGCCGCTTCGTCCTCGGCCTCTTCTTCGGCTAAGGCGCGACTTTGTTCGGCGGCCTCCTCTTCGAGCAGCGCCTGCCGGTCCGCGACCGGAATCTGGTAATAGTCGGGATGGATTTCAGTAAAAGCGAGAAATCCGTGCCGGTTTCCGCCGTAATCGACGAATGCCGCCTGAAGAGACGGTTCTACACGGGTGACTTTCGCGAGATAGATATTACCTCGCAGTTGCTTCTTATTCGCCGATTCATAGTCAAATTCCTCGACTCGATTACCCTTTACCGCGACGACCCGGGTTTCCTCCGGATGCGCCGCATCGATCAGCATTTTGCTTGCCATGTTGTGTGTTCTCCGCCGCGCCGAGCTCGGAGGGCGGGACAGAAATCCGCCAGTCCGGGTTCGCGTCCGAGGTCCGCGCGCGCCAATGACCAATAGACCATGATTCGCTGCGACCACCCACGAGCGGCCCGGTTGTGGAGCTCTGGGGCGCGGCCATCGCTGGCCGCGTGGCGATCGGCACCATTGCAAAAGCCTCGCAATTTCCGAAGCTTAGCTGAATGTTGTGATCGTGCATCGCAGTCCTCATCGCCGCGAAAGCGGCTTGAGATTCCATCTGGCGGCCGTCTGTCACCTGGCCGCCGCTTCGTTCTGCGTCCGGGCCGTTCGAAAGCGACCGGGAGCGCGGGAAACAATTTCGCCCGTCTCGCCGTTTGGCGTCCAAGGGCTCTGGCTCGGAGTCGAGCCTGACCCTTATTACGGGCTTGGCGGGAGATTTGGCAAGTGCCGCGATGCCCTAGGCCCGCAAAGGGTCACAAGAGTCGCTTAACGACTGGTGGTTAAAATTTGGGGGAGATCGGGCCTATTTTGGCGCATCGGCGCCGCGCGCATGGCCCTCCTTTCGCAAAACGGCAGTTGTCAGGCGCAGTAGGGGACGATGCCAGTCAAGCGTGTGTTGCGTGCCGCCGCTGTCTTGGGTCTGCTTGCGCCGATCGCCTTCGGCGCGCCCGCCGGCGCGGCCGCGCAGTCCAACGCCGCCGCGGTCGCCAACGATGCGCGCGTCGCCGGCGACCGCGAGCGCACCCGGTTCATCGCCGATCTCTCCAGGAAGGTGGAACTCCGCGTCTTCGCCCTTGGCAGCCCCTACCGTGTGATCGTCGATGCGCCGGACATCAGCTTTCAGATGCCCGAGGGACTCGGCAAGGAGCCGCGGGGGCTCGTCACCGCCTATCGCTACGGACTGTTTGCACCGGGCAAGGCGCGCATCGTCATCGATGTCGGTGGCCCGTTCCTGATCGACAAGGCCTTCGTGCTCGAACCGCGCGACGATCAGCCGGCACGGTTGGTGATCGATCTCGTGCCGACCGATGAGAAGACCTTCCAGGCCAGGCTGAGGGAAGCCAAACCTGCGGAGACCTCTGGACTAAGTGCGCTTCCGGCGCCGCAAGCGCCCGAGCGTCCCGTCGACGCCAAACCCGTGGTGGTGCTCGATCCGGGCCATGGCGGCGTCGATCCCGGCGCCAGCAGCGCCACCGGCATCACCGAGAAAGAAGTGGTGCTCACCTTCGCGCGCACGCTCAAGGCGAAGCTCGAGGCCCGCGGCCGCTACGAGGTCCATCTCACCCGCGACGACGACATCTTTCTGCCGCTGCGCGAGCGTGTCGCGATCGCCCAGAAGAAGGGCGCGAACCTGTTCCTGTCGATTCACGCCGACTACTTCCCCGACAAGACCGACAAGGCGACCGGCGCCACCGTCTATACTCTGTCGGAGGAGGCCTCGGACGAAGAGGCAAGGGCGCTTGCCGCCAAGGAGAATTTCTCCGACGCGCTGGCCGGCGTCGAATTGCCCAGCGATTCCGACGAAGTCCTGGCCAATATCCTGATCGATCTGGCCCAGCGCGAAACCCAGAACCGGTCCGTGGTGTTCGCCCGCTCCATTGTCGGCGAGTTGGCCGGGAAAGGCGCGCTGCATACGCGCAGGCTGCGTTCGGCCGGATTTCGCGTGCTGAAAGCGCCCGACATTCCCTCCGTGCTGCTCGAACTGGGATTTTTAAGCAACCGCGAGGATGAAAAGCGGCTCACCTCCGAGGCCTGGCGCAACCGGACGGCCGACGCGGTCGCGGGCTCGATCGATGCCTATTTCGCCAAGCGCCTCGCTCGCAACCCTTATTGAACCCGCGAGAAATTGTCCGGTACTAGCCTGAAGAAGCTGGGGGTTCAGCGTTTTGTTGCCATAATTTTCGCTAGGGTTGCCTTGGGTGCCCCGCGCTTCTAAAACCGGGGTTGGACGGGTTTAACACATGGACATTACAGCTCCAGTCAAGCCGCCGGAAGGCCGGCGGCGCCGGAAACGCGGCGGTTTCTTCCTGCGCTTCATCGGCTTCATGTTCGCCGCCGGCATGATCTTATTCATTGCCGTGGCCGGCGCCGCAGCCTTCGTGCTGTGGAAAGTGTCGAACGAATTGCCCGACTACGAGGTGCTCGCGAAGTACGAGCCGCCGGTGATGACGCGCATCCACGCCAATAACGGGGCGCTGATCGCGGAATTCTCCCGTGAGCGGCGCATCTACGTGCCCATCACGGCCATTCCGGAATGCATCATTGAGGCCTTCATCTCGGCCGAGGACAAGAACTTCTACCAGCATGGCGGTCTCGACGTGCAGGGGATCGTCCGCGCCGTCGTCACCAATTTGAGCCAGATGCAATCGGGACGGCGCGCGGTGGGCGCCTCGACCATCACTCAGCAGGTGGCCAAGAACTTCCTGCTCTCCAGCGACCAGACCATCGAGCGCAAGCTGAAAGAGGCAATTCTCGCCATCCGTATCGAGCGCGCCTTCACCAAGGAGCAGATCCTCGAACTCTACCTGAACGAGATCTATCTCGGTGTCGGCTCCTATGGCGTGGCCGCGGCGGCGCAGTCCTATTGGGACAAGGCGCTGAACGAACTCACGCTCGCCGATTGCGCCTATCTTGCCACGCTGCCCAAGGCGCCGAGCAACTACGACCCATTCCGGTTCACGGATCGTGCCGTCGCCCGGCGCAACTGGGTTATCGACCGCATCGTCGAAAACGGCTTTGCCACCCGGGAGGAAGGCGAGGCCGCCAAGGCGACGCCGCTCGGCGTCATCAAGCGGCAGATTGGGCCCAAGATTTTCGCTTCCGAATATTTCGCCGAAGAGGTTCGCCGCGAAATTCTTGATCGCTTCGGCGAGGACAAGCTCTATGGCGGCGGCCTGTCGGTGCGCACCACCCTCGATCCGCGGCTTCAGCGGATTGCCCGCAAGGCTCTGGTCGATGGCTTCGTCGCCTTTGATCGCCGCCGCGGCGGCTGGCGCGGACCTGTGGACACGATCGAAGTGACGGGGGATTGGGGCACCTCGCTTGCCGGCTTGCCGCTCTGGTCCGACATCGCGCCCTGGACGCTCGCGGTCGTGCTGGAAGTGTCCAAGGACAAGGCCGTGGTCGGTATTCGTCCGCGCCGCGATGCCTCCGGACAATTGCTGCCGGAGCGCGAGACCGGCGTCATCCCGTTCGAAGAGGTGAAGTGGGCCAAACCGAAGGTCGGCCGCGGGTTCGGCGCCGCTCCCACATCGGTGAACGCCGTGCTCAAGCCGGGCGACGTGGTCTATGTCGCGCCGCGCGAGCCGAAGCCCGCGGAAGACGGCACGCCCGCCGCCCCGACCGATGAATTCAAGGGCCAATGGTCGCTGCAACAAGTCCCCGAGATCAGCGGGGCACTCGTCGCCATGGACCCGCATACCGGCCGCGTGGTCGCCATCGCCGGCGGTTTCAGCTTCGCGCAGAGCCAGTTCGACCGCGCCACCCAGGCGCGCCGTCAGCCGGGCTCCTCGTTCAAACCGCTGCTCTACACCGTGGCGCTCGACAACGGCTACACGCCTTCGAGCATTGTCGTCGACGGCCCGATCTGCCTCTCTCAAGGACGGGGCATGCCGCAATGGTGCCCGAAGAACTACGATGCGGGCTCTGCCGCCGGGCCTTCGACTCTGCGCTTCGGCATCGAGAAGTCGCGCAATCTGATGACGGTTCGGCTCGCCAATGAGATAGGCATGCCGATCATCGCCGAATATTCGCGGCGGTTTGGCGTCTACGATAATCTGATGCCGGCGCTCTCTATGTCGCTCGGCGCCGGCGAAACCACCTTGATGCGGATGGTCGGCGGCTATTCCATGCTCGCCAATGGCGGCAAGCAGATCAGGCCCACTTTCATCGACCGCATTCAGGACCGCTACGGCCGCACGGTGTGGCGTCACGACACCCGCGACTGTTCCGCCTGTGCGGCGCGAGAGTGGAGTGGCCAGGAGGAGCCGCAGTTGGTCGATGATCGCAAGCAGGTCCTCGATCCGATGTCGGCTTACCAGATGACCTCCATCATGGAAGGCGTGATCCAGAGCGGCACGGCGCAGCGGCTTAAAGTGCTGAAGCGCCCGATCGCCGGCAAGACCGGCACCACCAATGACTACAAAGATGCCTGGTTCGTCGGCTACACGCCCGACCTCGCCGTCGGTGTCTATGTCGGCTACGACCAGCCGGTCCGCATGGGGCACGGCGAGACGGGCGGCAGCCTTGCCGCGCCGATCGTCCGCGACTTCTTAAGAGGCGCCCTGGAGGGCGTGCCCGCGGTGCCGTTCCGCGCGCCGCCCGGCATCAAGCTCGTGCGCGTCAACAAGAAGTCCGGTACGCCGGCGCCCCCCGGCGACAAGGCAGCGATTCTCGAAGCCTTCAAGCCGGGGCAGGAGCCGCTAGGCTCCGTCGCCGAAGCCATCGTCGGCGACGAGGATGTCATGGCCGCGGAGAATTTCGGCGGCGGTCCGCCGCCGCCCCCGCCCTTTGCCCCGGGTCCTGCGCCCGGCAGCGACCGCGCTTTGACATCGGGTACCGGCGGCCTCTACTAGACCCTATATTCACCTGGACTTTGACCCCGGGGCTGCCCGGGGCCGCTCTTATCCATTCATCTTGCTTGAGGAAGCGATGCGCGCCGAAACCGAGTCGGTCGTCAACGACATCAAAGAGTCCTTGTCCCTGCTCAGGAGGCATCTTTGACCCCGACCAGGCCAAGGCACGGCTGACGGAACTCGATCGCGAGGCCGAGGCGCCGGACTTCTGGAGCGATAGCCGCCGCGCGCAGAGCCTGATGCGCGAGCGCCAGCAGCTCGAGAGCGCGCTCGCTGTCTTCAACCGCGTTAGTCAGGAACTCGACGACAATATCGAGCTGGTCGCGCTCGGCGAGGAGGAGGGCGATGAGCACGTCGTCGCCGAAGCGGAACGCGCGCTGCTACGGCTCAGGCAGGAGGCCCACACCCGCGAGGTCGAGGCGCTGCTTTCCGGCGAAGCCGACGGCAACGACGCTTATGTTGAGATTCACGCCGGAGCCGGCGGCACCGAAAGCCAGGATTGGGCGCAGATGCTCGAGCGCATGTATGTGCGCTGGGCGGAGGGGCGCGGCTACAAGGTCGAGATCATCGGCGAGCATTACGGCGAAGAGGCGGGCGTCAAATCCGCGACCGTGTTGATCAAGGGCCCCAACGCCTATGGCTGGCTCAAGACCGAATCGGGCGTGCATCGCCTCGTGCGAATTTCGCCGTTCGATTCCAACGCTCGGCGCCACACCAGCTTTGCCTCTGTGTCGGTCTATCCTGCCATCGACGACACGATCGAAATCGAGATCGACGACAAGGACGTGCGGATCGACACCTACCGGTCTTCCGGCGCGGGGGGCCAGCACGTCAATACTACCGACAGCGCCGTGCGCATCACGCATCTGCCGACCGGCATCGTGGTGCAATGCCAGAACGAGCGCTCGCAGCACAAGAACCGGGCCACGGCCTGGGCGATGCTGCGGGCGCGGCTCTATGAGGCCGAGTTGAAGCGGCGCGAGGACGAGGCACACGCCGCCGCCGCCGCCAAGTCGGATATCGGCTTCGGCCACCAGATCCGGTCATACGTCTTACAGCCCTATCAGCTGGTGAAGGACCTGCGCACGGGCGTCGAAAGCACCAACCCCTCGGCGGTGCTTGACGGCGGCATCGATCAATTCATCGAGGCGGCGCTCGCCGAGCGGCTCCACGCCGACGCAAAAGCCTAGCCTGGTCTGAGCGAACCGCTATTCGGCGGCGTGGGCCGAGACCGCGCCGTCGTCGTCCTTGGGTTTGGAATCGAAGCCGGAGGACTTCTCAGCGGACCGAGAACTGCTTGGCGTCGACGCTTTCACCTCAGCCAAAGGATCGTCCGAGCGGCGCGATTTTCCTTCGAAATAGGCGCCCTGCTCGATTGCCAGGCTTTGGTGGAAGATATCGCCCTCGACATGTGATTGCGCCTGGAGCGTGACCCGAAGGCCCCGGATGGAACCGACCACCCGGCCGCGCACCACGATGTCCTCGGCAATGACGCTGCCGATCACCTGCGACTTGTCGCCAAGCAGGAGCGAGCCGCAATTGATGTCGCCCTGAATCTCCCCGTCGACCTGGATCTCACCTCTGGACGTGACGTTGCCGTTGATGGTCAGATCCTCACCGATGATCGAGGGAACCATCTTGCTGGCTGTCGGTGTGGGGCTTTTGGCGGCGTAGGTCGCCGGCCTCTCGGTAAAAGGCGTTTTCGCCTCAACACTCGACCGCTCCCCCAGCTTGGTTATGCTATCGCCCGGCTCTGGCTTCTTCGTGAACATACGGGTACCTCCCCATCGCGTACTGCTGACCCGAGCGCCAAAGACCATAGACGCCAAGCCCGCGACCTACCGACACGAAGGTGAACTGCCCCAAAGGATTGTCGCGGAGCTCCGTCGAAGGGCCAATACCCAGCGCCCACTCCTGCCGTGACAATATCGACTCCCCCGCGCCTTGTCATGGGGGTTCTCCCGGGCAAAATGATCGCAGCCTCGGGGCCCTAAGGCTCGGTTCGGGCTTGAGAACCGCCTTCCTTTGGCCGATTTTACCACCTCTTATGCACCAGCCCTTATCCTTTGCGTCGGGGCCTGGCAAACGGGGCTCAGGGGTCCAAGGGCTGACCGGGGGATGCCGACACAAGGCCATGAGCAGACCAAGGCATCGCTTTCCGATCAAAGGCGACGCCGGCCGCGCGCTGATGCGAGCTCCCCGTTGGTACGAGGCCGTAATAATTGCGTCTTGGGCCTGATCAGGACGGGGCCAGCGACGAATGAATGAGCCGGTGCCAGGCGCGCTCGCCAAGCTGACCACGCAAGGTGGCAGGGCGATCCGATCATTGCATGCGAAAGCAACAGCGCTCTTGTCGCGCGCCCTGGCGCCGGCGCGCCGCTGGATCGAAGCGCGGGCCGGCCGGGGCGAGCGGAGCGAGGCGCAAAGCGCGCCGATCTCGGGCGCTCTCGTCAAGCTGACAACCGAGGGCGGCAGGGCTATTCTCGCGCTCCCCGGGCGGGGCCGGGCGCTGGTTCAGAGCGTCCCGGAACCGGTCCAAGTCGAAATCAAGAAATTATCGGCGGGCGGCGCCCATCTCTGCCGCGAGATCTTTGCCGGGGTCATGGTGATCGGAATGGTCGCCATCGTGCTTGGCTACGGGCGGCTTAGCCGCGGGCCCATCTTTCTCACTGGCTTGGTTCCCACCATCGAGGAGGCGATCAACGGCCAGCTGACAGATCTGCACGTGAAGATCGACGACGCCGTGCTGCAGCGTGCCGCGGACGGGCCAGGCGTGTTGTTCCGCCTCCGCAATATCCGGCTCCTCGATTCGGACGGCGCCATTCTGGCCCAGGCGCCGCTCGCCGCGATCGGCATGAGCGGCAGCGCGCTGCTCTCGGGGCGGCTCGCGCCGGGCAGCGTCGACTTCATCGGACCGCGACTGCTACTCTTCTACGACTCCGACAACGGGCTGGCGCTGAGCTTCTCGCGTCCCGCCGCCGGCGAGGCGCCGATCCGCGGGTCGCTCCCGGCCGGGGAAAGCGGCGGCGAAGCGCCGATGGCGTTGCCGCCCCCAGAAACCGTCATGACCAAGCGCCAGGAAGAGCCTGCCGGCCGGAGCCAGGTGCTCGACGTGACCCGCACGGTAACGGAGGTGTTCGAACGCGCCAGAAGCGGCAACACCTCCTACCTGACGCGCTTCGGCGTCAAGCATGCGCTGGTCGTGCTCAATCAGAACGGCACGCAGACCTCATGGCAGGTGCCGGACTTCTCGGTCGATCTGGAACACCGCAATCGGCGAAGCATCCTGGTCAGCCAGGCCAACTTCGCCTCCAGCAAAGGCGATTGGCAACTTGAGGTCCGCACCGCGCAGCTCCCCAACCGGCAGAGTCTGGCCGTCAATGCGCTGATCGACAATCTGGTTCCCTCGGGCTTGGCCGGCAATTTTCCGTCAATCGGGCTGCTCAGGTTCTTGGATATGGTGGTGAACGGCGAGGCCAATGCCGAACTGTCGAACTCGGGGGAGTTGGTCTCCGGCGAAGCGAGGTTCGAACTCGAATCCGGTCAGATCACCCCGACCTGGGACCCCGACAGTCCGCTCCGCATCGACAGGGGCAAGCTGGCCGTGCGCTATAAGAAGGATCTCCTCGAGATCGCTCCATCGGCCTTGCATTGGGGGCAAAGCAAGGCCGTCATCAGCGGGGAATTTCGTCCTGTGCGCGACGCCTCAGGGGCGGCTTCAGCCTGGAACTTCACCCTCAGAGCCGACCAAGCGGTGCTGGCAGTCGAGGAGGCCGGGCTTGCGCCGATGCCGGTCGATGAGTGGCAGGCCACCGGCAGCTACATCCCGCAAGAGGGACGCATCGCGATTTCTCGGTTTGCCATCCGCGCCGGCGACGCCTCCATCACGCTGGCAGGCAATATCGTCGACACGGCGGATGCCGATTCAATTCACCTGACGGGAGAGATCAGCCCGATGCCGGTCGACACCCTGAAACGGTTCTGGCCGAAATTTCTGGCCGGCAAGGCGCGCGGCTGGGTTTTGGAGCGGGTGACCGGCGGTCAGGTGCTCGGTGGACGATTCAACCTGAATCTCGGGCCGGGCGAGTTGGCCATGATCGAGAGCGGCGCGGCGATCCCGCCCGAGGCGGTTAATGTCGAGCTCCATCTCGCGGGCATGAGCATCGCCTATATGTCGCAGATGCCGCCGGTGCAGACTGGCGCGGCCAAGCTCAGTGTGTCGGGCCTTGAGTTCGCCGTCGACATTCCGCAAGGCAAGATCGTCGTGGCGACCGGACATGAGATCGGGCTGAGTGGAGGCCGCTTTTTCATCCCCGATCTTCGCCAAGACCCGCAGCAAGGCGAGATTACCTTCAAAGCCGCCAGTACGACGCCCACCGTGCTCGAACTGCTCAACCACGAGCCCCTCGGCTATATCGACAGCGTCGGCCTAAAGCCCGATTTCCTGGGCGGCACGGCGGAAGGTGGGTTCACGCTCACCATGCCGCTGCTCGCAAATCTCGAATTCAATCAGATCAAGCTCAGAGGCTCGGCCCGGCTCAACGATGCCATCGCCACGAACCTGGTCGGCACGATGGACGTGGCGGGTGGCACGCTCGATGTGAACGTCACCGAGCAGTCGGTCGAAGCCAATGGCGAAATCAGTATCAAGGGGGTCCCGGCGCAGTTGGCTTGGCAGCGAGTCTTCTATGCGCCTGACGAGCTGCAGCCGCCGATCCGCGTGACCGCACAGCTCGATGCTGCGGCGCGGGACCGGCTTGGCATGAAGATCAACCATCTGGTGCGGGGTCCGACGCCGGTCACGCTTCAGGTCGCGCGCCTTGGCGAGGGGTCGCCGCCAGCGATGAATTTGCAGGCCGATCTCACCGGTGCGCAACTATTGTTCGGCGGCTTGGGCTGGACCAAACCGGCGGGCCGCGCCGCCGCGGTGCAGCTCGACATCGTGACGCAGCCCGACGGTTCCACCAACCTGGAGAACTTACGGATTTCTGGCGACGATATCGACATTCAGGGCGGCATCGCGCTGGACCCCGAGCAGCACCTCAAGGAATTCTATTTTTCCGACTTCTCGGTCAACAGCCTGACTCATGTTGAGATCAGCGCCAGGGTCCGCGCCGATCAGGTGCTGGACATCAAGGCGGAGGGAGCGAGCTTTGACGGCCGGCAATTCTTCCAATCGTTGTTCTCGGCTGAGCAGTTCGGCGGCTCTGCGGAGCCGGCCGATCCTTTCGGCGTCGATCTGACCGCCCGTATCGACACGGTCACCGGCTTCTACGACACGACCGCCAAGAGCGTCGAAGTCACCATGAAGAAGCGCAACGGCCAGCTCGTGGCGCTTAACGCCAGAGGTGAGCTGAACGGCCGGGCCCCGTTCGCGGTGAATTTGGAGCAGAGCCGCGGCGCACGCTTGATTAAGGCTGAAGCGCGCGACGCAGGCTCCGCCTTTCGCTTGGTGGGCTTTTATCCCAGCGTCGAGGGCGGCGAGGCGTCGCTCGAGGTCAATCTGGATGCCGGCAGCGCGGGCGCCATGTCGGGCACGCTATGGGCGCGTGAGTTCGTCGTGCTGGGAGACTCGGTGGTTAACGATGTCCTGACCGATCCGCAGTCGGCCGCGGTGCTCGGTGATCGCAAGAAAGAGGTGGTCCGGCAGAGGATCGCGTTCAATCAGCTACGCGCGCCCTTCTCGGTCGGCGCCGGCAAGTTCCGGCTCAAGGATGCCTATATGAACGGGCCGCTGCTCGGCGCCACCATGCGCGGTACGGTCGATTTCAAGGCGCAGACGGTCGATCTCGGCGGCACCTATGTGCCGCTTTACGGCTTGAACTCCGCGCTGGGGTCGATTCCGATTCTCGGCCGGGTGCTGGTTGGGAGGCAGGGGGAAGGCGTGGTCGGCATCACCTTCGCGATCAAGGGTAAGCTCGACGAGCCGTCGGTGCTGGTCAATCCGATGTCGGTGATGACGCCGGGCATCTTCCGGCAAATCTTCGAATTTACCGGATCGGTGGATCCGACCACCCCATCCGCGCCGTCGACCTTCGCCACGCCGGGCGGCGGCATGCAATTCATGGAATCGCAATAGGGCTGGGCCTAGATCGGCCGGATCAATACGTGCCGCTTCTTGCCGAGCGACAGCTTGATCACGCCGTCCTCGGTGAGGTCTGAAAGGGAGAGCAGCCGGCGATCGTCGGTCACTGCCTCGTCGTTTACCTTCAAACCGCCGCCCTTGATCTGGCGGCGCGCTTCTCCGGTGGATTGTACGAAGCTGGCAAGCAGGCTTGCAGTCAACACGCCCAGCCCTTGTTCGAGCTCTGCCCGCTTGATCTCGAGCGTGGGCAGGCTCGCAGCGATCACCCCCTGTTCGAAGGTTGCGCGGGCCGTCTCCGCCGCGCGGTCCGCGGCGTCGCGTCCATGCACCAGCGCCGTCGCTTCGGTGGCCAAGACTTTCTTCGCCTCGTTCAGCTCAGCGCCCTCGAGCTTGGCCAGCTTGGCGATCTCCTGGAGCGGCAGTTCGGTGAACAGCTTGAGGAAGCGCTCGACATCTGCGTCCTCGGTGTTCCGCCAGTATTGCCAATAGTCGTAGGGGGACAGCATGTCGGGATTGAGCCAGACCGCCCCTTGCGCGGTCTTGCCCATCTTGGCGCCGGACGAGGTGGTCAGCAGCAGCGAAGTGAGGCCGAGCAACTCTACCCCGTCGGTCCGGCGGCCAAGCTCGATGCCGCTGACGATATTGCCCCACTGATCCGACCCGCCCATCTGCAAGCGGCAGCCATGGCGCCGATAGAGCTCGACGAAGTCGTAAGCCTGAAGCACCATGTAGTTGAACTCGATGAAGCTTAAGGGCTGCTCCCGCTCCAGCCTGAGCTTGACCGAGTCGTAGGTGAGCATGCGGTTGACGCTGAAATGCCGGCCGTAATCGCGCAGGAAATCAATGTAATTCAGCGTCTCGAGCCAGTCGGCGTTGTTGACCATCAGCGCGTCGCCGCCACCCGTGCCGAAGCTAAGGAATTTCGAGAAGACGCGTTCGATGCCTGCGATGTTCGCGGCGATCTCGGCATCGCTCAAGAGCTTGCGCGCCTCGTCCTTGCCGGAAGGGTCGCCGACCTTGGTCGTACCGCCGCCGATCAGCACGATCGGGCGATGCCCGGTCTGCTGCAACTTGCGCAGCATCATAATGCTGATGAGATGCCCGACATGCAGGCTCGGCCCCGTGCAGTCGAAGCCGATATAGCCGGTCAGGCGCTCGACGCGGGCGAGCTGGTTCAGACTCGGCTCGTCAGTGACTTGGTGGACGTAGCCGCGGCTCTGAAGCTCGTGCAGGAAATCGGACTTTGCGGTGCTCATGGGCATGCCTGGCCGACTCGCTTGTGCCAGAGCCTCTAGCAGGTTTGTACGGCGCGCGCGACCCGGGCCGCACCGGCTCAGGCGGCCGAGTCTTTCCGCCGCTTCGCCTTGCCGAGCCGCTTGTCCAGATAGGTGTCGACCACCTCCATGAGGCCTTCCATCCGGCCTTCGAAGAAGTGGTTGGCGTCTGGTACCGTCGCATGATCGATGACGATGCCTTTTTGCGTCTTGAGACGGTCGACCAGCCCGCGCACGGACTCCGTTGGAACGACTCGATCTTTCGCGCCGTTGACCATCAGCCCCGAGGACGGGCAGGGGGCCAGGAAAGTGAAATCGTAGAGATTGGCCGGGGGCGCCACGGAAATGAAACCTTCGATCTCGGGGCGGCGCATCAAAAGCTGCATGGCGATCCAGGCGCCGAACGAGACGCCGGCGATCCAGCAGGTCTGAGCGTCGGTGTTATAGGCCTGCAGCCAGTCGAGCGCAGTGGCCGCATCGGCAAGTTCGCCGGGGCCGTTGTCGAACAGCCCCTCGCTTCGGCCGACGCCACGGAAATTGAAGCGCAACACCGAGAAGCCTCTGCGCTGAAAGGCGTAGTAGAGGTGGTAAACCACCTGGTTGTTCATCGTGCCGCCGAATTGCGGATGAGGATGCAGGATCAGCGCTACGGGCGCGTTCGGCCCGGGCTCATGGTGATAGCGGGCCTCGATCCGGCCGGCGGGGCCGCTGATATTCACTTCAGGCATGAATGACTGGCCTCGACACGCGTTGCGTCACAGGGAAACCGAGTAGATATGGGCTTGATCAACAAGATGGGAAGCGTGGGTCCGCCGCTGCAAAACTTGACTCTGCCCCCTTGGAAACCTATACAACTTAATCTTAGAATTGTTCCAAACAAGGCCGCTCCGGGATCGCTGGGCACTTGGGGTGGCGCGGGCCGCGCTTCATAGCACGCGTGACGGGGGCTCGTGCAAGCGTTAACGGGCGGCGCTTTGCCGCGAGCTGTGTAACTGCATGATCCAGCGCTCCTATCTCGATTACAACGCCACCGCGCCGCTTCGGCCCGAAGTCCGCGAGGCTATCGCCGCGGCGCTGTCGGTCTACGGCAATCCCTCTTCGGTCCATGCCGAGGGGCGGGCGGCGCGTGCCTTGGTCGAGGACGCCCGCGCCAAGGTTGCGGCGCTCGCCGGCGCACGCCCCGAGGATGTGATCTTCACCAGCGGCGGCAGCGAGGCCAATGTGCTGGCGCTCGCCGCGCATGGCGCCGGCGCTTGGCACTGCTATCTTTCCGCCATTGAGCATCCCTCCGTCCTGGCCGGAGGCCGATTCTACCCCGAGACCACCACGCGAGTTCCGGTCACTCAGGACGGTGTTATAGACCTCGAACTGCTTGCGAGTGAGCTTGAGAAGCACCATCTAGGGGGCTGGAAGCCGTTGGTTTCGCTAATGGCCGCCAACAATGAAACCGGCGCAATTCAGCCGGTCGCGAGAACTTCAAAGATCGTCCACAGCGCCGGCGGGCTGCTCCATACCGATGCCGTTCAGGCAGCGGGGCGGATCAAGCTCGACATTGCGGCGCTCGGCGCCGACTTGCTGAGCCTGTCTGCCCATAAGATCGGCGGACCCAAGGGCATCGGCGCGCTGGTACTCGGCAATGGCGCTTCGGTCGATCCGCTGATCAAAGGCGGCGGCCAGGAGCGGCGCCGCCGGGGCGGTACGGAGAATGTCGCCGGCATTGTCGGGTTCGGCGTCGCGGCCGAGCTAGCCCGCGCCGATCTGGCGAGGGCAGGTCAGATTGCGCTGCTGCGCGACGCGCTGGAAAAGGAGGCTTTGGCGATCGAGCCGGATGCCGTCGTTTTATCGGCAAAGGTCGAGCGGCTGCCCAATACGAGCTGCATCGCCGTGCCGGGCGTCAAGGCCGAGACTTTGGTGATCGGGCTCGATCTGGCGGGTGTTGCCGTGAGCGCGGGGAGCGCCTGCTCGTCGGGCAAGGTCGAGACCTCGCATGTTTTGAGCGCCATGGGCGTGCCGGAAGAGGTGGCTCAAGGTGCAATTCGCGTCAGCCTTGGTTTTGCGACCAAGGGTGACGATATCGACAATTTCCTGAAGGCCTTTGCCGAGCTGAAGCAGCGGCTGAGGCCGAGAGCGGCGGCATAGCGCTGCCAAGAGAGGATTTGGAGTAGGCCATGCCAGCCGTGCAAGAGACCGTCGCTCGCGTCAAAGAGATCGACGTCGACCAGTACAAATACGGCTTCTCCACCGATATCGAGTCGGTCAGGGCTCCCAAGGGCCTGAACGAGGACATTGTCCGCTTCATCTCGGCCAAGAAGGGCGAGCCTGACTGGCTGCTCGACTGGCGGCTGGAGGCCTATCGCCGCTGGCTCACCATGCAGGAGCCGAAATGGGCGAACGTCGTCCACCCCAAGATCGATTTCCAAGATCTCTATTACTACTCCGCGCCGAAGAGCACCGAAGGCCCGAAGAGTTTGGCCGAGGTCGATCCCGAGCTGCTGCGGACCTATGAGCGCCTGGGTATTCCGCTGTCGGAGCAGAAAGTGCTGGCCGGGGTCGAGGGCGCTCGGGTCGAAGGCCGGGTCGCGGTCGATGCCGTGTTCGATTCCGTGTCGGTGGTCACCACCTTCAAGGAGGAGCTGGCCAAGGCCGGCGTGATCTTCTCCTCGGTCTCCGAGGCGGTGAAGACCCATCCGGAGCTGGTGCGCAAATATCTCGGCTCGGTGGTACCGATTACCGACAATTTCTACGCGACCCTGAATTCGGCGGTGTTCTCCGACGGCTCATTCGTCTATGTGCCGCCCGGCGTGCGCTGCCCGATGGAGCTGTCCACCTATTTCCGCATTAATGCCGAGCAGACCGGCCAATTCGAGCGTACTCTGATCATCGCCGACAAGGGCTCCTATGTGAGCTATCTCGAAGGCTGCACCGCGCCGATGCGGGACGAGAACCAGCTGCACGCTGCCGTGGTCGAGCTGGTCGCGCTCGACGACGCCGAGATCAAATATTCCACGGTGCAGAACTGGTATCCCGGCGACAAGCAGGGCAAGGGCGGCATCTACAATTTCGTCACCAAGCGTGGCGATTGCCGCGGGGCTCGCTCCAAGATCTCCTGGACCCAGGTCGAGACCGGCTCGGCCATCACCTGGAAGTACCCGAGCTGCATCCTGCGCGGCGACGGCAGTCGCGGTGAGTTTTACTCGATCGCCATCTCCAACGGCTATCAGCAGGTCGATTCAGGTACCAAGATGATCCATCTCGGCAAGGACACGTCGAGCCGCATCATCTCAAAGGGCATCGCCGCCGGCCATTCCAACAATACCTATCGCGGGTTGGTGTCGGCGCATCGCCGGGCGACCAACGCGCGCAACTTCACCAATTGCGACTCGCTCTTGATTGGCGACAAATGCGGCGCGCATACCGTGCCCTATATCGAGGCGAAGAACGCGAGCGCGACCTTCGAGCACGAGGCGACCACCTCGAAGATCTCCGACGACCAGCTGTTCTATTGCCTCTCGCGCGGGCTTTCCGCAGAGGAGGCGGTAGCACTGATCGTCAACGGCTTCGTGCGCGACGTGCTGCAGCAGCTCCCCATGGAGTTCATGGCCGAGACCCAAAAGCTGATCGGCATCAGCCTGGAAGGCTCGGTCGGCTAAGGCTTTCCGAAATCGAGATTCATCGTCAGAGACTTAGGAAGACTTCGTAATGCTTGAGATCAAGAATTTGCACGTCAACGTCGATGGCCGCGAGATCCTAAAAGGTCTCGACCTCACGCTGCCCGCCGGCGAAGTGCACGCCATCATGGGGCCTAACGGCTCCGGCAAGTCCACGTTGGCTTATGTGCTGGCCGGCAAGGAGGACTACGAGGTCACCGCCGGCTCCGTCACCTGGAAGGGCGAAGATCTGCTCGCCATGGATCCGTCCGAACGCGCCGCCGCCGGCGTGTTCCTGGCCTTCCAATATCCGTTGGAGATTCCCGGGGTCGCCACCATGACCTTTCTGCGCACGGCGGTGAATGCGGTGCGCAAGGCGCGCGGCGAGGAAGAGCTGTCGACCCCCGATTTCCTGCGACTGGTGCGGGAGAAGGCGAAGGAACTCAAGATCGACCCCGACATGCTCAAGCGCCCGCTCAATGTCGGGTTTTCGGGCGGCGAGAAAAAGCGCAACGAGATCCTGCAAATGGCGCTGCTCGAGCCCTCGCTTTGCGTGCTGGACGAGACCGATTCAGGCCTCGACATCGATGCGGTGCGCATCGTCGCCGAAGGCGTGAATGCGCTGCGCGCGCCCGACCGCGCCATGCTCGTCATCACCCACTATCAGCGGCTGTTGAACTACATCGTGCCCGACCGCGTGCATGTGCTGTCGGAGGGCAGGGTGGCGCGCTCGGGCGGGCCAGAGCTTGCGCTTGAACTTGAACAGACGGGCTACGCCGAGTTCGGCGAAGCGGCCGCTTAAAGGGGGCGACATGGACCTGCCAGTCCAGCAGTTCAGGACCAAGGCCGAGCAGGAGCTTCTCGATTTGTTCGCGAGCGCCGGGAAGGCGCTGCCAGGCGCGGGCGATCCCTTCATTGCCGGCTTGCGGACCAAGGCCATCGAGACTTATGCGCGCCTCGGTCTGCCGCATCGCCGCATCGAGGCGTGGAAATACACCGATCTCCGAGCTCGGCTCACCGAGGTTCTGCCGCTGCTCAAGGCGGAGGGGGTGGGAATTGCCGCGGCCGAATTCGAGCGGGCGATCGGGCCGACCCTCGCCAATCTTCCTGCCTATCGTCTGGTCGTCGTCGAGGGCGATTTGAGGACGGATCTTTCGGACATTGCCGGGCTGAAGGCGGTCGGGGTCGAGGCGGTTTCGCTCGGCCAGGCTCTGGAGAAGCCCCCGGCCTGGCTCAAGACTGCGCTCGCCCAGGTCAATCCGCGCAGCGAGGACGCGGTGCTCGCCCTCAACACCGCGCTGATGACCGGCGGGGCCGCCCTGCGCATCGGCGAGGGCGTGATTCTCGACAAGCCCGTTCACCTCATTCAACTCGACGGCAAGGGCAAGCCCGCCTCTACCGTCACGCGCAATCTCATCCTCGCCGAAGCCGGCAGCGAGGCGACGCTGCTCGAAAGCTTCGGCGGCCTCGGCATTCGCGGGCTGCAGCGCAATGCGGCGACTGAGATCAGGGTGGGCCCCAAGGCTGCGCTCAAACATGTCAAGCTTCAGCGCGAACGGGACGATGCGCTGCATCTTTCCACCTGGCTGGTCGAGCTTGCCACAGAGTCACGCTACGAAGCGTTTCAGTTCTCGACCGGCGCTTCGCTCTCCCGCAACCAGATCTATGCGGCCTTCGTCGGCGAGAATGCCGCCCTCGACGTTTCGGGCGCCCTTTTGATGCGCGGCAGGCAGCATTGCGACACCACGATGCTGGTCGAGCACCGCGTGCCGCATTGCACTAGCCGCGAACTGTTCAAGGTGGTGCTCGACGACGAGGCGCGCGGGGTGTTCCAGGGCAAGATCATCGTTTCCCCGGGCGCGCAGAAGACCGACGGCAAGCAGATGTCGGGAGCGTTGCTCCTGTCGCAGGCGGCCGAGTTCGACGCCAAGCCGGAGCTGGAGATTTTCGCCGATGACGTGGTTTGCGGCCATGGCGCCACCTCGGGCCAGATCGACGACGATCTGTTGTTCTACCTGGAGGCGCGCGGCATCCCCGAGGCCGAGGCGCGGGCGCTGCTGATCCAGGCCTTCGTCGGCGAGGCGCTCGAGAAGGTCGAGGACGAGACAATCCGCGAGGCCCTGGCCCGCGCGTCCGCTGCATGGCTCGGCGTCAGCTATTGAAGGACCGGCCGATGACCGTACTCACACCGTCGACCAAGGAACTGCAAGCGATCGTAGCGCCCTTCGACATCGCGGCGATTCGCGGCGATTTTCCGATCCTGGCCGAGAAGGTGCACGGGAAGAAGCTGGTCTATCTCGACAATGGCGCCTCGGCGCAGAAGCCGAGGCAGGTGCTGGAGACCATTCAGCGCGCCTATGGGCAGGAATACGCCAATGTGCATCGAGGGCTGCATCATTTGAGCAATCTCGCCACCGCCAATTTCGAGCAGGCGCGTGAAAAGGTGCGGCGTTTCATCAATGCACGGTCGGACGAGGAGATCATCTTCACCCGTAACGCGACCGAAGCCGTCAACCTCGTTGCCTCCTCCTATGGCGCGCCGCGCATCGGCGAAGGCGACGAGATCCTGCTCACCATCATGGAGCACCATTCCAATATCGTGCCCTGGCATTTCCTGCGCGAGCGTCAGGGAGCGGTACTGAAATGGGCGCCGATCTCGGAGAATGGCGATTTCCTGCTCGACGAGCTCGAGCGGCTTATCAGCCCGCGCACGAAAATCGTTGCTTTGACTCACATGTCCAATGTGCTCGGCACCATCGTCCCGCTCAAGGAGGTGGTCAGGATCGCGCATGAGCGCGGTATCCCCGTGCTGGCCGATGGTGCGCAAGCCGCGGTGCATCTTCCGGTCGATGTGCAGGACTTGAACGTCGATTTCTATGCCTTCACCGGCCACAAGCTCTACGGCCCGACCGGCATCGGCGTGCTCTACGGCAAGAAGGAGCTGTTGGAGACCATGCGCCCCTATCAGGGCGGCGGCGAGATGATCGGCTATGTCACCACCGAGGAGGTGACCTATGCCAAGCCGCCGCACCGGTTCGAGGCGGGCACGCCCGCCATCGTCCAGGCGATCGGGCTCGGCGCGGCGATCGATTATGTCGAGAGCGTCGGCCGCGAGCGCATCAAGGCGCACGAGGACGTGCTGCTCGACTACGCCATGCAGCGCTTTAGCGAATTGAACTGGCTGCGCATCTACGGCCGGGCCAAGGACAAGGGCAGCATCATCTCCTTCAACATGGAGGGCGCCCATCCGCATGACGTGAGCACGATCCTCGACCGCTATGGCGTCGCGGTCAGGGCCGGAACCCATTGCGCGGAGCCGCTTTTGGCCCGCTACGGCACCACCTCGACATGCCGGGCTTCCTTCGCCATGTATAATACTGTCGGAGAGGTCGACGTTCTGGTCGAGGCTCTGCACAAGGCGCGTGAGATGTTCACTTAAGGCCATGGCCGAAATGATTGAGAAGACTCAAAAAGATGAGGCTGCGGTCCGCAGGACCGGGCCCGAGGCGACCGAAGACGAGCCGGCCGAGATCAAGGCTTGCGTCGGCGCGACCGGTGGCGGGGAGGGGGCGGCCTCGGCCATACCGCCCGAGGAGCTCGAGCGCTTGCACAGCGATCTCGTCACCGCGCTGAAGACCGTGTTCGACCCGGAAATTCCGGTCGATATCTACGAGCTGGGCCTGATTTATCGGCTGGATGTCGATGACGATCGCAATATCGAAGTGGACATGACCCTGACCGCGCCGGGTTGCCCGGTTGCCGGCGAGATGCCTGGCTGGGTGGAGAATGCCGTCTCCTCGGTGCCCGGCGTCGGCCAAGTGAAGGTCAAGCTCGTGTTCGACCCGCCCTGGGACATGACGCGCATGAGCGACGAGGCGCGCCTCGCCCTCAACATGTTCTAAGCCTTGAACATGCCCTCGAACTATCCCAATTTGAAGTCATGACCAGACCTCAGCCCCAAGTTATGCGCCTCACCGAAGCCGCCGCCGAGCGGCTCCGGGCGTTGGCTGCCGCCTCCGGCAAGGCGGTGGAAGGCGTGCGCATCGGCGTGAAGAATGGCGGTTGCGCCGGCATGGAATACACCATGTCCTATGCCGAGGCGCGTGGGCCGCATGACGAACTGGTCGAGGACAAGGGCGTGAAGCTGCTGATCGACCCGACCGCGGTGATGTTCCTGCTCGGCACCGAGATGGATTACCGCAGCGACCGCATGCGATCCGGCTTCGTGTTCAACAACCCGAACCAGACGAGCGCCTGCGGCTGCGGCGAGTCGGTCACGCTCCAGCCCGCCGCTGAAGCTCCCGAAAAGACGTCCTAACAGGTCCCTCTTCTCGTCGGAGGTCGGCGCGCGCTTTGGCGCGCCGGTGAGGGGGGGCGTCAGTTCGCAGAACGAGCGTCTGTCGAATGCACCCCACCCCGAACGCCAAGGCAAATCGCGGCGGCGCCGTCCCCATCAAGGGGAGGGATGAAACGTGACTTTGAGTTTCTGGACTAAGTCACCCGGACCGGGCGCATCATGAAGGCTGGGACATGATCACCCATGCCCTGCTCTTTGCCGCGCGATGACTGTGGCGCGTGGTTTTGCGAGCGCTCCGCCGGTACGCCATGCACGACCGGGTTCGCTTTCCGCTCGCCGTGGTGCTTCTGCTGCTGGTGCCGGTGATCGTTCCGGCGCTCGTCCCGCTTTTTCCCCTCGGTGCCGTTGGTGTCCTGCCGTCTGGCGGGATTGGCCGCTTGTGCCCCCGAACCCGAACCGCGCTTGCCGCGCCTTCCGCCGCGGCGGCTGCGCCCATTTCCGTCCGGCCTGGCCTCCGCCGCTTCCGCCGGACCCGCCTCGCTAGGGGCGCCGTCGATCCATGGGATTTCCTGCCGCAGCAATCTCTCGATCGCCTTGAGCGCCTTGACGTCTTTGGGCGTCACCAGCATGGCGGCGAAGCCTTCGCGTCCGGCGCGGCCCGTGCGGCCGATGCGGTGAATATAGTCTTCAGGATGGATGGGAACGTCGTAATTGAAGATATGGCTGACGTCGGGAATATCGAGGCCGCGGGCGGCCACGTCGCTCGCCGCCAGGAAGGCGATCGTGCCGTTGCGGAAGGCGTCGAGTGTCGCCGTGCGCTGATGCTGGTCCAGGTCCCCGTGCAGCGCGCCGACGTTGAAACCATGCCGGAGCAGCGACCGATAGACGATGCCGACATCCTTTTTGCGATTGCAGAAGATGATGGCGTTCTTTACGTCGATCTCCCGCATCAAAGCCCTGAGCGCCTCGCGTTTGCCGGCGGGATCGTCGGGCGCCTTCTTCAATCTCTGCACGATGGTCGCCGCGGCGGTGGATTGCGGAGCGACTTCGATCCGTTCGGGGCTATGCAGAAATTTATCGGCCAGGCGTTGAATTTCGGAGGGCATGGTCGCGGAGAAGAACAAGGTCTGCCGCGTGAAGGGGAGGAGCTTGCAGATACGCTCGATGTCGGGAATGAAGCCCATATCGAGCATGCGATCGGCCTCGTCGACCACCAGGATCTCGATGCCGTTCAACAGCAGCTTGCCGCGCTCGAAATGGTCGAGCAGGCGGCCTGGCGTGGCGATCACCACATCGGCGCCGCGGTCGAGTTTGCGGTCCTGATCGTCGTAGGACACGCCGCCGATCAGCAGCGCGACGGTCAGCCGATGGTTCTTGCCGAGGATCTCGAAATGCTCGGCGACCTGGGCGGCGAGTTCGCGGGTCGGTTCCAGGATCAAGGAGCGCGGCATGCGCGCCCGCGCGCGTCCACGTTCGAGCCGGGTCAGCATCGGCAGCACGAAGGACGCGGTCTTGCCGGTCCCGGTCTGGGCGATGCCGAGCACGTCGCGTCCGGTGACGGCGATCGGGACGGCTTTAGCTTGAATTGGGGTAGGGGATTGGAAACCCGCCGCTTCGACGGCAGATACGACTTTCGGGCTTAGACCAAGATTTGTGAAGCTCATGCGTTAGCTAAAATTCCGCGCGGGGCCGAAGCGCCGCGCGTATCTTCTTTCTCTTAAGGCGCTACTACTTGCTGCAACGATTCGCAGCCGGTGCGCAATGTTCGACTATGGCAATGCGACGGATATACCCTGCAAATATACCCTGCAAATATACCCTGCAAAGCTTACCCCTCAAATAAGGGGCCGGACCGGTCCATGCAAGGGGCAAATCTGTTCGGGGCATGAAACCCCCGTTAAAACCGCCGTTATATGGGGATGCCGTAATGCCAAGGGGCCAAGAAGGGGACAACGGAAGCATGCCCAAAACTGAAGCTGCCGATGTGGCGATCAAGCCGCCCTTTTTGTTTCTCGGTGCGCTGGTGCTTGGCTGCCTGCTGAGTTGGGTCTTTCCATTGGGGCCGGGGCTCGGCCGCCCGAACACGCTCGCGCTGATGACCGGGCTCGGCTTCGTCCTGATCGGGCTCGGGCTGGCGGTCGCTTCGGTGCGCAGCTTTCGCGCCGCGGGCACCAGCGTCGTGCCCGGCGAGCCGTCTACCGCATTGGTCGTGACCGGGCCTTATGCCGTCACCCGCAATCCGATCTATGTGGGCTTCGTGCTGGCCTATTTCGGGCTGGCCATCCTGCTGACGAGCTTTTGGGTGTTGCTGCTGCTGATACCGGTGCTCATCGTCCTGCGGCGCGGCGTGGTCGAGCGGGAAGAGGCCTATCTCGAGCGGCAATTCGGCGACGCCTATCGCCGCTACCAGGCGCGCGTCCCACGCTGGCTGTGATCAAATATCCAATTCGTCGGGCTTGGCGAATTCGGCGCGTTCCTGGATGAAGCGGAAGCGGGCTTCGGGCTTGTTGCCCATCAGCTGATCGACCAGCTTGCCCGTGCTCTTATCGTCGTCGACGGCGATCTCGACCCGAAGCAGCGTACGCGCCTTCGGGTCCATGGTCGTCTCCTTCAACTGCCTAGGCAGCATCTCGCCCAAGCCTTTGAAACGGGAAACGTCGACCTTGCCCTTGCCGTTGAACTCCTTGGCGAGCAGCGCCGCTTTATGCGCTTCATCGCGCGCATAGAAACTCTTGGCGCCCTGGCTCAGCCGGTAGAGCGGCGGCACGGCAAGATAAAGGTGCCCACCGTCGATCAGTCCCCGCATCTCGCGATAGAAGAAGGTGATCAAGAGCGAGGCGATATGCATGCCGTCGACATCGGCATCCGTCATCACGACCACCTTCTCGTAGCGCAGATCCTCCTCGCGATAGCGCGGGCCCGTGCCGCAGCCGAGTGCCTGGATCAGATCGCTCAAGAGCTGATTGTCGGCCAGCCTGGTCGAACTGGCCGAGGCGACGTTGAGGATCTTGCCGCGCAACGGCAACACCGCTTGCGTCGCCCGGTCGCGTGCCTGTTTGGCAGAGCCGCCGGCCGAGTCGCCCTCGACGATAAAGATCTCGGTGCCTTGCGCCCCGCTCGCCGCGCAATCGGCGAGCTTGCCGGGCAGGCGCAAGCGCCGCGTCGCCGTCTGCCGGCCGATTTCCTTTTCCTTGCGGCGGCGAAGACGTTCCTCGGAGCGATCGACCACCCAGTCGAGCAGGCGATTGGCTTGGCTCGGATTGCCGGTCAGCCAATGATCGAACGCATCCCGCAAGCCGCTCTCGACGATGCGGGCGGCCTCGGGGCTAGACAGCCGGTCCTTGGTCTGGCCCTGGAACTCCGGCTCGCGAATGAAGACGGAGAGCATGGCGGCGGCGGTGCCGAGCACGTCGTCGGCGGTGACCTGCGCCACGCGCTTGTTGCCGGTGAGTTCGCCAAAGGCGCGCAAGCTCTTGGCCAGAGCCGCGCGCAAGCCGGCCTCATGCGTGCCGCCATCGGCGGTTGGCACGGTGTTGCAATAGGAACTCAGGAAACCGTCATCGTTGATCCAGGCAATCGCCCATTCCACCGAGCCGTTGCCGTTGGTCCGGTCGATCCGCCCGGCAAAAATCTCATTGGCGACGGTGGTCTGCCCTGCGATGCGGTCCTGGAGAAAATCCTTCAAGCCGCCGGGGAAATGGAAAACGGCGCTCTCCGGCGTCTGGTCGTCACCGGCGAGCAGCGCCTTGGCGCAGGACCATCTGATCTCCACCCCGCGAAACAGATAGGCCTTGGAGCGCGCCATGCGGAACAGCCGCGCCGGCTTGAACGCCGCGCCCTTGCCGAAAATCTTGTGGTCGGGCTGGAAGCGGACCCTGGTGCCGCGGCGGTTCTTGATCGGCCCAAGATTTTTCAACGGGCCGTCCGGCGTGCCGCGTGTAAAGGTCTGCCGATACAGCTTCTGCCCGCGGGCGACCTCGACCTCCATGGTTTCGGAGAGCGCGTTGGCGACCGAGACGCCGACGCCGTGCAGGCCGCCGCTGGTCTCATAGACCTTGGAGTTGAACTTCCCTCCCGCATGCAGCGTGGTCATGATCACTTCCAGCGCGGACTTCTTCTTGAACTTCGGGTGCGGGTCGACCGGGATGCCGCGGCCATTATCCGTCACCGTCAGGAAGCCGTCCTCTTCCAGCGCGACGGTGATATGGTCGGCGTGCCCCGCCACTGCCTCGTCCATGGCGTTGTCCAGTACCTCGGCGAACAGGTGGTGCATCGCCTTCTCGTCGGTGCCGCCGATATACATGCCGGG
>JAWOJH010000023.1:0-3049 GCA_046481725.1 Methyloceanibacter sp. | reverse complement strand
TAAGGAGCAGGCGAATATGACCGATCACGGTACGGCTCCATTCGGCGTCACGGGCGTAGCGCTAGAGCGCATCCAGGGCGTGACATTGCCGTTCGACAGCGGCAGCTTCGATGTCGTTTATGCAGGGCAACATCGCAGCCCGCCGCGATCGTGTCGCGAGCGCGTTCGCTGAAGGGGCCGCGCAGCGCTTTCATGCCAAGATCGTCGCTCATCACAAGCCCCGTCAGCCCGATCCGATTTCGAATCACTTCGCCCATTATAACTGGCGAGGTGGTCGCTGGTCGCCGGTCGTCGAAGGCCGGTATCAGGACATGGGCGGTCATAGCGAGCGGCGCGTCGCGCAGCGCGTGGAACGGTTTGAAGTCGAAGTCTTCGAGCGCGGCCGCGTCGACATCGATCTGGGGGAGCGAAAGATGGCTGTCGGCCAAGGCGCGGCCATGGCCCGGCACATGCTTGATGACCGGCAGCACGCCGCCGGCAAGGCAGCCATCCATCACCGCCCGGCCGAGCGCGGCGACGACTTCGGGATCGGTGGCGTAGGCGCGGTCGCCGATGATCTCATGCGCGCCCGGTTGCGGCACGTCGAGAACCGGCGTGGTGTTGACGTTGATGCCGAGGCCGTGCAGTTCCTGCGCGATCAGCCTGGCGCCGGCAAACGCCGCGCGCTTCGCCAGTTCGGGATCGGTCGCATACAGACGTCCATAGCAGCGCGCGGGCG
Organism: Methyloceanibacter sp.; assembly: GCA_046481725.1. Classification (GTDB taxonomy): domain Bacteria; phylum Pseudomonadota; class Alphaproteobacteria; order Rhizobiales; family Methyloligellaceae; genus Methyloceanibacter. The sequence continues at coordinate 2,331 of JAWOJH010000023.1, read as the reverse complement.
GCATGGTCCGCCATTGGGGCGCGCGCAGACGCTGCACCCGGCCCCCCTCCTGGTCGATCAGCACCAGAACCTCGTCGCTCTCGACCGCATCCCGGTAATCGGCCACCAGCGACCGGATCTGCTGCGGCGTGCCGCAATTGCGGGCGAACAGGATGAGGCCGCAAGGGCGCGTCGCGGCAAAGAAGCGCCGCTCGTCATCGCTGAGCGCGAGGCCGGCGCAGCCTGAAATGAAGGCTTTGAAGTCCACGGCGCGGGTTAGCCTGCGTCGCGGTGCGCGGTCAAGTCCCGAGCCTTGCCGCTACTGCGAGGCCACGAAGCAGTCGGTGCCCTGCGCCTTCAACTGCTGACAAAGCTTGTCGGCGGCGCCTTTATTCTCCATCGGGCCCACGCGCAGGCGATACATGGTGCCGCCGCTGACGCTGGCCTTCTGGAGCATCGGGCTGTAGCCGCCGAGCAGGGCCGGGTTCTTTTGCTGGATGTCGGCATAGATGGCCAAAGCTTCGGCCTGGCTCTTATGCGCACCCACCTGCACCACGAATTTGGTTGGGGCCGCCGCCGGAGCTGCTGCCGGCGCCGCGGCTGCGGTCTGCTGCGGGGCGGCCTGTGGTGCCGGCGGGGGCGGCGGGGCCGGCAGGGCAGCCACTCCCTGCGGCGCCGCAGGCGGCGTTGCCGCCGCCAGCATCTGCGGCTCGCCGGGCATTTCGGGAATCGCGGCGGAGGGCTCCTGTTCCATCATCGAGCCGTCGGGACGGACGACCATGGTCTTCACGCGGCGCGGTCCACCGTCGGGCATGGTGCCGTCATCGACCGGGGCGACCGCCATCTGGTCGCCACCGACCGCTTGGGTGGTAGGCGGCACGCCGAGATCGGTGCTCGCGACCGGCTGAGGCATGCCGGCCGTCTCCAGGGACGGCGGCAGCGCCGGCACGGCGACGTTCTCCTGGCGCGGCACCAGCCGCTCGGCCTCAGGCTCCTCGCCATTGGTCAGGCGGTCGTAGATCAGTTTGTTCTTGTGCGGGAATTCCTTGCCCCCGGGCTCCTCCGGCATCTCCTTGACCGGCCGGTTGTCGGCCGTCACCAAGGGCGGCTCGCCGTTAGACAGGCCGCCGCCGCTCTGCTTGTAGGCGAAAGCGAGCGCGCCGCCGAGGGCGATGGCGCCGAGCAGGGCGCTGCCCACCATGAAGATACTGCGGCGGCCGATGGCGAACTTCGAACGCGCCGCCGGGGGCGGTACGGCCTGCCCCTCGTCGAGGAAGTCGGCGTCAAGCCGCTCGCTCTCATAAAAGTCCTGGGCGGCAAAGTCCTGGGCGGCGCGGCGCGGCTCGGTCGAACCGAGTGCGATCTGCGGCGGCTGATCGTAAATCGCATCGAAAGCCTGGAGCTGGCGGCGCGGATCGCTTTGCGGGACTTCGCCCGCGGCCATGCCGTAATCCTGCGGAGTCTCCTCGGTGAAGGCCTCGAAGCTCTGATCGGCGCGCGCGTTCTGGGGCTGATGACCGTAGGACGGCGTCGCCGGAAAGCCGGCATCGGCGAAGTTCGTGTCGAAGTTCTGCGGTTCGGGGAAGCTCGCATCGCCGAAATTCGCTTTGGCAAAAGTCTGATTGCCGAAGGCGGGCTCGGCGAAATTCTGGTCGAAGCTGCTCTCGGGGAAGCTTGCATCGTTCGAGGGCGGCTCGGGGGAGCTCGCATCGGCGAAAGACTGGTCCTGGTAAGGCTGGGGCGCGAAGCCTTGCGCATCGCCATAGTCAGCCCCGGGATAGGTCTGCGGCGCGGCGTGCTCGGCGGAAAAGCCCTGCGTCGACCCAGGCTGGCCGGCGGGACGATAGGATTGCGGTGAGAAGTCCGCAGGGTGATGGCTCGGCCCGGACTGCAAGCCCTGAATGTCGAGATAATGGGGCTGGCCCGAGGGCGCGGCAGGCTGATGGCCCGGCTGCGGCGACGGTGTGGTCTGATAATTCGGCTGCGGCGACGGTGCGCTCGTCTGGTAGTTCGACTGCGGCGCGGCGGTCTGATAGCTCGGCTGCGGCTGCTGCGGCGCTGGGTGATAATTCGGCGCGGCAGCGGGTTGGGAACCTTGATAATTCGGCGCCGGGGGCGGGTTGGCGCCTGGATAGGCGAGCGGCGGCGGCGTCTGCGGATTGGGGTAACTGTGACCCGAGGCTGGAGGCTGGCTAGGTTGCGGCGCGGCGTAGGGATTGTAGGCAGGCTGCGGAGCGTGAGGCGGCGGCGGAGCGGCCTCGGGGCCACGGATGACCGGCGTATAGGCCGGCATTTGCGCAAAGACTGGACTGCCTCCGCCGAACATCGGTCGCTGCCCACCGGCCGGTTGAC
>JAWOJH010000229.1:0-3331 GCA_046481725.1 Methyloceanibacter sp. | reverse complement strand
AAGCCACCAAGGCCCTGATCGACGGCGGTGCCGATATCATCCTCATCGAGACCATCTTCGATACGCTGAACGCCAAGGCCGCGGTGTTCGCGGTGGAGAGCTATTTCGAAGACACGGGCAAACGCCTGCCTGTCATGATCTCCGGCACCATAACTGACGCCTCCGGCCGCACCCTGTCCGGCCAGACCGCCGAGGCCTTCTACAATTCGTTGCGCCATGCGCACCCGGTGTCGCTCGGCTTCAACTGCGCGCTCGGCGCCAAGCAGTTGCGCGAGCATATCGAGGAACTCGCCGGCATCGCCGACTGCGGCGTGAACGCCCATCCCAACGCCGGTCTGCCCAACGAATTCGGCGAGTACGACGAATCGCCCGAGGCCATGGCCAGGGAAATCGCCGAATGGGCGCAGGCGGGTTTCCTCAACATCATCGGCGGCTGCTGCGGTACGACGCCGGCGCACATCAAGGCCATCGCCGAAGCGGTCGCGAAGTTCCCGCCGCGCAAGATCCCCGCACACGACCACACTCTGCGGCTGGCCGGCCTGGAGCCGTGCAACATCCGCGAGGATTCGCTGTTCGTGAACGTCGGCGAGCGCACCAACGTCACCGGCTCGGCGCTGTTCAAGAAAATGATCCTGAACGGCGAATACGACAAGGCGCTGGTGGTCGCGCGCCAACAGGTCGAGAGCGGCGCGCAGGTCATCGACATCAACATGGACGAAGGCATGCTCGACGGCCGCGAAGCCATGGTGACCTTCCTCAATCTGATCGCCGGCGAGCCGGACATCTCGCGCGTGCCGATCATGCTCGATTCCTCCAAGTGGGAGATACTCGAAGCCGGCCTGAAATGCATTCAGGGCAAGGGCATCGTCAATTCGATCTCCATGAAGGAAGGCGAGGCCACGTTCATCGAACACGCCAAGCTGTGCCGCAAGTACGGCGCGGCGGTGATCGTCATGGCCTTCGACGAGACCGGCCAGGCGGACACCCAGGCGCGCAAGGTGGGGATCTGCGCACGCGCCTACAAGCTTCTCACCGAGCAGGTCGGCTTTCCGCCCGAGGACATCATCTTCGATCCGAACATCTTCGCCATCGCCACCGGCATCGAGGAGCATAACAACTACGGCGTGGACTTTATCGAAGCCACACGCATCATCAAGCAGACTCTGCCGCACGCCAGGATAAGTGGCGGCGTGTCCAACGTGTCATTCTCGTTTCGCGGCAACGACGCGGTGCGCGAGGCGATCCACGCCGTGTTTCTGTATCACGCCATTCAGGCCGGCATGGACATGGGTATCGTCAACGCCGGGCAGCTCGCCATCTACGAAGAGATTCCGGCCGAACTGCGCGAGCATGTCGAGGACGTGGTGCTCAACCGCCGACCCGATGCGACCGAACGCCTGCTGGAAATCGCCGCCCGATACAAAGGCGACGGCGGTGGCGTGGAAAAGAAGGAAGATCTCGAATGGCGCGACTGGCCTGTGACCAAACGCCTGGAGCACGCGCTGGTCAAAGGCATCGATGCCTTTGTGGAAATCGACACCGAGGAATGCCGCCAGCAGTTTGCGCGCCCGATCCAGGTGATCGAAGGCCCGCTGATGGACGGCATGAACGTAGTCGGCGACCTATTCGGCGCCGGCAAGATGTTCTTGCCGCAGGTGGTCAAATCCGCTCGCGTGATGAAAAAGGCCGTGGCCCATCTGCTGCCCTATATCGAGTCCGAAAAGGATGCCACGGCGAGGGCGAAGGGCAAGATCCTCATGGCGACCGTCAAGGGCGACGTGCACGATATCGGCAAGAACATCGTCGGTGTGGTCCTGCAATGCAACAACTTCGAGGTCATCGACCTTGGCGTGATGGTGCCTACGCAAAAGATCCTCGATACCGCCAAGGCCGAGAACGTCGACATCATCGGCCTGTCCGGACTCATCACACCGTCGCTGGACGAGATGGCGCATGTCGCCAAGGAGATGCAACGCCTGGGGTTCAGCGTACCGCTGCTGATCGGGGGAGCTACCACCTCGCGCGTGCATACGGCAGTGAAGATCGAACCGAACTACGCCGGCACCACTGTCTATGTGAAGGATGCCTCGCGTGCAGTGGGCGTGGCGCAAAATCTGGTCAGCGAGGGCATGGCGACCGATTACATCGCCAAGATCAAGACGGAGTACGAGGGCGTGCGCGCGATGCACAAGGGCAAGTCGCGCAAGACCGACTGGTTGACACTCGCCGAGGCGCGCGCCAACAAGACGCCGATCGACTGGCGCGATTACGCGCCGCCGACACCGAAGCTGCTCGGACTCAAGGTATTCGAGGATTACTCGCTCAACGACATCGCCAAGTACATCGACTGGACGCCGTTCTTCAAAACCTGGGAACTGGCCGGCAGTTACCCGAAGATCCTCAAGGATCCGATGGTCGGCGAACACGCGCGGCAGTTGTTCGATGACGCCCAGACCATGCTCAAACAGATCATCGACGGCAACTGGCTGCAGGCGCGCGCCGTATTCGGCCTGTTCCCGGCCAATCAGGTCAACGACGACGACATCGAACTCTACGCCGATGCCGGGCGCAGCACGGTACTCACCACCCTGCACCACCTGCGCCAGCAGAACCAGAAGCCCCCGGGGCGTCCCAATCAGTGTCTGGCTGATTTCATCGCGCCGAAGTCGACCGGCATCAACGACTATATCGGCGCCTTCGCGGTCACTGCCGGCATCGGCATCGACGAGCACGTCTCACGCTTCGAGGCCGACCATGACGACTATCGCGCGATCATGCTGAAGGCGCTCGCCGACCGGCTCGCAGAATCCTTCGCCGAACTTCTCCACGAGCGCGTGCGCAAGGAGTTCTGGAGCTATGCCGAGGGCGAAAAGCTGAACAACGACGATCTCATCAAGGAGGAATACCGCGGCGTCCGTCCCGCGCCCGGCTATCCCGCCTGTCCGGACCATACCGAAAAGGCGCTGCTGTGGCGGCTCATCGATCCGGTGACCCATGCCGGCATCGAACTCACCGAATCGTTCGCCATGTGGCCCGCCGCCGCCGTCAGCGGCTGGTATTTCAGCCACGCCATGGCGTGATATGATCATGCCTTGGACCAAGGGGGGTGAAAGCGAGCGCCGTTTCCGCCGCGCCGTTTTGGTGGCCCTGCTGATCTGCTTTTTCTTCGGCGCGGTCATCCCCCTGATCACCGTACCACTTCCGGACCGGTCCGTGGCCGAGTTCGAAATACCGGAACGCATCGCCATGCTGGTCAAGCAGGAACCACCCAGGCCGGCCCCCCAACCCGAACCGGCCCGGATCCCGGATGAGACCAAACCCAAGACGGAAC
>JAWOJH010000041.1:0-3752 GCA_046481725.1 Methyloceanibacter sp. | reverse complement strand
TCGCCCGCGTATTCGATATAGGCCGTGGTGGGGAGAGTCTCCGCCGCCGCCTGTTCGAGAAAGACCAGCGCGTCGCTCAGCGTGTAGCCCGGCGCGAGCTGGGCAGTGACCGTCGCGGCGCGCAGCTGATTGAAGTGGTTGAGCTCCTTCGGCGCCACGGTCTCCTTGATGGTGATCAGGTTGGAGAGCGGGATCATCGAATCGTCCGTACCGCGGACATAGATCCGGCGCATGTCATCCGGGTTGCGGCGATCGACGTCGGCTATCTTGACCACCACGTCATATTGCTCGCCATCCTGCTTGAAGCGCGTCACTTGGCGCCCGCCGAGCATGGTTTCGAGCGTCCGGCCGAGCGTATCGATCTCGACTCCCATCGACGCGGCCTTCTCCCGGTCCACCGATATGTCGAGTTGGGGCGAATTGAGCTTTAGGTCGCTGTCGATGTCAACGAGGCCGGGGTAGTCCTGCGCCTTGACCAGCAGCGCATCGACCATCTCCTGCAGCTCGGTATACGGCCGCGACGTTTGAATCACGAAGTTGACCGGCTTCGACCGCGAGTGCTGGCCAAGCGATGGCGGGTTGCTGGGAAAGGCGACGACGCCGGGCACGGCGACGATTTCCGGCGCAATCGAACGCGCGATCTCTTGCTGCGTGCGCTCCCGCTCGTCCCACGGGATGACACGCAAGATCACGCGGCCCTGCGAGACGGTAGGATTGCCCGACACTAGGAAGACCCGGTCGGCCTCCGGCACCTTGAGGGCGATCTCCTCGATTTGCTTGCCGTAGGCGTCGGTGTAGTCAATGGTGGCGCCCTCGGGCGCCCGGAAGACGGTAATGATGGTGCCCTGGTCCTCCAGCGGCGCCAATTCGCTCTTCAGAGAGTCGAACAGGAAATAGCTCGCCCCGGCGACGCCAAGGCCGATCAGCAGCACAAGCGGCCGGGCCGCAAGCGCCCCATGCAGGATCATCCGATAGACCCAGCTGATTCCGTTCAGACACCGCTCGATGACGCGATAAAATAGATTGTGGTTGTCGCTGTGTTTCAGGAGCTTCGAGCACATCATCGGCGAGAGCGTCAGCGCCACGAAGCCCGAAACGATCACCGCGCCGGCCAGGGTCCAGGCAAACTCGGTGAAAAGGCGTCCCGTCAGTCCGGTCATGAAGCCGATCGGCGCATAGACCGCTGCCAGCGTGACGGTCATGGCGATGACGGCGAAACTGATTTCGCGGCTGCCGATCAACGCGGCCTTCACCGGACTCATGCCCGCTTCGACGTGGCGGTAAATGTTCTCCAGCATGACGATGGCGTCGTCCACAACCAGCCCGATGGCCAGAACTAATGCGAGCAAGGTGAGCGTGTTGATGGAGAAGCCGAGGGCCAGCATCAGGGCGAAGGCGCCGATCAGCGACACGGGTATGGTGACCAGCGGAATCAAGGTCGCGCGGATCGAGCGCAAGAACAGAAAGATGATGAAGATCACCAATATGACGGCTTCGCCGATGGTCCGATACACGTTCTTGATCGACTCGGCGATAAACACCGACTTGTCGTGCGCAACTCTGGCCTGCATGCCGGTCGGCAACGTGTTGGTAATGCTCGGCAGCACCTGTCGAACTGCTTCGGAGACTTCGAGCGGATTGGCGGTGGCTTGCTTGACGACGCCAAGAGCAATGGCGGGCTGGCCGTTGAAACGCACGATGCGCCGCTCGTCGAGCGCGCCGAGTTCGGCATAGCCGACTTCCCGAAGCCGCACGAGATAGCCGTTCGTTTCCTTAATGATTAGATCATTGAACTGTTCAGGGGTGCGCAGGTCGGTCTCGGCCAGAACGGTGAATTCGCGTTGTAGGCTTTCGATCCGGCCCGAGGGCACCTCGACGTTCTGCCGACGCAGAGCGGCCTCGATGTCTTGCGGGGTGAGTTGGAAGGCCGCGAGGCGCTCCGGGTCGAGCCAGATGCGCATCGAATAGCGCCGGTCGCCGAACAGCCTGACTTCGGCCACGCCGGTCAAGGTCTGGAGCTGATCCTTGACGTAGCGGTCGGCGTAGTCGGTGATCTCGAGTGCGGAATGCTCCTCGCTGTAGAAAGCAATAAAGAGGACCGGCTGGGCGTCGGCCTCGCGCTTCTGGATGATCGGCTCCTCGATTTCCTGCGGCAGCCGGCCGCGCACCCGTCCGACGCGATCGCGGACGTCGGCTGCGGCATAGTCTTGATTGCGATCGAGCTTGAAGGTGACGGTGATCTGGCTCGATTCCTGACGGCTGATCGAGGTGATGAAGTCGATGCCCTCGATGCCGGCGAGCGAGTCCTCCAATACCTGGGTTACCTGGGTTTCGACGATCGGCGCGCTGGCCCCGGGATAGGTCGTCTCGACGGTGATGACCGGCGGGTCGATAGCCGGATATTCGCGCACGCTGAGCCGCTCGTAGGAGACGAGCCCGACCAGAACGAGCACGAGGCTCATCACCGTGGCGAAGACCGGCCGCTTGATCGAAAGTTCGGAAAGCGTCACCGGCTCAAGCCCCGGTACCGTTGGCGATGGAAACGAGCGTACCGTCGCGGATCTTGAGTTGGCCCGCGGTCACCACTTGGTCGCCGGCCTTCAGGCCCTCGACGATCTCGACCATGCCTTCGCGGCGAGTACCTGTCACTACCTTGGTCAGCTGCACCTTGCCGTCGACGATCTTGAAAACAAACTGGCTGTCGCCTTGCGGCACGATGGCCTGCTCCGGCACGCTCAAGGCATCTTCCTTGAGCTGGAGCAGCACCGAGATGCGGGCAAACAGGCCCGGACGCAGCCGCTCATCCTGGTTTGGGACCATGGCCCGCACCACCAAGCTCCGACCAGACACGTCTAGCCGCGGGTCGATGGCGTAAACCTTGCCTTCGAAGCTCTCGTCGGGAAAGGCGTCCACCCTGATGCGGATGGTCTGCCCGACCCTGATGGCCGGCAGGAATTTCTCCGGCACCCGGAAATCGGCCTTGACCGGATCGATCGCCTCGAGATTGACCAGCGCCTGCCCGGCGGTGATGTATTCGCCGACACTGACCCGCCGTAGGCCGACGATACCCGCGAACGGCGCCGCGATGTGAGCCTTCTCCAATTGCACGCGGGCGAGTTCGACCGCGGCGGTGCCGATGGCGAGATTGGAGGCCGACTCGTCGGCGGACTGCGCGGTCGCATATTTGTTGCTGAAAAGCTGACTGGTGCGTTTGTGGGTCTGCTCGGCGAGCTTGAGCTTGGCCTCGGCGTCGGCGAGCTGGGCGCGATAGACCGAACCGTCGAGGGTGAAGAGCGGCGCGCCCTTCTCCACCGGCTGACCCTCCTGGAAGTGAATTTCCTGAAGGCGGCCGGGAATCTCCGAACTTACGGTGATCGCCTCATTGGAGTGAATCGTGCCGATGGCGGTGACCTGCTCGCTGAGCGGTGCGGCGATCACCTTGGCCGCCTCGACCGGAATCGGGTCGGTCTTGTCCTGCGCCGCGGCTGCGGACCAGGCGAGCGCGCAGCCGGCGGCGAGGAGCCACAAGCGCGCCAGATTCCCGCAGACCAACCGCGCCATTTCCGTCCGTTTCCCGCTGATTTCCAGGCTGACAGTCTAGCATCAAATCGACGGCAAGAAGACCGGGTTCAGCCTGAACCGCAGATGAACGGCACGCTGCCGGGCGCTGGCCATGACCAAAATTGAGAGGGCGGCCCGGGAGCCGGACACCCTCTCAAACTTGCGCGCCTTTACGGATTTTCGGGCGCGGG
>JAWOJH010000171.1:0-6574 GCA_046481725.1 Methyloceanibacter sp. | reverse complement strand
GGTCACAAAAAGGCCGGAAAACCTACTAAGATGTAGCGAAATCCGCGATTTCGCGGGATTTTAGGGGGAGCCTTGGGGCGCACCACACGCATAGTCCGCGGCGACCGGAATGCGCTTCTTGCGGGGGCGCTTAGCGCCACGATTGTGCTTGGCGGCTGCGGCGGCGTCGAGTTCCAGGGCAAAATCTTCGACGCGGTAGGTCTCTCGGGCGAGCGGCAGCAAGCCGATGTGCGGATGGCGGAGCGGCCGCCGCTCCTCTTGCCCCCCGATACCAAGGCGCTGCCGCCCCCCGGTGGCGGAGTGGCCACGGCGACCGCCCGCGAGGACTGGCCGCAAAACCCGGAACTGGCGCGTGCGAAAGCTGTCCAGGCTGAGAACGACAAATTCGCCGCCGAGGAGTCTGGCCGGCAGCCGCTGCACCCCTATATCGGCAAGCCGACCCTGCTGAACAAACTCCTGCCCAAAAAAGACAAGACGGAGGATGTCGACGACGTCCCCGAGCCCGATCCTTCCGACAAATTGCCCGAGAGCGACAGCGTGGCCCAGGTGCCGCCGCAGCCGCTCAAGCCGCATGTGCCCCAAGAAATCGACAGGAGCCAGGACGAGTTCAAGCCGGTGACGCCCGACAGTTACTCCAACCCGAGTGCTCTTTATTAGGCCCTGAGGCCCGGCTGACGGTGAGCTTGCACCGATTTGGCTTGAAAATGCCGGACTCAAGCCTGAAATGTCAGGCAACGAGGCCCATCGCAGACATTGCCGGGCCTCATCCCGTGACTCACTCCCGGACCCGTACTATGACGATGTGGATGTTCGATCAGCTTCTTTCTGCGCTCGATCCGAAGGCTGGCCTGATGCTGGCTTCGCTCAGCCTGGCTTCGCTCGCCTTCGCGGTCGCAGCCGGGAGCGGGCAGGCGGCGCCGCGCGTGAGCGAATTCAAGCTCGACAATGGCTTGCACGTCATCGTCATCCCCGACCATCGCGCGCCGGTTGTGACGCAGATGGTCTGGTACAAGGTCGGCGCCGCCGACGAGCCGCGAGGCTCCTCCGGGATCGCCCACTTCCTCGAACATCTGATGTTCAAGGGCACCGATCAGATCCCGACCGGACAATTTTCCAAGACCATCGCCAGGAACGGCGGCGAGGACAACGCTTTCACCAATCATGACGTCACCGCTTACTTCCAGCGCGTGGCCAAGGAGAGGCTTCCCCTCGTCATGGAGATGGAAGCCGACCGCATGGCCAATCTGCGCCTCACCGAAGAGGACGTGACCACCGAGCGCAAGGTCATCCTCGAAGAGCGCCGCAGCCGGGTCGACAACGACCCCGGCAGCATCCTCCAAGAGCAGATGATGGCCGCGCTCTATGCCAATCATCCCTACGGTATTCCGATCATCGGCTGGGAGCACGAGATCAGGGGGCTCGACCGCGAGGATGCGTTGTCGTTCTACCGGCGCTTCTACGCTCCGGACAACGCCATCCTGATCGTCGCCGGCGACGTCCAGCCCGACGAGGTGAGAAAGCTCGCCGAGTCGACCTTCGGTAAGCTCGAGCCGGGCGGTTCGGCCGATGAGAGGGTGCGGCCGCAAGAGCCCGAGCGCGCCGCGCCCGTGAAAGTGACGCTCGCCGATCCACGCGCCGGACGGACCACCGTGCAGCGCTTCTACCTGTCCCCGAGCTACGCCACCGCCGAGCCCGGCGAGGCCGAGGCGTTGGATCTTCTGATGCGGATCGCCGCCTCCGGCTCGGTCAGCACGATATACAAGCAGCTGGTGATCGACGATCAGAAGGCGGCCAATGCCGGCGGCTGGTATTCCGACTCCGGCCTCGATTCGGGACGGCTCGGCTTTTACGGCATCGCCGCGGAGAAGGTTTCCGCCGAGGAGTTGGAGGCGGGCATCGATGGCGTGATCGCCGATCTGCGCGAAAACGGCGTTGCACAAGATGAACTCGATCGCGCCCGCGCTGCCTATCTCGCCGAAATTGTCTACGCCTCCGACAGTCAATCGCGCATGGCGCGCCATTTCGGCTGGCGGCTCGCGGCCGGGATGACTGTCGACGATGTGCAAGAGTGGCCCGACCGGCTGAAGCGGGTGACCGTGGACGACATTCGTGACGTGGCGCGCAAATATCTCGTCGAGAAGAACTCGGTCACCGGTTATCTGCTGCCCGCTCCCGACCACACCACCAGTGTCGATGCGCCGGTCCATGCGCCCAAGGACAAGTCTTAGCCGTGGCGCTGCGCTTCCGGGCTTCATCCCTTTCCCTGCAAGTGGCCGGGCTGGCAGCCGCCGCGCTGCTTGCAACCGCCACGGCGGCCGAGGTTAGCAGCATGAAGATCCAGCATGTGACCAGCCCGGGGGGGATCGAAGCCTGGCTGGTCGAGAGCCACGACAATCCTTTGATCGCCATGCGCTTTGCCTTCAACGGCGGCTCCACGCAGGATCCGCCCGGCAAGGATGGCGTTGCATATTTCGTATCGGCGATGCTGGACGAAGGCGCGGGCGATCTAGCGTCGGTCGCTTTCCAGGAACGCGCGCAAGGTCTGGCCATGCGAATGAATTTCGACGCCAGCCGCGACGTGATGCTCGGCAGTGTGCAGACCTTGTCCGAGAACAAGGACGAGGTGTTCGACATGGTGCGGCTGGCGCTGACCGAACCGCGTTTCGACGACGATGCGGTCGAGCGCGTGCGCGCGCAAGTCTTTGCGGGACTGAAATTCGACGAGAATGATCCGGGGACGGTCGCTTCGCTCGCATGGGACCGGCTCGCCTTCCAGAACCACCCTTACGGACGCCCGATCAAGGGAACCAAAGAGTCGATCGCCGCCATCTCGCGCGATGACCTAAAAGACTATGTCCAACGCGTGTTTGCCCGCGACAAGCTGGTGATCTCCGTGGTTGGCGACATCGGCCCCGCCGCGTTGGGAAAGGCGCTCGACCAAATTTTCGGCGCCCTGCCGAGGAACTCGGCGCTTGCGCCGGTAGCCGAGGCCGATCCGCCGCTCGGGCCGACGCGCGAGGTCATCGAAATGGACGTGCCGCAATCGGTGGCGCAGTTCGGCCATCGCGGCATCGCCCGTAAGGACGACGATTTCATCGCCGCCTATGTCCTCAACTACATCATCGGCGGCGGCGGTTTTGCTTCGCGGCTGATGGAGGAAGTGCGGGAGAAGCGCGGTCTCGCCTACTCGGTCTATTCCAACCTCTATCCCTACCAGCACGGCGCCGTCTTTGTCGGCAATGTCGCGACCAAGAACGAGGCGGTAGGCAAGTCGCTCGAGGTGATCGAGAGCGAACTGCGCCGGCTCGCCGAGCAGGGACCGACCGAAGAGGAACTCGAGAATGCCAAGAGCTATCTAACCGGCGCCTACGCGCTCCGGTTTGAGTCCTCGGCGAGTATTGCCAGTCAGCTGCTGTGGATCCAAATCGAGGATCTGGGCATTGACTATGTGAATCAGCGCAACGCCCTGATCGACGCGGTGAGCCTCGACGACATCAAGCGCGTGGCCAAGCGCCTGATCGAGGCCGACCGCCTGATCACCACGATCGTCGGCAAGCCTGAGCCGGCCCCGGCGCCGGGCTGAGACGAAATTTTCACCGTTCCCGTGAAAACGGGAACCAGCAAACCGCCCACGCTCGCCCATGTCGCTGTCGCAATCGGTCGAAGGCTGTCTCGAACCGCAGATCGGCGAGGGGGGTCTGACTCAGTCCTCGCTCGACTCCTATCTCGCCAGGCTCGAGCCCCGGCTCGATTCTCTGCGCGAAGCCTACGAAAATTCGACGCTTCCTTTGCTGCGTGTGCCGGAATGGCGCGCCGATATCGATGCCGCACGGGCGGCGCTGGAGCGTCTCTCCCAGGGCGCGCGCACCTTGGTGTTTTTCGGCACCGGCGGCTCATCCCTCGGCGGCCAGACCCTGGCCCAGCTCGGCGGCTGGGGTATTCCGGGCGACGACAAGCATGGCAGCGAGGCGCGCCCGCGCACGCGCTTCTACGACAATCTCGACGCGCGCACCCTCGAGCTTGCACTTTCCGGCCTCGACCTGAAAACCACGCGCTTCGTGGTGATCTCGAAATCGGGCGGCACTCCGGAGACCCTGGTACAGGTTCTGGCCGCCATCGATGCCGTGCGCAACGCTGGCCTGACGGATCGCATCCCCGAATTGTTCCTGGCGGTCACCGAGCCCGAAGCGGCCGGAGCGAGCAACGGGCTGCGCGCACTCTGTACGCGTCTCGCCATCCCCATGCTCGACCACGATCCGAAGATCGGTGGCCGTTTCTCCGGCTTGACCAATGTCGGGCTGCTGCCGGCGCTGGCCCGCGGGCTCGATACGGTGGCCTTGCGCGAAGGGGCGCGCAGCGTGATCGAGGCGATGCTCGGGGCGAAGCGGGCGGCGGATTTTGCCCCGGCCGTCGGCGCAAGCGTCGCGATCGGCCTCTCCAAGGAGCGCGGCATTCGCGCCAATGTCATGCTTGCCTATAGCGACCGGCTGGCGCGCTTCGCCGCCTGGTATGTGCAGCTCTGGGGCGAGAGCCTCGGCAAGCAGGGCGAAGGCACGACGCCGGTCGCCGCCCTCGGCCCGGTCGACCAGCATAGCCAGCTCCAGCTCTATCTGGACGGCGCGCCGCAGCATCTCATCACCGTGATCCGCGAGGCCTGCGCCGGACGGGGCCCTCGCATCGCGCCCGACCTTGCAGGCCTTGCCGGCGCGGCCTATCTCGCCGGCCACGCCGCGGGCGATCTGGTCGCGGCCCAGCAGCGCGCCATTCCCGAGGCCTTGATCGCCGCAGGGCGCCCGGTCCGCACCATCGACCTTGAATGCTTGGACGAGCGCGCTCTCGGCGCCCTGATGATGCACTTCATGCTGGAAACCATCCTCGCGGCACATCTTCTGGGGGTCGACCCATTCGACCAGCCGGCCGTCGAATCGGGTAAAATCCTCACCCGCCGGTATCTCACCGGCGTGTCAGCCGGGGCGTCACATGGCCATCAGGCAGCTGCCGCCGAATCTCGTCAATCGCATCGCCGCGGGTGAGGTCGTCGAGCGGCCCGCCAGCGTCGTCAAAGAGCTGATCGAGAACGCGATCGATGCCGGGGCGGGCCGCATCCACATTGCCGTTGGCGGCGGCGGCTTGCGGTCGATTCGCGTCGCCGATGACGGCTCCGGCATGGAGGCGCCCGACCTCGCGCTTGCGGTCGAGCGCCACGCTACCTCCAAGCTCGCCGGCGACGATCTCACCTCGATTCTGACGCTCGGCTTTCGCGGCGAGGCGCTGCCTTCGATCGGCGCCGTGGCAAGGCTGACGATCCAGAGCCGGGCGCGGGGCGCCGCTGACGCTCATGAGATTTCCGTCGATGCCGGCCGCAAGTCGAAGCTGAAGCCTGCGGCACTGGCTGCCGGCACGCGCGTCGAGGTGCGCGACCTGTTCTATGCCACGCCCGCGCGGCTGAAATTCATGAAATCCGAGCGGGTCGAGGCGGCCGCGATCGGCGACATGGTCAAGCGGCTGGCCCTGGCACGGCCGGATATCGGCTTCAGCCTGACCAGCGACGAGCGCACCGTGCTTCGCCTCGAAGCTTGTCCGCCCGGGCTGCTCGATCATGGACTTGCCCGGCTGGGCCGCATTCTCGGCTCGGACTTTATGGGGGACGCGCTGCCCTTGCGCGCCATGCGTGGCAATGTCGGCCTCGAGGGTTTCGCCGGCCTCCCCACCTTGCATCGGCCGAACAGCCTGAGCCTCTACCTCGCCGTCAATGGCCGCCCGGTCCGCGACAAGCTGCTGGCCGGCACGGTGCGCGCCGCCTATGGCGATCTCGTGCCGCAGGGCCGCTATCCCATGCTCGCCCTGTTTCTTGCTGTGCCGCCCGAAGAGGTGGACGTGAACGTCCACCCCGCCAAGACGGAGCTCAGGTTCCGAGATCCGAACGGTATACGCTCGCTGATTATCGGTGCGCTGCGCGAGGCGCTCGGCGCCGCCGGCCATCGCGCCACCGCCGCGCTGTCGCAAGCGGCGCTTCAGCGCATGACGCCCGAACCCGCACGCCAAGGCTGGTTGCCGAGCCGAAGTCCAAGCGCCTTCGGCTTCGCCGAGCGCGCCCAGGCGCCGCTTGATGGCCTGGCCCAGCCGAGCGCGGATATGCGAGCGGGCGCCATAGAGGCGGAGGCCCGGACCAGCTTCCCGCTCGGCGCGGCGCGCGCGCAGATCAACGACACCTTCATCATCGCCGAGACTGAAGACTCGCTCGTGGTTGTCGATCAGCACGCAGCCCATGAGCGGCTGGTCTATGAGCGGCTGAAGCGGTCTTTTGCCAATGGCGGGATTTCACGCCAGCTTCTGCTGATCCCCGAAGTCGTGGAGCTCGATGACGCGGCCGCCGCGAGCCTTTGTACCGCAAGTGCCGAGCTCGAGCGGCTCGGTCTGGCGGTCGAGCCCTTTGGCGCCGCCGCCGTCCTGGTGCGCGAAGTGCCGTCGCTGCTCGGCACCTGCGACGTCAAGGGCCTGCTCAAGGACCTGGCCGGCGAACTCGCCGAGGCCGAGGACGGCGCGACCGCCGGACTGCTGGCCGAGCGGCTCG
>JAWOJH010000138.1:0-27220 GCA_046481725.1 Methyloceanibacter sp. | reverse complement strand
GCACGATGACTGGCAGCTCGAGTTCGGTGGCGGCGATCAGGTGGCGACGAAAGCGCTCCCGCTGTATCTCACGCGGCGGCACGCTGTCGGGGTCGCTGGTGGTGTTCTTCCCTATCTTGCTCTGGGCCCTATTCGACTCGCGCAAGCGCTGCCTGCACGACATCCTGGCCGGCGTGGTGGTGATCAACCGGCCCTAGTCCTGAACCATTCTAAACTGACACAGGTGAGATGAGGCGCTCGTGGCGGATTGCCTTCGCCGCCCGGCATCCACTAATCTCGTCTGAAAGCAGTTTGGATTCGCCTTCGGTCGGTGACCCGTGACTGAGCACAAGAGCAACTTCCCGGAATTCTACATCACCGCGCCGCAGCCTTGTCCCTATCTTCCCGGCCGGCTGGAGCGGAAGTTGTTCACGCACCTCACCCGGGACAAGCCGCGCTTCCTGGTCGATAATCTGTTGAAGGGCGGGTTCCGGCGCAGCCAGAACATCGCCTACATGCCTTATTGCGATGCCTGCTCGGCCTGCGTGCCGGTGCGGATTCTGGTCGATGAGTTCGCGCCCAGGCGTTCGTTAAAACGCATCGCCCGGATCAATTCGGATCTGATCGCCACGCGCATGCAGCCCGCGCCGAGTTCCGAGCAATATTCGCTGTTCCGCTCCTATATCGACGCGCGGCACGCCGATGGCGGCATGGCCGAGATGAGCGTGCTCGACTATTCGCTAATGGTCGAGGACAGCGTGGTGGAGACCTTCGTCACCGAGTACCGGCTGAAGCCCGACCCCTATTGCGGCCAGTCGCCACTGATGGCGGTGTCGCTCTGCGACCGTCTCAGCGACGGCGTTTCGATGGTGTATAGCTTCTACGACCCCACCCAGCCGCATCGCAGCCTCGGCACCTATATGATCCTCGACCATGTGGCGTATGCCCGGGCGCAAGGCCACCCCTTCGTCTATCTCGGCTATTGGATCGAGGGCTCGCGCAAGATGCGCTACAAGAACCGGTTCGAGCCGCAGGAGCGCCTCACCTCGAAAGGCTGGGTGCGGACCGACACGCGGAATCCGGAACATCAGAATCCAGTATGTGTGCGCTGAGCTGCGCCGCGTCCGCGATGGGGTGCGGATCGGGCCGCTAGAACCGCGGGCCGAATTTGCCGGATTTGGGAAATCCCTTCGGCGGCAGGCGTCCGGCTTGCGCGCGTTGCCCCCACCAGTCACGCAACTCGGTCATGACGAAGGACCGCCCGGCCGAGTCGAGATAAGACAGGCCTTCCTTCTTAGTGAAGGTCTTGGCGTCGGCTAAGGCGCCATCCTTGTAGCGCTGCATTCGCACGCCCTTGCCGCGCGGCATCTCGGGCAGTTCCTTCAGCGCGAAGAACAGAAGCTTGCGGTTCTCGCCGATCACGGCGACGCTGTCGCCTGCGGCCGGGGTGCAAACAGCCGCTTCCTCGCCGACCGGCACATTCAACACCTGCTTGCCCTTGCGGGTCTGGGCGAGGACCTCGTCCTCGGCGACGACGAAGCCATGGCCGCTGCTCGAGCCGACCAGAAGTTTGCGCCCGGGCTCATGCAGGAAGAGGTCGACCGCGTCGGCAGTCTCCTCGATGTCGATCATCAAGCGGAAGGGCTCGCCATGCCCCCTGCCCCCAGGCAGCTTGTCGACGCCGAGCGAATAGAACCGGCCATTGGTGGCGAATAGCAACAAGGTGTCGGTGGTCTGCGCCTTGACCAGGCGCTTGAGCCGGTCGCCCTCTTTAAAGGAAAGGCTGCCGGCCTCGGTCTGATGGCCCTTGATGGCCCGGATCCAGCCCTTCTCCGAGAGGACGATGGTCACCGGCTCCTTCTCGATCATCGCCTCGGCAAGCTCGGTGTCGACGCCTTCCGGCGCCTCGGCAAAAGTTGTGCGCCGCTTGCCGAGTGGCGTCTTCTGGCCAAACTGTTCCTTGACCGACTTGATCTCGCCGGCGATGCGCGCCCATTGCTTGTCTTGAGAGCCGAGCAAGGATTTGAGTTCCTTGCGCTCCTGGGTCAGGTTGTCGTGCTCGCGCCGGATCTCCATTTCCTCCAGCTTGCGCAAAGCCCGCAGCCGCATATTGAGGATCGCCTCGGCCTGCACGTCGGTGAGCTTGAACGCCTTCATCAAGGCCGGCTTCGGCTCGTCCTTCTCGCGGATGATTTTGATGACCTTGTCGATGTTGAGATAGACGATCAGGTAGCCGTCGAGCACCTCCAGCCGATGGTCGATCTTGGCGAGCCGGAATTTTGAGCGCCGGAGCAGCACCACCTGGCGATGGTCGAGCCACTCGCGCAACACCTGGCGCAAGCCAAGCACGTTCGGCACCTGGCCCCGGCTCAGCACATTCATGTTGAGCGGGACGCGCGTCTCGAGCTCGGTCAGCTTGAACATCTGCTCCATGAGCAGCATCGGATCGACCGAGCGGCTTTTCGGCTCCAGCACGAGCCGCACTTCCTCGGCGGATTCGTCGCGCACATCGGCGAGCAGCGGCAGCTTCTTCTGGAGCAGAAGCTCGGCGATGCGGGCGACCAGCCGCGCTTTGGGGATTTGATAGGGGATCTCGGTGACGACGATCTGATAGGTGCCGCGGCCAGTGTCCTCTTGCCCCCAGCGCGCGCGCAGGCGGAAGCTGCCGCGCCCGGTCTTGTAGGCCTGCAGGATCTCGGCGCGCGGCTCGACGATAATGCCGCCGGTGGGGAGATCGGGGCCGGGCACGAGTTCGACCAGCTTGTCGGCGGTGGCGTTGGAGAACTTGATGAGATGCAGCGCCGCGTCGCACAGCTCGCCCACATTGTGCGGCGGGATGTTGGTGGCCATGCCGACGGCGATGCCCGAAGACCCGTTGGCCAGGAGGTTGGGGAAGTTGGCGGGCAGCACCGACGGCTCCTGCTCGCGGCCGTCGTAGTTGGGCCGGAAGTCGACCGTATCCTCGTCGATGCCGTTGAGCAGATGCGCGGCGATGTCGGTCAGCCGCGCCTCGGTGTAGCGGTCGGCGGCGGGGTTGTCGCCGTCGATATTGCCGAAATTGCCCTGGCCGTCGATCAGCGGGTAGCGGACGGAGAAATCCTGCGCGAGGCGCGCCAGCGCGTCGTAGATCGCCTGATTGCCGTGCGGATGGAAATTACCCATCGTGTCGCCGACGATCTTGGCGCATTTGCGGAACTCGCCCTGCGGCGACAGCCTGAGCTGCTGCATGGCGTAAAGCAGGCGGCGATGCACCGGCTTCAGCCCGTCGCGCACATCGGGCAGCGCGCGGTGCATGATGGTGGAGAGCGCGTAGGCGAGATAACGCTCCTCGAGCGCGTCCTTCAGGCTGACCGGCTCGATCGTGCCTTGCGAATCAGGCGGCGGAATCCGTTTTCCCATCCATCGCGCTTAGCGCATCGGCTGGGCCGGCTCAAGGCCGGCGGGCCGGAGCAGCCTGGGACAAAAGCGCGATCAAGCGCTCGCGTGCCTGCGGCAAAGCCTGGCCCTGCGGCGCCAGCACGTCGCGATCGAGAAAATGGCCGGTCAGGGCGAAGCCAGAGAGAATATCCGCCCCGCTCGCCGGCGCGGCTTCATCGAGCAAAAACGCGGGAAGGCTGAATAGCTTGTTGCTGTAAGGTAATCCGGCCTCGCGCGAGACGGCTCGGCCCGAGCGCGGCGAGACATAGGCCAGGTCTTCGCCGGCGCCGGTGGCGGCGCACTCGTTCAGATCGAGGCCGAAGCCGAGCTCCTGCAAAAGCTGGAGTTCCCATCGCACCAGCATGGCAGGCCAAGCGCCCTCGTCCTCTAGGCTGCGCAGAACGTGCAGCGACGCATGGTAGAGCGCCGCATGCGGGTCGCGCTCGGGTAGGAGCTTGGCGAGGCCAGTGAGGGAAGAAATCGCGGCGAGCGCCAGCCGGTCGTCCAGCACCCGCGCCGCAAGGGGCTCCATCAGTTCAACATTGAAACCGCCGAGATGCTCGGAGAGGCGTGCCCGCCAGGCGACGCGGAGCAAATTGCCGGGCTGGAGCAGCGGGCGGATCCGACGCGAGCGCCCTCCCCGCACCAGCCCGAGATGCCGGCCATGCTCGAGCGTGAACAGTTCGGCGACGGCGCTCGCCTCGCCGAGCGGCTTGGCGCTGAGGAAGATACCTTCGTCGCTCCAGTCCATGGTCAGCGTTTCGGGTAGTCGAGCCCCATCTCGCGATAGCGCTCCGGGTCCTCCCCCCAGCGCTCGCGCACCTTGACGAAGATAAAGAGATGCACCGGCTTGCCTGCGATCTCGGCGATATCGGCCCGCGCGGCCGAGCCGATCTCCTTGATGGTCTGTCCCTTGGCGCCGAGCACGATCTTGCGCTGGTTCT
This sequence comes from Methyloceanibacter sp., assembly GCA_046481725.1. Taxonomy (GTDB): domain Bacteria; phylum Pseudomonadota; class Alphaproteobacteria; order Rhizobiales; family Methyloligellaceae; genus Methyloceanibacter. The sequence continues at coordinate 22,880 of JAWOJH010000138.1, read as the reverse complement.
CGCGCTCGACAAAGACGGTCTGCTCGATCCTGATGCTGCCGTCCTTCAGCTCCTTCCAATCCGCGGTCTCCACCGTGAGCCGATAGGGCAGCTCCTCATGCAGCCTGAGAAACAGCTTCTCGCGGGTGATCTCGGCGGCGGTCTGGCGGAGCGAGGCATCGGTGAGCTGATCTTCGGGGAAGAGCCAGGGGCCGGGCGGCACGGCTTCGCCAAGATAGGTCTTGAGATCGGCCACCCCGTCGCCGGTCAGCGCCGAGATCATAAACACCCGGTCGAACTGCCTGATCGCCGAGATGTCGGTCGTCAGCCGCAGCAGGTCGATCTTCGAGACCTGATCTATCTTGTTGAGGACGGCGACGATGGGCCCTCTCACCTCGGGGAGATGCTTGAACAGCGGGTCGAGCGTCCGATCGAGCCCGCGTTGCGCGTCGATCACCAGGGCCACGATGTCCGCATCCCCCGCACGGTCCCAGGCAGAGGCGAACATGGCGCGGTCGAGGCGCCGCTTCGGCTGAAAGATGCCCGGCGTATCCACCAGGATGACCTGGGCGTCGCCGATCAGGGCGATGCCGCGCACAGGACCCCTGGTGGTCTGTGCCTTGTGGGTCACGATGGAGACCTTGGCGCCGACCAAGGCATTGGTCAGAGTCGATTTGCCGCTATTGGGGGCGCCGATCAGGGCGACGAAGCCGCACCTTGTGGTGGCGGGGTCAGCCATCTTGCTGCGCCGCCTGCCAAACTCCCTCTCGCACCAGCATGGCAAGCGCGGCGGCCTGCTCCGCCGCCTGCTTGTTCGCCCCGCGGCCCTGCTCGGGCGCGATTCCCTCGACCTGTACCTCGGCGGTAAAACGGGGGGCGTGGTCCGGGCCTTCGCGGGCCACTTCCAGATAGCGCGGCAGCGGCAGGCCGCGGCCTTGTGCCCATTCCTGCAACATGGATTTCGCGCTCGGGCCGGCAAGCTCGCGCGAGCTGAGATGCGGGCTCCAGAATTTGTGCACCACCTTGCGCGCCGCCTCGTAGCCTCCATCCGCAAAGACGGCGCCGAGCACGGCCTCGCAGGCGTCGCCGAGAATGCGGCCTTCGGCAACGCCCTTTTGGCCGCCGTTCATGACAATGCACCTGGCGAGGTCCCATTCGCGCGCCACTTCGGAGCAGGTCTCGGCCCGCACCAGATTGTTGAACCAGCGCGCCAGCTCGCCCTCGCGCGCCTGGGGGAAGGAGTCGGCCAGAAGCTCCGCCACCGCCAAGCCGAGCACCCGGTCGCCGAGGAATTCGAGACGCTCATTGTCGTCGTTAACAACCGAACCGAGCCGGGCGCTCGAGTGGGTCAGAGCGAGATTGAGCAACCCCGGGTCAGAAAAAACATGGCCGATCCGAGCCGAAAGCTCCTGAAGCGCCGATTTGCGCGGCTTGGCCAAAGCTCAATGCACCACCTGGAACAGGCGCGACCAGCGGATGCTGGTAGGCCAATCCCAAAATTCCAGGAACCGCGAATGCTCGTCGAGCGAGAAGAAGATGATCTGCGCCTTGCCGACCAGATTGTCGAACGGGACGAAGCCGACCTCGGACAGGAAGCGGCTGTCGGTGGAATTGTCCCGGTTGTCGCCCATCATGAAGAAGTGCCCCTCGGGCACCTTGTAGATTTCGGTGTTGTCGCCGAAGCCGTCCTGCACCAGGTCCAACACCGGATAGGTTATCCCGTTCGGCAAGGTCTCCATGTAGCGCGGCAGGCGGCGTTCGCGTCCCGAAGGCTCGGTCACCACATAATCGTCAACGCGACTCTTGGGCACCGGCTTGCCGTTGATGTGGAGCGCGCCGTGCAGCATCTGAATTTCGTCGCCCGGCATGCCGATCACGCGCTTGATGTAGTCGGTCTCGTTGTCGCGCGGAAGCTTGAACACGACTACATCGCCGCGCTCCGGCTCCTTGGCCCAGATTCGCCCGGAGAACAGGTCGGGACTAAACGGGAACGAGTAGCGGCTGTAACCGTATGAATATTTCGACACGAACAGATAGTCGCCGATCAGCAAGGTCGGGATCATCGAGCCGGACGGGATATTGAAGGGCTGAAACAGAAAGACGCGCACCAGCAGCGCCAGAATGAGCGCGTGAATGATGACGCGGATGGTGTCTCTCGCGCCGCTCTTGGCTTCCGTCTTTTCGGCTTCAACGCTCATGCGGAAGCTCTCCTCGCATCTTGACTTTGGTCTGGCCCGATCGGGGACCCGCCCCTATAGCCTCTCCCCCGGTAGGAGGCAAACCGCTCAGTCGCGAAGGGAAAGCCGTATCGCCGAGATAATGACGATCGCCTGGGCGGTCGGGAAGTCGTCGGTAACGGACAGGTCGATACGCACCTCATGGCCTTCCGGCGTCAGCCTCGCCAGAGCGCGCGCCGCACCCCCGCTCAGTTCCAATGTGGGGCGGCCGGACGGCAAATTGACGACGCCCATGTCACGCCAGAACACCCCTTGGCGGAAGCCGGTGCCCAGCGCCTTGGCGCAGGCTTCCTTGGCGGCGAAGCGCTTGGCATAGGAGGCGGCGCGCATCGCGCGACCGTCGGATTTTCGTCGTTCGATTTCGGTGAAGACGCGCTCGAGAAAGCGCTCCCCGTAGCGTTCGATGGTGCGCTCGACCCGGCGGATGTCGATAATGTCATTGCCGATGCCGATAATCATCGGGTCCCACCGATCTCGGCCGGCGCGGCGCCGTGCCGCAAGGCCTCCCTGGCGCCATCCATCAACCCCCGCATCCGGGAAATGCTGTCGAAAAGGCCGGCGAACAGCGCCTCTCCCACCAGATAGTGGCCGATATTGAGCTCGACGATTTCCGAAATCGAGGCGACCGGGACGACGTTGTCATAGTCGAGCCCGTGGCCGGCATGCACTTCGAGGCCGGCTTGCGCCGCTTCGCGCGCGCCGCCGATCAGACGGTCGAGCTCGCGGCGGTACGCAGAGCCGCCGCCCTCCGCCGCCGCAGCGCAATAGGCGCCGGTGTGCAACTCCACGGCGTCGGCGCCCACCTTGCGCGAGGCACCGATCTGCTCGGGATCGGGATCGATAAAAAGGCTGACCTGAATGGCGGCGCGCCGCAATTCGGCGATGAACGGCGTCAGCGCCGCGACTTGGCCGGCAACGTCGAGGCCGCCTTCGGTGGTCAGCTCCTCGCGGCGTTCCGGCACCAGGCAGCAGGCATGCGGGCGCGTCTGAAGCGCGATCGCCAGCATTTCCGGCGTGACCGCCATCTCCAAATTGAGCGGGGCAATGGCGGCGGCCGTCAGCCGCGCAATATCCTCGTCGCGAATATGCCGGCGGTCCTCGCGCAAATGCGCGGTGATGTTGTCGGCACCGGCTTCAACTGCAAGCTTCGCGGCGCGCAGAGGATCGGGATGCCAACTGCCTCGCGCATTGCGCAAGGTGGCGACGTGATCGATGTTGATGCCGAGGCGGATCGGCTTCACGCTCGCTTCTCTGGCCGATACTGTGGCTTTCATCGGGCGCCCAGCGCCTCGCGGCTCGCCCGCAGTTCGAGTTCGCGACGGCGGCGATGCTTGTAGGCGTCGACCATCGGCTTGACCAGCACATAGCTGAGCGCGGCGAGCGCCAGGCCCACCGGAATGGAGCCCAGGGTCATCGGTTTCAACAGCGGCCAGAGCTGCTCGACCGAGCTCTGGAATATTCCGGCGGAAAGGTCGATGCTCGGCTTCTCGGCGCCGGGGCCCAGCATCAGCTCGCCGACCTCGTAGGTCGAGTACCAGAACAGCGGATAGGTCAACGGGTTGCCGATGAACGTGCCCAACAGAGCGGCGACGAGGCTGCCGCCGATCACCCAGGCGAGCAGCGCCGCCATGACCATATGCGCGCCGATAAAGGGCGTGCTCGCGGCAAACACGCCGGCGGCGAAACCGAGCGCGACGGCATGCGGCGAGTCGCTCAGGCGCCTGAGGCGGTAGATCACATAACGGCTCGAACGGCTCCAGCTCCGCCGTGGCCAAAGATGCACGCGGATCTTCCTGAAGACACTCTCCGCCTCGCGGCGCTTGAACAGCATCACGACCTCAAAATGCGTAACGCCCGACCAGGAGCCGAACCACGGCGGTACCTTGGCGGCACAGGCATATTTAGGGATAATTCGCCGCTGGCGCCAGCACGCTCAGGCCCCGGCGCGCGCCGCGCTCGATACCACATCCTTGGCGCGCAAACCGGCGATGATGTCGTTCAAATGCTTCAAATCCCAGACTTCGAGGTCGATCAACATCTCGGTGTAGTCGGGGACGCGATTGGTCATCTTGATGTTCTGGATATTGCCGTCGGCTTCGCCGATCACGGTCGCCAGCTGGGCCAGGCTGCCGGGTTCGTTGAGCGCGGTGACGGCGATCTTGGCGGGAAAGCGCTGCGGATTGTCCTCGTCGATGTCCCAGGTCACGTCGATCCAACGCTCCGGCTCCTCATCGAAGGCTTTCAGTGCCTCGGCATGAATCGGGTAGATGGTGATGCCCTGTCCGGGCGTCAGAATGCCGACGATGCGGTCGCCGGGCACCGCGCCGCCATCGGCGAAGCTGACCGGCAGATCGCCGCGCAGACCCCGGATCGGGATGCCGGTCGCTCCAATATCGCGCGGGCGCTCACCCGATCCCGGCCAACGGAATTTGAGGCCCATCACCTTGCCGAGGCCGAACCAGCCCTCATCGGTGCGCTTGACCTTGCGCCGCCGCTTCGGGGTCTCGGCCGGCTTCTCCTGCGGGAACACTGCCCGCACCACGTCGGCGGAGGCAAGCTCGCCGCGCCCGATCGCGGCCATCACGTCCTCCGCCGTTTTCTGCGACAGCCGTGGCAGCGCTGCGACGAGGCTCTCCTCGCTGAAGGTCTTTTCCCGCCGCTGGAAGGCCCGGACCAGGATTTCCCGGCCGAGCTTGCCATATTGCGCGCGCACGGCGTCGCGGGTTGCGCGCCTGATGGCGGAGCGCGCCTTGCCGGTGACGGCTAAACTCTGCCATGCCGACGGCGGCAGCTGCGCCTTGGAACAGATGATCTCGACCTCGTCGCCGTTTCTGAGCTCGGTGGTGATCGGCATGGGCCGGCCGTTGATCTTGGCGCCGACGCAGGTATTGCCGATATCGGTATGTACCGCATAGGCGAAGTCGATCGGATTGGCGCCGCGCGGCAGCGCGATCAGGCGCCCCTTGGGCGTGAAGCAGAATACCTGATCCTGGAACAGTTCGAGCTTGGTGTGCTCGAGAAACTCCTCCGGATTGTCGCCGTCGAGCAACATGCCGACGAGATGGCGCAGCCAGCGATATGCGTTTGAGTCCTGCGACGGCACCACGCCCTTGCCGTTCGCCCCGTTGCCGTCCTTGTAGAGGGCGTGCGCCGCCACGCCATATTCGGCGACGTTGTGCATACGCTCGGTGCGGATTTGCAGCTCGACCCGCTGATGCCGCGGTCCGACGATGGTGGTGTGAATCGACTGGTAGTCGTTTTGCTTCGGGTTGGAGATGTAGTCCTTGAAACGGCCAGGCACGGCATGCCAGGTGGTATGCACCACCGACAAGGCGCGGTAGCAGTCCTCGACTTCCGGCACGACGATGCGGAACGCATAGATGTCGGAGAGCTGCTCGAGCGAAATCTGTTTCCGCTCCATCTTGCTCCAAATGGCGTAGGGCTTTTTCTCGCGGCCAGAGACGACGCCTTCGCCGCCAGCCTCTTCGAGCTTGGTGGTGAGCGCCACCTCGATCTCGTCGATCAGGCCTTGATTGTGCTGCCGCAACATCTTCAGCCGCTCTACCACCGCCGAATAGGCTTCCGGATTGAGCGACTTAAAGGCGTGGTCCTCAAGCTCCTCGCGCAGCCATTGCATGCCCATGCGACCGGCGAGCGGCGCATAGATGTCCATGGTTTCCTCGGCAACGATCTTGCGCTTCTGCGGCTTGATGTGCTCGAGCGTGCGCATATTGTGCAGCCGGTCGGCGAGCTTCACCAGCAGCACGCGAATATCGCTGGAGATGGCGAGCAGGAGCTTGCGGAAATTTTCGGCCTGCTCCGCCTTCTTGGTGACGAGGTCGAGCTTCTTGATCTTAGTGAGACCGTCGACCAGGGTGCCGATCTCGCGGCCGAACAAGGTGTCGATTTCGCCGCGGGTGGCGTCGGTGTCCTCGATCGTGTCGTGCAGCAGGGCGGTGGCGATGGTGGCGTCGTCGAGCCGCATCTCGGCCAGAATCGCCGCCACCTCCAGCGGATGGGAGAAGAAAGGTGCACCCGAGGCGCGCTTCTGGTTGCCGTGCGCCTTCATGGCGTAGACATAGGCGCGGTTGAGCAGCGCCTCGTCGGCCGTCGGCTGATAGCTCAAAACGCGCTCGACCAGCTCATATTGGCGGGTCATAGCGCGGCCACCTCACGGGGTAGCTCTAAGGCAAAGTGATAGCGCCGGTCGGATGCGAAGCAGCAAAGATCAGCGTGCGCGGGGTCCCGCATTGGAGCCATCCGAAGGCGCCTGGGTCGCCATCCTGCGCAGAAGCTCCTCTTCGGTCATCTTGTCGATCTGGCCATCGCTCGACTGATCGTCCTGACTGACAACCGGCATTCTGGTATCGGTCGAGAGCATCGGCACGGCTTCCGCCTCGGGCTCGTCCACCTCCACATATTTCTGCATGGAGTGGATGAAGTCTTCTTTAAGGTCGTCCGGCGCGATCTTCTTCTCGGCGATCTCCCGCAGCGCCACCACCGGATTCTTGTCGTTATCGCGGTTCACGGCGATCTGAGCACCGGCGGAAATGGAGCGGGCGCGGTGGCCGGCCAGGAGCACGAGCTCGAAGCGGTTCGGAATTTTGTCGATGCAGTCCTCGACGGTGACGCGAGCCATCAGCTGATCCTTGTGCGAAAAGGTGGATTTCCCTCTATGTAGGCAGTTCGTCCCTGGCTGGCAAGCGCGATAGGCGCCGAGAGCCGCTTGAGAACGCGCCCTTCCCGGCCCCGCGACGCTTTGCGCCAAAGCTCCTGGACCCCTTGGTTGAGCGCGGGGTGGCGCCAGGCCGGGGCAATATCGCAGAGCGGCTTGAGCACGAAGGGCCGGTCATGTGCCAGCGGGTGCGGCAGCACCAGCGGCCGCGCACCGGCCTTGGCGAAAGCCCCCTTCCCGTTCCGCCAATGCCGCACGAGACCTGCATAGTCGACGATGTCGATGTCGAGCGTGCGCGGGCCCCAGGGCCTGCCGCCACGCCGCCCGGCGCGGCGCTCGATCCGTTTCAACACCCTGAGCAACGACTCCGGCGAGAGGCTCGTGTCGATCATGGCGACCGCATTGACGTAGGGCGGCTGGCGGGCGCTGCCGATCGCGGCGGTCTGGTAGAGCGGCGAGACGGCGGCGACACCAATATTGATGCGCTCGATTTCGCCCAGGGCGCGTGCAATCGTCTCGGCAGGCGTCCCCCAAGGCCCGGGACAATTCGCACCCAAAGCTACCAAGATCTTGCCACGTCCCGGCAATTGCGGAGTCACGGTGTCACACCTATGTTGTCAATGCAGCCCTTCGTTCGGTCATGCGTTATCGCGACAGGGCCACATTTTTCCAGCAAGGTATATTTCAGTGAACGGACCAGAAATGAATTTCTATCCCACGGAGCGCATCGCTCTGTTCATCGACGGAGCCAATCTCTACGCCGCTGCCAAATCGCTTGCGCTCGACATCGACTACAAGCGACTGCTCGCGCTGTTTCGCTCCAAGGGCCAACTGGTGCGGGCGCTCTACTACACGGCGCTCGTCGAGGATCAGGAATATTCCTCGATCCGGCCGTTGGTCGATTGGCTCGACTATAACGGCTACACCATGGTGACGAAACCGACCAAGGAATTCATCGACGCCGCGGGCCGCAAGAAGATCAAGGGCAACATGGATATCGAGCTTGCGGTCGATGCCATGGAACTGGCGGATCATCTCGACCATCTCGTGCTGTTCTCCGGCGACGGCGACTTCCGCTCTTTGGTCGAGGCCTTGCAGCACAAGGGCAAGCGCGTGAGCGTGGTGTCGACCCTCGTCACCAATCCGCCGATGGTCGCCGACGAGTTGCGGCGGCAAGCGGATCAGTTCATCGACCTTGCCAATCTGCAACAGGAGATCGGCCGCGATCCTGCCGAGCGCGCACTCCGCGAGCGGAAACGCGCCACGCCGGAACCGGTCGATGAATTCGACCCGGAAGATCTGATCGAGACTTGACGCCCCATCCGGCCGAATGCCCGGCTTGGGCGGGCTGACGCGGGGGGAATTTCAGTTTACGCATACGCCATGACGCTCGCCCGCGCGATGCACCAGGCTGGACCGGAGCCGGACAAGAATTGTCCGCTCTGCCCTCGCCTTGTCGCCTTCCGCCAGGACAATCGCGCCGCGCATCCGGATTGGTTCAACGGCGCGGTCCCCTCCTTCGGCGAGGACACCGCTGGGCTACTGATCGTCGGGCTCGCCCCCGGCTTGAGAGGCGCGAACCGCACGGGGCGCCCGTTCCTCGGCGACTATGCCGGCGAATTGCTCTACCGCACCTTGCTGAAATTTGGATTGGCGCGCGGGCGACACGACCCCGCCACGCCGGCCGATCTCGAGCTCGTCGACTGCATGATCACGAACGCGGTGCGCTGCGTGCCGCCCCAGAACAAGCCGACGCCGGCGGAAATCGCGACCTGCCGGCAATTCCTGGTCGCCCGGATCGCCGCCATGCCCAAGCTTCGCTCGCTGCTGGCGATCGGACGCATCGCGCATGATGCGATCCTCGACGCGCGGCAATTGCGTAAGCGGGATTATCCGTTTGCGCATGGCTCGCGTTACGTGCTGCCCAGCGGGGCGGTGCTGTTCGACAGCTATCATTGCTCGCGGCAGAATACGAATACCGGACGGCTCACCACGCCCATGTTCGAGCAGGTCGTCGCCGCGGCCGCGGCGAGCCTCCGGGCCTAAGGTTGGACGGCAAGCCATCTTGCCGCCGCCAGGCAAAACGGGCATGATTCGCGGTAGTGGATACCGGCTAGCGAGGATGGGCCCATGGCGGCGGCGCTGGAGATCTCGCCGGTGAAGGTCGGCTTCGTGATCGTCAAGGCGCGCGAGATCGCGGCCAAGGTCGCCGCGTGGGACGATGGCGCTACCTCCGACCATGATGCCGATTCGATCCTGGAGTCGTTCTCGGACGACGCGACCTCGGACGAGTTGAAAAGCTTCATTCGCGACCTCAACGAAGACGAGCAAGCAAGCCTGGTGGCGCTGGCCTGGATCGGTAGAGGGTCATTCGCGCCGGAGGAACTCGATGAAGCGGTGTCGACCGCCCGCTCCGAGCGGACCAACCGCACGGAAGATTATTTGATCGGCATGCCCTTGCTTCCCGATTATCTCGAAGAAGCACTCGACCGACTCGGCTATTCGGTCGAGGATGCCGAGGACGAAAGCCTCTAGGGCGTACGACTGCTCAGCCAGGCTTGCACTTCCGCTGCGTGGCCGGCCGGGTCCCGAACCGGAAAGAATACCGCCTCGATGCATCCGTCTCGCAGCAGCAGCGTCAGCCGCTCAAGATAGATCTCGCCGCCGGTGGTGAAAGCCGGCAGGCCGAGTTCGGCGGCGAGGCGCCCGCTTGAATCGCTCAGAATTGGGAAGGGCAGCGTGAGCCGCTCCGCCAGCTCGTGCTGATAGGTCGTCTTCTGGCGGCTCAGTCCGAACAGCCGCAAGCCAAGTACGGCAAAGTGCGCATGGCAGTCGCGGAAGCCCTCAAGCTCGGGCGTCGAACCATGCGCGCCGGGGATGTCGTCCCAATCGGGCGGGTTGGGGCGGCCGGGGCGCCCGGTCCAGGGATAGACGATCAACAGGCTCCGCCCAGCGAGCGCAGACAGATCGACGGTCCCGCCGCCGGTGGAAGCAAGTTGGATCGAAGGGAGCGCCAGGCCGGGCTCGAGGTGATCGGCGCCGCCATCGTCCAGCATGGAGCGCCCTAGCCCTTCTCGCGCATCAGGCGCCCTTTCTGGCGATCCCAATCGCGCTTCTTCTCGGTATCGCGCTTGTCGTGCAGCTTCTTGCCCTTGGCGAGGCCGAGCTGCAGCTTGGCGATGCCGCGCGCGTTGAAGTAGAGCCTGAGCGGCACCAGGGTCATGCCCTGGCGGTGAATGGCGCCGATCAGGCGCGCGATCTCGCGGGCGTGAAGCAGCAGCTTGCGAGGCCGGGTCGGTGCATGGCCGTCGCGTGCGGCGCCTGCATATTCGCCGATATGCGCGTTGACCAGATAGAGCTCGCCGCTCTGCTCGGTGGCGTAGGACTCGGCGATATTGGCGCGGCCGGCGCGGAGCGATTTCACCTCCGAGCCCATCAGCGCGATCCCGGCCTCGAGCTTCTCCTCGATCTCGTAGTTGAAGCGCGCCTTTCGATTTTCGGCGACGAGCTTGCCGCTCTCGCTCTTCGGCGCCATGAGGTCCTCTTCAGCTAGACGACGGCGAGGCCGGCCGCGGACAAGGCGTCGTCGACCTTTTTCTGCGAAGCAGGCGCGAGCGGCGCGAGCGGCAGCCGCGTATCGGCGCTGCAAAGGCCGAGCCGGCTCGCCGCATATTTTACCGGTGCGGGATTGGACTCCACGAACAGCGCGTCATGCAGTGGCATCAGCCGGTCCTGCAATTGCAGCGCGAGCCGGAAATTCCCGGCGAGACAGGCGAGCTGAAATTCGGAGCAGAGCGCCGGCGCGACATTGGCGGTGACGGAGATGCAGCCCTGCCCGCCATGCGCCATGAAGCCGAGCGCGGTCGCATCCTCGCCGGAGAGCTGGATGAAGTCCTTGCCCAGTTCGGCGCGCTGCTGGCTGACCCGGGCCATGTTGGCCGTCGCATCCTTCACGCCGACGATATTCTTGAGTTTGAACAGCCGCGCCATGGTGGCGACCGACATATCGACGACGCTCCGGCCGGGAATGTTGTAGATGACGATCGGAATGTCGGCGCTGTCGGCGACCGCCTTGAAGTGGAGATAGAGCCCCTCCTGGGTCGGCTTGTTGTAGTAGGGCGTCACCAACAGCGCAGCATCGGCGCCGGCGGTCTTGGCATGGCGGGTGAGTTCGATTGCCTCGGCCGTCGAGTTCGATCCGGTCCCGGCGATCACAGGCACCCGGCCTGCCGCCGTCTCGATGCAGAGTTCGACGACTCGCTTGTGTTCATCGTGGTCCAGCGTCGGCGATTCCCCGGTGGTCCCGCAGGGCACGAGGCCGTGCGTGCCCTGGTCGATCTGCCATTCGACCAGTCTGCGGAAGGCGTCGGTATCGACCTCGCCGCCCTTGAAGGGCGTGATCAGGGCCGTGATCGAGCCTTGAAACGGCGGCATGGGCACTTGCGGCGCTCCTTAGAAAATCGGGGCCAGCGGCGACTCTGGCCGGGCGTGGTAAATAGCGGGACCTGAAGTCGGCGGACAATAGGGACTCGACATTGAGGCGGCAAGCCGCGCGCGGCCGTGGATAGAGCGCTTGACATGCGCCTGTCCCGGCACACCTTTGGCCGAGTTGCATCTTAATGAACGCCTTGTTATCCAGCGACTTACGCGCATGTTTTAAGATCACCGCTAAGGCCCTCAAGGGCGGGCGCAGTCATTTTTCTGCCGGATTCTTTCAGACATTGTTCAAATGCGGCACATTACAGTGCCGTTATCGTCGCGGCTCCCCGGCTCGGGGGACGTCCTGACTGCAGGATCGTAACCGGAAACCGATCGACGAGATGAAACGCATTCGCGCGAACGCTTTATCATTTCTTGTTGCCGTCATGTGTCTCGCCCCGGCCGTTGCCGTGGCGCAGACCGAGCCCGTTCCGTTGCCTGACCGCAATCCATTGCGGGCGGCGATACCCGCTGCACCAGTCGCCGAGACCGCGCCCGAGTCAGAACTGGCCGCCGAGGCGACAACGGCCGAGGCCGCGCCGGACGACAGCGCTGCAGCCGAGACGGTGGGGATGCCGGATCGCAATCCCGACGCCACGCCCGAAGAGTCCATAGCGGAAAGCCTCCCGGCGCCCGCGCGCGACCCGACCACGACATCCGTGTCAATGACTCCGGTGCCTGCTGCAGGGTCAAACCCCGGGCCGATGGCGTCGGTGTCCGAGGTCGCATTGCCGGACCGCAATCCGAACGCGCCGTCGCTGTTGGCGCCGCCCCCCCTTCCCCTGCCTGTGCCGGCGCCGCAGATCGTCACCGACATGCCGCTGCCGGATCCGAATCCCAATCGCGACGGCGCGCTCCCATTCGCCATGAAGGGAACGCTTGCCCCCACATCCACCGAACCAGCCCCGGCGGTGGATTACGCCACGATCCTCAAGCCGATCCTTTCCTATCGGCTAAACCCATCTGATGCCGCCAATGTCAGGGAGACAATCCGGTCCAGCGTCGCGGCGGCGGAGCGGATCAAGGACCCCGCGGCCAGGGATTTCGCGCTTTGGTACAAGTACCGGAACAGTCCGGCCGGCGGCAACGCCGCGGCGATCGAAAATTTCCGGTTGGCGCATCCAGACTGGCCGGCGCAAGACGAACTGCGGGAGAAGGCTGAGGCCGCGCTGTTCCTTACCGACGCCAGCGCCGACCAGGTCAAGGCATTCTTCAGCGATACGCAGCCGCAGAGCGGCGCAGGCAAGGCGGCGCTCGCCGGGGTCAAACGCAAGGAGAACGACGAGGCTGCGGCGCGCGAATTGGTGGTATCGGCCTGGCGCGACCATACGCTCAACCAGGCGATCGAAACCAAGATCCTGGCTCGTTACGGCAGCTGGCTCACGGCAGAGCATCACCGGGCCCGCATCGATCGGCTGCTCTATCCCGACAGTAAGGGTGCGATCCAGGCGGCGCTGCGGATCTCCAAGCTGCTGTCGGCCGATGAGCAAAAGAAGGTCGCCGCACGGGTCGCCGTGGTGCAACGCGGCGGCAATGCCGGCACCCTGCTCAAGGCGCTGCCGGCGAGCGCGGTGGAGGCTGATGTCGGCTTGCGCTTCAATCACATCCAGTGGCTGCGGCGGACCAAGGATAAGCAGCGCCGGGAGCAGGCCTGGCAGTTGCTGCTCGATGCTCCGACCGAGCCCAACGTTCTGCTCGATCTCAATAACTGGTGGACGGAGCGGCGCATCAATTGCCGCGGTGCGCTCAATGACGGCAACCCGAAGGTCGCCTACGAAATCGCTGCCAAACACGGTCTCGTGACCGGCGACGGCTTCATCGAGGCTGAGTTCCTGGCCGGATGGATCGCGCTGCGCTTCCTAAACGATCCAAACACCGCATTGCGGCATTTCGTGTCGCTGCGCGGTGCCTCCACCAGTTCGCGAAGCATCGCGCTCGGCGAATATTGGCTTGGGCGCACCGCCTTGGTGCTCGGCGATCAAAACGCCGCCATGGTTCATTTCCACGCCGCGGCAAAATATCCGCAGCATTTTTACGGGCAGCTCGCGCGCCAGTCGATTGATTCACGGCCTGCGCATCTCGAAATCACTTCCACGCCGCTGCCGACCCAAGCCGATATCCAGGCTTTCATTTCCCGGGATGCGGTGCGCGCGATCGGCGTTGCCTTGGCCACGGGTTATGACGGCGCATTGCCGCAGTTCTTCCTGGCGCTGTCGCGCAAGCTCACGAACCCGGCGGAGGTTGTGCTTCTGGTCGAGCTTGCCAGGATCACCGGCAACCGGCAGGTGGGTCTGAGGCTCGCCAAGATCGCCTTCGCTCGCGACCTGCCGGTGGGCGACTACGCCCTGCCCATTGGCGTGATGCCCAACTATAAGAGCCTGTTGAGCGATCGGGTCGACCCCGCGCTCCTCTATGCGTTGTCGCGGCAAGAGAGCGAGTTCAACGCCGCCGCCAAGAGTCCGGTCGGCGCCGCCGGGCTGATGCAGCTGATGCCCGGGACCGCCCGCGCGACCGCCAAGGCCTACAAAGTGAAGTTCGACCAGGCGCAGCTAACCAACCCGGTCTATAATAGCCAGCTCGGCGAGGCGCATTTGCGCGACCTGATCGACAGCTATCGGGGCTCCTATTTCCTATCGCTTGCGGCCTACAATGCCGGCGGCGGGCGCGTCGCCGAGTGGGTCAAAGCGTTTGGCGATCCGCGCGAGCCCGATGTCGATCCCATCGACTGGATCGAGCGTGTCCCGTTCACCGAGACGCGGCAATACATCATCAAGATCATGGAGTCGCTGCAGCTCTATCGCTCGCGCCTGGCAGGCCCCAAACAAGCGTTGCAGCTGGTTCAGGATCTCAATCGCGGCCGCAAGATTCCACACGCCGAGGCGGCTGTCGGCGCGCAGGTCAAGTCGGAATAGGCGGCGCTGCCCGCCCCTCCCCTGCATTCGCCGAAAGGCTTGCCGCCCGCTTTGCTGAACACTAAAGGTGAGCGCGGGGGGCAAACGCGCCAAGATCGCTCCAGATACGCTCCCAAGGTATAGCAAGATGCCCGAGCTTGACGGCGAGCTATGGCGAGACGTTACTTTCGCGTCGTTCGACGACCTCAAGCTCCATGTCCGCCATTATCCTGCGGCGAGCGAGACGTTCCGAAGCGTCATCTGTCTTCCGGGGCTGACGCGCAATGCCCGGGACTTCCACGCGCTCGCGGCCTATCTCTCCCGCCACCCGGAGCGGCCGCGCAACGTCTACAGCTTCGATTATCGGGGGCGCGGCCGGTCGCAATACGACCGCCATTGGCGCAACTATACGCCCTTCATCGAATTGCTCGACGTGCTCGATTTTCTGACCCTGCGCGGCCTGCATAAGGTCGGCGTTGTGGGCACCTCCCGCGGGGGCATCATCGCCATGCTGATGGCTGCGCTGCGGCCGACGGCGATGGGCCCGGTGGTGCTGAACGATATCGGTCCGGTGATCGAAACCCGGGGGCTGGCGCGGATCATCGGCTATGTCGGGCGCATGCCGGTGCCGAAGACTTGGCCGGAGGCGGCCATGATGCTGCGGGAGCTGAACGAGCACGCCTTCCCTGCCTTCAGCGACACGCAATGGGAGGAGATCGCCCAGGACGTGTTCGACGAGCATAAGGGGCGTCCCGCCCGCGCCTATGACCGCAAACTCGCGCGGGCGCTCGGCACGATCGATCTAAGCCGTCCGGTGCCGGAGATGTGGCCGCAATTCATCGCCCTCGGACAAATGCCGGCTTTCGTGCTGCGCGGCGAAAACTCCGACGTGCTCAGCGAGAGCACGCTTGAGGCGATGGTCGAGCGGCATCCCAATCTCAGGACCATGACGGTGCCCGAACAAGGCCATGCCCCCGTGCTCAAAGAGCCCGAGATCGTCGAAGCGATCGGCGCATTCTTCGCCGCCAACGATTGAAGCGCGAAGGTCAGTCGAGGTCGGCCAGCGGCAGGATTTCCGGCAGCGCCCCGCGAGGCAGCTGGCTCGTTCCGCTCACAATCGACTTGATTCGCGGCAACATGCGCGAAGCGACATCGGCCGGCATCCCCGCCTCCTTCCAACTGATGCTCTCCGAAGTGGAGAACAACTCGGGCAGGTCGCGCCGCAACTGATACGATACGGCCACGGCGGTGCCCTTGTCGGGGGCGACGCCCTGGATCGTCACGGCAAGCCCTGACAGCGCGATCTTTCCGGATTCGAGGCGGCTCAAGGCGCGCAAGGCGGCGGCAACGGCTTCGTCCCAGTCCTTGGGCGCGCCGGAGGCTAGTTCGAGCCGGTCGTCGAGACCGGGCCGCCGGAACAATTGGCGCGACAAGTCCCGCACCTCCTTGCGCGCGCTTTCGCTCGGCACGCTGCCGGAAAGGCTCAGCGCATTGGAGCCGAGATCGGCGACGAATACGAACGGGTCGGCGACCGGCGGGCGGACGCTCGAATTGGCGACGATGAGGCCGGTGGGCAGCGGCCCGGCCAGCGCCTTCTTCACCTCGGCGTAGTCGGCGGCGCTGCGTGCCTCCCCATCCAGCCTGAGCGTGATGTCGAGCAGCCGCACCGAGCCGCGCTTCAAATGCGAAAGCTGCTTCAGGCCGAAACTCACCGCACCCAGCCATTGATCCTGCGGCGGTGCACCCTCGACGATCTTGAGTCGGTCGTCCACGTCGAGATCGGGAAAATGGGCCTTGAGCATGCCGAGTACGATGCGGCGATCCTCACCGGAAGGAACCGAACCGCGCAGCCGGATGCGAGACTCGATGCGCGTCGCCGACCAGATGTAGTGGGTTGCGTCCTGCTCGTTCTCGGCAACTTTGATCAGATCGGCCGACGGCGAGATCGGCTGCACCTGCATCGCGCGAAGGCCGGGCTCGATGGCGACGCCCGCATGCACGCCCAAGGCGCCGGTCAGCGCGGAAACTCCAACAAGGCAAAGTAGCAGCCGTCTCGGTCGGAACCCCGACATGGAGTGCTCTTCCCTCTCGACGCGATACCGTTCGGCTTGGTCGTCAGTTCGGTCCAAACCCACGATACCTCTACTATGCCGCAGCATCTCGCCGGGCGGAACGCGAAGTTGTTATCGCGGTGGGCGGATCGCTGCCCTTAGCCCGTCGCCCTAAGCCCCAGAGAAGGCGGCTCCGCATTGCGCGGCCGCTAAACTCTTGGGTCATGGAGCGTGAATAGATCGAACTATAGGCTATCGGCCCCGGCAGTTCCAGTTAACTGTGCCCGATTTTCGACATTATCAAGCGCCCGCAACCGGCACGGTCGCGCCTGGCGAAGCGGCTTTTACTGGAGGTGGTTGGCGAGTCCGATGATGCCGATCGCGATCAAATAAATCGCCACCACATAATTGAGCAGTCGCGGCATCAACAGAATGAGGATGCCGGCGATCAAAGCAATCAACGGATTGAGCAGGACTGGATCCAGAGACATCGCTTGTTCCCCGTAAGGCGGGCTTGGCCCGATTCGCTCGATAGACGAAACCGAGCATAAGCCATCGCCGGCGCTTGTCCCAGGCCGAAAAGCCCGGTCAAGACTTGCGGCCTGCCGCGTTGTACTGCGGCATCCTGGCGCCACCTCAATCCAGTCTTGGAAGACACATCTGCCGTCTTGTCCTTGCCGCCTTTCACGGCAATGGCTATGCACCCGCCGGCCGAGCCAAGCGGGTAAGCGCACCGCGCGCGGGGGAAGGGCTACCTAACAATGATCGTGGAGCAACCCGGCTTCTGGCTGGCCGTCCTACAGATCATCTGGATCGATATTTTGCTGTCGGGCGACAATGCCGTGGTTATCGCGCTTGCCTGCCGCAAGCTGCCGCCGCGGCAACGTGTCTGGGGCGTGATCATGGGTACGGCGGTCGCCATCAGCTTGCGCGTGATTTTCGCGGCGCTGGTGACGACGCTGATGAAGATCGCCTATTTGAAGCTGGTGGGCGGCGCGCTACTCTTGTGGATCGCCATCAAATTGCTCGAGCCCGAGGAGAATGGCAGCGGCAAGGCCGGCGAGGTCGAACCCGTCGAAAATCTCTGGCGCGCGATCCGCATCATCGCCATCGCCGACGTGGTGATGAGCCTCGACAATGTCATCGCCATCGCCGCCGTCGCCGAGCGGTTTGAGGCGCCCTACAACATCGCGCTGCTTGTTTTCGGATTGGTGGTCAGCATCCCGCTGATCATGGCCGGGGCGGCGCTGGTTCTGGGCATGCTCGAGCGCTTTCCCATCATTGTCTGGGCGGGGGGCGCCCTGCTCGGCTGGATCGCGGGAGAGATCATCGCTAAAGATCCGGTGTTCGCCTCCCGTCTCGACCCCGCATCGGCGCATACCGCGTGGATTGTCGGCGCGACGCTCGGTGCGCTGTTCGTGATTTTCGTCGGCCTGGTGCGCCGGCGATGGCTGCGGCGCAGCGCGCCGGATCAAATCTAGCTTCCGCCCGGCCTCGCCTTTCCGGGGGCGGCTGCGACTTCGCTTTTCGGTCGCACATTTCCTTTCGCGCCGCCCGCCACGTGATCGGCGACGAAGGCGCCGCGCTCGCCGAGCGGCCGCGGCCTGCCTTGCGTGGTATCCTCGGCAGTCTGCAGTTCCAGTTCCGCGTTGATCTCGGCGCCGAGCAACACGATGTAGAACGACAGATACAGCCAGAACAGCAGCACGATGGCCGCTCCGAGCGAGCCATAGATGCGGTCGTAATTGGCGAAGTGCGACACGTAGAAGGAAAAGCCGGCCGAGGCGATCAGCCAGAGTACCGTGGCGAACAGCGAACCGACGGTCACCCAGCGCCATTTGGCGCTGCGGCGGCAGGGGCCGTAGCGGTAGAGCAGCGCCAGCGTCAGCAGCACGAGCAGCGCCAGTAGCGGCCAGCGGGAAAGTCGCGCCAGAAATTCGAATTCCGACGAGAAGCCGGCATAGGCGAACAGGATCGGCACATAGACGATCGCGAGCAGCATCAGCGCGCCGCTGGCGATGCCGAGCAGCGCAAAGCCGAAGGCGCTGAGATAGAAGCGAAGCGTGCTGCGCCGTTCGGGCTCCTCATAGGCGATGTTGAGCGCGGCGAAAATGGCCTGCACCAGATTGCCGACGCTCCACATCGCCAAGCCAAGGCTGAAGACCAACCCCCAGCCGAGCGAATGGCCCGGCGCTTCGGCAACGCGGCGGATCTGGTCGATGACGATCTCGTAGGCCTGGGGCGGGAGCACCGATTTAAGCATGCCGAATTGCAGTTCCACCGTCGCCGGATCGGCGGTCAGGCCGTAAAGGGCGATCAGCGCCGACAGGCCCGGGAAGACGGCGAACAGGGCGTAAAAGGCGCAACCGGCAGCAACCACCGAAAGATTGTCGCGCCCACTCTCGATCCACACGCGCTGGCCGACCTGCCACCAGCCCTTGAGCGGAATCAGCAAGGGGCGCGTGGCGTCGCGGCCATAAGGGTCAGGTTTCTGGTTCACTTCTGTAACAAGGACCGCGGGAGGCGCGAAAACAAGCCCCAATGCACGGGCGCGAACGCATTGGGATGACGTCCTTGGCCGATGCGGTCAAATCGGGCTTCCGGTTGCGCGGAGCAAGAATTCCCGATTAGTTGGCAAACGCAGGGCGATTAGCCAATTTGCCCTTCTTACCCGGATGGGTGGCCGAGTGGTTGAAGGCACCGGTCTTGAAAACCGGCAGGCGCGCGAGCGTCTCGAGGGTTCGAATCCCTCCCCATCCGCCAGCTAGTCCATTGTTTTTACAGAGAAATCTTGCTCTCAGCAAAAACGCGGAATTTCCGCCGGTTAGCCCCACCAGAATCGGCGCAACCGGCCCAACAGAGCCGCGTTTAGAGAGTGGCTGACGGATTTGCCCGCGAATTCTCTGTTCGGCAATTCGGCGGTCCGGTTAGCCAGCCGCCCCCATCCCATCGATCCAATGGAATGGGCATCGCCTGAGCATCGGAACACTTAATTCTTAGCTCGAGCGACATCACGTTTGTGGAATGGATGCCCAAGAGGGATGGTGAAATGCTTGCTACGCTAATCACCGGCGCCAACCGAGGACTCGGGCTGGAGTTCGCGCGCCAATATCTCGCTGATGGATGGCGGGTCTATGCGGCTTGTCGTGACCCAGCATCCGCTTCTGAATTGCACCGTCTTGCTGGTGAGTATCACGACACATTGAAAATGCTGGCTATGGATGTCACTGATCCAGCCAGCATCGATGCGGCAGCAAGTGAACTCGATGGCCAAGCCATCGACCTCCTGCTCAACAACGCCGGCATAATCGGGCCGCGTGGTCAGACCATCGGAAATATTCACTACGACGCTTGGAAAGAGGTGCTCGACGTCAACACGGTAGGTCCGATGCGGGTGTCCGAAGCGTTCGTCGACCATGTGGCACGCAGCGATCGAAAACTGATTGTGACGCTAACAAGCGGCATGGGATCGATCGCCGACAACACGTCCGGGGGCTCGATCCTTTACCGGAGTTCGAAAGCAGCGGTGAACATGGTCACGCGCAGTCTCGCGATCGACCTTGCACCCCGCGGCATCACTTGCGTGGTTATCAATCCCGGCTGGGTACGGACAGATATGGGTGGAGCAAACGCGACGCTAGAACCATCGGAAAGCATCAGCCGGATGAGGCGCCTCATCGCAAACCTTGGGCCCGAACAGTCGGGCAAGTTTCTCAATCATACCGGTAGTGAATACTCTTGGTAGACGGCGTTATGAGGCGAGGTAATGGCTAGGACACTCACTCGCTGGCGAGGTCGATTGGTCTTAAATTAGTGGCGACCAAACCAAAATGCTCGAGGCCGATGCCGAAGACCATGGCGATCTTGAGCAGCGTCGGAAGCGTCGGGAAAAGCTGTCCCCGCTCGATCTTCGACAACATGCCTGATGACATGCCGGTATGCTCACCGAGCTGCACGAGCCCGAGGTTCTTCTTGAGGCGAAGCGCCCTGATTTTCGGGCCGATCTCATAGCTCTCAAGGCCGGCGGCCAAGGTTTGCGAGAGCATGGCTCACACCCCTTTTTCCTGGTGATCAAAAAACATACACCCACTGTCTCCCAGTGAAAGAACATATTCTTATCACGAAAATGTGCATGACACCTAAAATAATTTTCCCTATATGCAATGTAGCGGCGCCAAGAGGCCGCAACCGTGATGGCCGACTGAGGCCGCCAACAATCGCAAGGAGCAATTGCCATGATGTTAGGACTTCGGAGACACGCCGCCATTGCAGCAACCGTGATCGGTATAGCCGCCAGCTCAAGCGCGTACGCCGCCGACAAGGACATCGTCGACACCGCAGTCGCCGCCGGTCAGTTCAAGACGCTGGCTGCGGCACTCACTGCCGCAGGTCTCGTGGATACCCTGAAGGGCCCTGGCCCGTTCACCGTCTTCGCTCCCACCGATGCCGCTTTCGCCAAGTTGCCGGCGGGCACGGTCGACACGCTTCTCAAGCCTGAAAGCAAGGCGAATCTAACGGCGATCCTGACCTACCACGTCGTTGCCGGCAAGGTGATGGCCGCCGACGTCGTCAAGCTGAAAGAAGCCAAGACCGTGAATGGCGCGATGGTCGCCGTGAAGGTCGATGGCGGCAACGTGATGATCAGCAATGCCAAGGTTACCACCGCTGACATCGCAGCCTCGAACGGCGTCATCCATGAGATCGACACCGTGTTGCTGCCGCCGTCGAACTAGCCAGCTCAGTCAACGAAAGACGCGGATCGCCTCAACACCCGTGATGGCGTGGTCAGCCAAGCTGATAAGCCGCACGACCGAGGCGATCCGACAACGGCGCGACAACAGGGTCGATCGCCATGCCCATTTGAAAATTGGCGAATGGAGGAATAATATGACTACGAATTCGCAGAACATCGTCGACACCGCGGTTGCCGCCGGCCAGTTCAAGACTCTGGCGGCCGCTCTCGGTGCCGCAGGCCTGGTTGACACGATGAAGGGAGCCGGACCATTCACGGTCTTCGCCCCGACCGACGCCGCTTTCGCCAAACTCCCGGCAGGCACGGTTGAGAACCTGTTGAAGCCTGAGAACAAGGCTCAGCTGACCGCGATACTCACCTACCACGTCGTGCCCGGTAAGGTCATGGCGGCCGACGTCGTCAAGCTCAAGGAAGCCAAGACCGTCAACGGCAAGATGCTCCATGTGAAGGTGAACGGGAGCGACGTCATGATCAATGATGCGAAGGTTACCTCGGCCGACATCGTTGCCTCAAATGGCATCATTCACGTGATCGACAGCGTGGTTCTTCCACAGGCCGCGTAGCGATTGGTGCTGCTAAGAGAGGCGGGCCGCCTGCCGTGAAGGCAGGAGGCCCGTTCTTCCACTTTTAATTCTCAATCATTGGAGAATTTCACCCATGTTTACTCCCGTGAAAAAGCTCGTTGTCTTTTGTTGGGATTTTGTGTTCAACCACGAAGTAAGCCCGCTTCGTAACATTCCTGATGTCGCCATCCGCCATTATGTCTTGCAGGCCCTAGGTCTGATGTGGGCCGTGGCCTTTGCGGTGGCGGCTGGAAGTTACACGTTCTTGGCCGTTAGCGTGATCGGCCACACCGTTCTAATAGCGGCTGCAGCTATCACGGTAGCGACCTGGACAGCAGCTACCGCGAAACCTGAATTATTTGTCCGTGGTTCTATTCGGCAAGAACAAGATAGTCCCAAAGGTCAAGACAAGCACTGATCGCGCCGTAACGGACCGGCATGGTCCTAGGTGGCGTGTTCTACTCAGAGAGAAAGCTAGGATGTCCGATACGTTTGAAAAACTGATGAACGGAGCTGATGGTGGGTTGGCCTTGCTTCAGGTTTTGGCAGAAAATAGTTGATTCAATCCTGATCACAGATGCGTCGACGGAAGGAAAAATCATTTATGCTAACGAGGCATTTGAAAAACTAACTGGCCACGACCCTTCCTCTGTCATCGGCAAGACCCCACGGATACTTCAAGGCCCGGGCACAGACGCCAAAGTGATCGCCAGGCTTTCCGACGCGCTGAAGTCGGGCGGGAAATTCGAAGGCAAAGCGATTAACTACAAAAAGGACGGTACGCCCTTCATCATGTACTGGCGTGTGCTGCCGATCGAAGTAGCCAAGAAAATAACCGCCTGGGTTGCGATCCAGCGCGAGGGGTCGGTAATGTGAGAGGTCGTGTTGAAGGTGACACGGTTTCGGTGATCGGGATCCGGTAAGCTTCCAAACGAGTGCAGAAGCCTGTTTGGAGCGCGTCATGTGGAGCCCAACCAACCGTCGACAGCAGATAGCCGGGACGCGCGATCCCATCGACCGCCGTGATCGACACCTGGATCGCACCCATGTTGTAGTCGGGTGATACCTTTTACTCTGTGATAACGGGTCCATCATGCGTGCATTGATTATCGGCGCCAGCAAGGGGATCGGGT
The DNA here is from genome assembly GCA_046481725.1 of Methyloceanibacter sp. GTDB lineage: Bacteria > Pseudomonadota > Alphaproteobacteria > Rhizobiales > Methyloligellaceae > Methyloceanibacter. The sequence goes on along the minus strand of JAWOJH010000138.1, from coordinate 119 downwards.
TGGAAACGACCCGCCAAGCCCTCGATGCCGGTCATGTTGTGCGCGCCTTCGCTCGATCCGCTACCGCGATTAGGGTCTCAAATCCTAGCCTCGAGAAGACGCCGGGTGACGCGTTGAAG
>JAWOJH010000090.1:0-3776 GCA_046481725.1 Methyloceanibacter sp. | reverse complement strand
GCTTGGCGAAGGTGAACCGCCGGGGGGGGCGGACCTCGTCATCGATTGCCGGGGACTTGGCGCCAAACACGATCTGCCCACTTTGCGCGGCGTGCGCGGCGAACGGATCGTGCTTCGGAGCCACGAGGTGAAACTCACGCGCGCCGTTCGGCTGCTGCATCCGCGCTTCCCGCTTTATGTCGTCCCGTGGGGCGACGGTCTCTACATGATCGGCGCCACCGTCATCGAGAGCGAGGAGACCGGCCCGATCACGCTCCGCTCCGCGCTCGATCTGCTTTCAATGGCTTATGCGCTCGATCCCGCCTTCGCCGAAGCCGAGATCGTGCAGCAGGGCGCCGGTGCGCGCCCCGCCTTCCCCGACAATCGGCCTAGGATTATCGCCCGGAAGGGCTATATCTACGTCAACGGCCTCTACCGGCACGGCTTCTTGCTGGCGCCGGCGCTGGCCGAACTGGTCGCCGATTACCTGGAGACCGGTGCGACGCATCCGGAGGTGTTCCTTGCAGATTCAGCTCAACGGTGAGGCCTTCGCCACCGACGCAGCTACGCTGGACGAGCTTTGCGCTCGGCTCGGCTTCGCCGGCGCGAAGATCGCCACCGCGGTGAATGGCAGCTTCGTGGCGGCTGGCGCGCGGCCGGCGACGCGGCTGGCCGAAGCCGACGAGATCGAGATCGTGGCGCCGAGGCAGGGCGGCTGATGCTCACTCTTTACGGCAAGGACTTCGCCTCGCGGCTGCTGCTGGGCACCGCGCAATATCCTTCGCCCGAAAGCTTGAAGCTCGCGGTCGAGGCCTCCGGCGCGGAGATCGTCACCGTGTCGCTCCGGCGCGAATCCGCGCGCGCCCGCACTGGCCAGGGCTTCTGGACGCTGATCGAGGAACTTGGCTGCAAGGTACTGCCCAACACCGCCGGCTGCCGCACGGCGAAGGAGGCGATCGCCACCGCCAATATGGCGCGCGAGCTGTTCGGCACCAACTGGATCAAGTTGGAAGTGATCGCCAATGACGACACGCTCCAGCCGGATCTGTTCGGCCTGGTCGAGGCCGCCGCGACACTGACCGGCGACGGTTTCGAGGTTTTGCCCTACACCACGGAAGATCTGAGCGCCGCCGAGCGGCTGGTCGGCGCGGGCTGCGCCGTGCTGATGCCCTGGGCTGCGCCGATCGGCTCGGCGCGCGGCCTGGTCAACAAGGAGGCGCTAAAGACGCTCCGCGCCTATTTCCCTGATATTCCCCTCATCGTCGATGCCGGACTCGGCGCGCCGTCGCAAGCGGCCGAGGTGATGGAGATGGGCTACGACGCAGTCCTGCTCAACACGGCTATCGCCAAGGCGGGCGATCCGGTGAAGATGGCGAGCGGGTTCGCCAAGGCCGTCGAAGCCGGCCGGCTCGCCTTCGAGGCGGGACTGATCGAGCCGCGCGACATGGCCACGCCTTCGACCCCGGTCGCCGGCACGCCTTTCTTCAAGATCGATCACGCGTCTTGATCGCCTGCGGGTCCGATGCAGCTCGACCCTTTCTATCCGATCGTCCCCGATGCGGACTGGCTGGCCAGGCTGCTTCCGCTCGGCATCCGGCTGGTGCAGCTGCGCGTCAAAGACCGTCCGCAGGATATTGTGCGCGCCGAAGTCGGCAAGGCTGTCGATCTCTGCGCGCATCATGACTGCATGCTGGTCGTCAACGACTATTGGCGCGAGGCAATCGAAGCGGGCGCGCGTTTCGTGCATCTCGGCCAGGAGGACCTCGCCGCCGCCGACCTCTCCGCCATTCGGGGAGCTGGGTTGAAGATCGGCGTCAGCACCCACAGCCCCGAGGAGCTAGACCGCGCGCTGGCCGCGGGCGCCGACTATGTGGCGCTCGGCCCGATCTATGCCACCAAGCTCAAGGCCATGCCGTGGGCGCCGCAAGGGCTGCCGCGACTCGCCGAATGGCGCGCGCGGGTGACCTGCCCCCTGGTGGCGATCGGCGGCATCACCGCCGACCGCGGTCCGATGGTGCTCGCCGCCGGCGCCGATTCGGTCGCGGTCATAACCGACATTGTGACGAGTCAAGATCCTGAGGATCATGTGAAAAACTGGATCTCGGCGACGGCGCCCTGGCGCAGCCCGTCCACAGGCTCTCCACAAGGCTGAACCGGTCCGGTACTGCACCGGAACCGATCGGGCTTGACCCCATGCCCCTTCGCTTGGGATCATCCGCCGGCGGGGGTTGGCCTACGCAAACCAGGGGGCTCGATGAGTTACCGTCTCGATCCGGCGGTGCCGGTAAGCGAGGCCTTACGGCGCGTGGCGTTTGCCGAACTTGAGGTCGCCCACAATGCGCTCCACACGCCGCCGGAGCGGCATAGCGGCGTCCACAGCGCGCGCAAATGCCTGAAGCGGCTTCGCTCGCTGCTGCTGCTGGCGCGGCCCGGCATGCCCGAGCCCGCGTTCGCCACGCTGACCAGCCGCATCGCCGCCATTGCCAAGGGACTTGCCGCCGCCCGAGACGCTGCCGCCCTGATCGACGCGATCGACAAGCTGGAGCGCGAGACCGGCCCCGGTCCGGGCCTGGGTGCGCTGCAATCCTTGCGCGCCTGGCTGCATAAACGCCGGCATGCTGCCGAGCAAAACCTGGAGCGGAGCGCCGCTTCGGACGCGATGCGCGGTCTGCTCGAAGTCAGACCGGCCTTTGCCGGACTGGCCGTCTATCCGGACGATTTCAGCGCCCTGTCCAACGGGCTGCGACTCTGCTATCGCGCCAGCCGTCAAGCGTTCCGTCACGCTTTCGCCCCCGAACGCGACGAGGAGCTGCATGAATGGCGCAAGGGCGTCCAACATCACTGGCGGCAGATGCAGCTTCTCGCGCCGTGCTGGCCCTCCGAGCTCTCGGCGCGAGCCGACGCCGCACGCGCTCTCTCGCAAATTCTGGGCGACGACCACGACATTTCCTTGCTGATCAGGCTCGTCTCCACGCCGACCATGATGTTCGGCACCCCCGACGAAACGGCGGCCTTTCTCAAGCGCTGCCGCAGACGGCACAAGGCCCTGCGCAAGGCCGCACACATTCAAGGGGAGCGGCTGTTCGCCGAGCGCGCGCGCCCCTTCGCCGAGCGCATCGCGACTTATTGGCAGATCGCCGCTGGAGACGCCGCGACGGCGGAGCCGGAAGCACGGCCTGGAAATGTGGTGGCCTTCGGCGAATTGCGCAGCCCGCGCGCCAGTTCGAGCCAATAGGCGCGGCACGTCCCTTCGCGCGCTTCAGAGCCTGACTTCCATCCCGTCATGCGAGATTTCCCACCCGGCGGCCTCCACCGCCGCCCGCTCGGGCGAATCCTCGCGCAAAGCCGGATTGGAATTGTTGACGTGGATGAAAATCTTCCGGGCGATGTTGAGCGGGGCGAGCAAGGCGATGCTGCCGCGCTCACCCGACATGTTCATATGGCCCATGCGTTCGCCTGTCTTGTTCAGCAGGCCTTGCGCGATCATCTCGTCATTGGTGTAGAGCGTGCCGTCGAAAAACAGCAGCGGCGCGTCCTTGAGCCGCGTCGTCAGCGCGGCGTCGACCACGGCGCAGCCCGGAATGAAGAAGAAGTGCCGGCCGTTTGCCGGATCGGTCACCTTGAGGCCGGTCGTGTCGCCCTCTTGCGTCCCGAGCCCGGCTCCCGCCTCTTCGTCCTCGAGATAAAGTGGGACTTTACCCGGCACCGGAAAAGGCTCGATCGCGATGCCGGTCGGACCCAATGGTCCTTGGACGGTGAAGGGCTCTCCATACGTCATCGGCACCCGCGTGACGACG
>JAWOJH010000077.1:0-5991 GCA_046481725.1 Methyloceanibacter sp. | reverse complement strand
CGTCATTCATGGCGATCAGCGCGTCGAGAAAGGCGAGCATGTAGCGCGCACGATCGGCGACCGGCACCTTGCGCCATTCTGGCAGCGCTGCGCGCGCTGCGGTGATCGCGCTTTCAATCTCCGCGTCGCGGGCAGTGGGACGCTCGGCATAGACCGAGCTGTCGATCGGAGAGATGATCTTTACTGTGTCGGCCATGGTTCCTCGGTGAGTCAATAGCGCTCGAAGCCGCGCCGCAATTCCCAGTCGGTGACCCTGCGGTCATATTCGAACTGCTCCCATTCGGCCGTGTGCACATAGTGGTCCACGACTTCGTCGCCGAAGGCCGCGCGCAACATTTTCGAGTTGCGCATCAATTCGACCGCCTCGCGCAAGGTCTTCGGCACTTCGCGCAACGACTCGCCGTGATAGGCGTCGCCGACATAAGCGGGCTCGAGTTCCATCTCCTGCTCGACCCCGGCAAGACCCGCGGCGAGCAGCGCGGCGAACGCCAGATAAGGGTTGAGGTCGGCGCCGCCAATGCGGCATTCGGCGCGGATGCCCTTGCTCTCGGCGCCGCAGAGCCGGAAGCCCGCGGTGCGATTGTCGGGCGACCAGATCGCCTTGGTCGGCGCGAAGGTGCCCGCCTGGAACCGTTTATAGGAGTTGACATAGGGCGCGAGAAACCAGGTTATCTCCCGCGCATGAGCCACCTGCCCGGCCATGAAATGGCGCATCAGCGGCGACATGCCGAGTTCGCCTTTGGAGTCGAGGAAGAGCGGCGTCTTGCCGGCCTTGTCCCACAGCGAAATGTGGATATGGCTCGAGGAGCCGGCGAGGTCGTAGCGCCATTTGGCCATGAAGGTGAGCGCCTTGCCGAGCGAATACGCGATCTCCTTGCAGCCGTTCTTCAGGATCACGTGCCAGTCGGCCATGGTCAGCGGGTCGGCGTAGCGGACATTGACCTCTTCCTGCCCGGGACCCCACTCCCCTTTCGAATTCTCCACGGGAATGCCGGCGCCTTGCAGGCCGTTACGGATGGCCCGCATCACCTCTTCCTCCTTGCTGGTCTGGAAGACGTGATAATCCTGAATGTAGCTTCCGGTGGTTTTGATCCCGTGCCAGTTCTTCGCCGCCGCCGACTCGTAGGTTTCGTCGAACAGGTAGAATTCCAGCTCTGATGCGAAGCACGACGACATATTCATCCCGGCGAGGCGCGCGATCTGGCGCTTCAGCATCGCGCGAGGGCTGTGCGCCAATTCTTCGTGGGTGTAGTGGTCGAGCACGTCGCAAAGAACCAGAGCGGTCGCGGGCAGCCAGGGGATGCGCCGGAGCGTCGCCAAGTCCGGCTTCATCGTGAAATCGCCGTAGCCCTTCTCCCAATTGGCGACCGCATAGCCCGGCACCGGCTCCATGTCGATGTCGTTGGCGAGGAGATAGTCGCAGCCATGCGTCTCCTCATAGGCGCCATCGAGAAAATATTCGGCGTGGAAGCGCTTGCCGACCAGGCGCCCCTGCATGTCCGGCATGCAGGCGACGACCGTATCGATCTCGCCGCGCTCGGACGCCGCCCGCAACTCTTGCAACGTCAACATGCCCGCCATGGCCGGACTTCTGTTCTAGGAGAGCTCGTTAGGCTAAGGCCCGCGCGGCTTGTGCCGCGCGGACCTTGATATGCACTGGCGCAGACTTAAGCGCAACGGTAGGGAGGTCCGGCCTTGGCCATGGCGTCGTTGTACTGCCGGAGAATCTCCACCACCTTGGCGCAGCGCGGGCTGATCTGGGCGGCTTCCTCCCAGAATTTGACAGCCGCATCCGCGACATTCTGCCATTCGGCGTCGGGAATCGTGGTCAGCTCAAGCAGCCCGCCGGTGGTGCGGTAATGCGCCTCGCCCCACCAATACCAGTGCTGGCGGTAGTAGTGCGAGCTGTCGATCGAGAGCTTGAACAGCTCCTTCAGATGATCCGGCAGCGCCTCCCACTTGGCGGTGTTGACGAAGTAGGAACCCGCCCAGGCGCCGGAGATATTGTTGGTCAGGTAGTATTTGAGAACGTCGGCCCAACCCACGGTGTACATCTCGGTGATGCCGCACCAGCAAACACCGTCCAACTCTCCGGTCTGCAGGGCGACTTGCACGTCTTCATAGGGTAGCGTGATCGGCACCACACCGAATTGCTGCATGAACTGGCCGCCGGTCGGAAACATGTAGACCCGCAGGCCTTTGAGATCGGCCACCGACTTGATCGGCTTGGTCGTGCCGAAGTTGCAAGGATCCCAGGCGCCGGTAGAGAGCCAGGTGACGCCTTTCACCTCGCCATACGCCTCTTCCCAGATTTTTCTGAGCCCCCACCATTCCCACAAGGCGGGAACGTCGAGCGAATAGCGCGAAGCAAACGGGAAATAGGCGGCGAAGATCTTGACGTCCACCGGGGACGCCATCGAGTCGTCATCGCTCTGCGCGGCGTCGATAGTTCCAGTCTGCACGGCGCGGAACAATTCGCCCTGCGGCACGAGCTGATCGGCATAGTAGAGCTCGATCACCATCTCGCCGTTCGCGGCCTTGTTGAACGCTTCGATCGACGGCTTAATGACGTGCTCGCCCAACGCCGACCCCGCATAGGTCTGCATGCGCCATTTGATCGGCGCACCTTGCGCTCTGATGATGTAGGGCGAGGCCACCGTGGCCGACGCCGCGGCGACAGTGGTAAGGCCTGCATTCTTGATGAAATCGCGCTTAGTTATATTCTTAGGTATTTTCGTCATCGCTACACTCCTTTCAACGTCACTTGTATAGGCCGCGTCTCCAGAGGCGTTATCGCGCGTAATAGTACTGCGGCAGCCACAGCGCTATTTGCGGGAAGATCATGACAATTGCCAAGCCAACGATCATCACCAGCACGAAAGGTATGATCGACTTGTAGATGTCCATCAGGGTTATTTCGGGGGGCGCCATGGCGCGCATCAGAAACAGATTATAGCCGAAGGGCGGCGTCATGTACGCGATTTGGCAAGTAATGGTGTAGAGCACGCCGTACCAGATCGGATCGAAACCGAGCGCAATCACGATCGGAACATAAAGCGGGGCGACGATGACCAGCATAGCGGTGTCGTCGAGAAAGGTGCCCATGATCAGGTAGGATACCTGCATCATGATAAGCACGGTCCAGGGGTCGAGGCCCCATTTCTCCAGGAACAGGTAGCGCAGCCCGTGCACCGCGCCGAGACCGTCGAACACGGCGCCGAAGCAAAGCGCCGCCAGGATGATCCAGAGGAACATGCAGCTGATGCCGAGCGTCTTGCGTAGGGTCTGCTCCAGCACCTGCCAGGTCAGCCGGCGCCGGGCGATGGCGGCAAGCGTGGCCCCGGCGGCGCCGACGCCCGAGCTTTCCACCAGGCTCGTCTTCCCCATCAGGAACAAGCCGGTCATCGAAAAGAAGATCAGGAATGGAATGATTCCGGCGCCGAGCAGCTTGATCTTTTCTTTCCTGCTGTAGCGGCGCTCCTCGGCGGGAAGCGGCGGCCCGAGGTTCGGCTGGAGGTAGCAGCGAATGGCCACATAGGCGATGAAGAGAGTGGCGAGCAGCAGACCCGGGAAGACACCCGCCAGCCAGAGATGGCCCATCGGCTGACGCGCGATCAGGCCGTAGAGCACCAGCACGACGCTCGGCGGGATCAAGATCCCAAGCGAGCTTCCCGCCTGGATCACCCCGGTGACCATCACCTTGTCGTAGCCGCGCCGGAGCAGTTCCGGCAGCGCGATGCTGGCGCCGATCGCCATGCCGGCGACGCTCAGTCCGTTCATCGCGGCGACGATCACCATCAGCAGGATCGTGCCGATGGCCAGGCCGCCGGGGACCCGACCGAACCAGACATGAAACATCTTGTAGAGATCGTTGGCGATGCCCGACTCCGAGAGCATGTAGCCCATGTAGATGAACAGAGGCAACGTCAGCATCGGGTACCAGTTGAACAGGACGAAGGCCGCGTTGAACGGCATCTCCTCGCCGCCGGTACCCCATAGCGAGAGCGCGAAGGCCGAGGCCACGAAGCCGATCACGCCGAAGAAACGCTGCCCGGTGATCAGCAGCAGCATCATCGATGCAAACATTAAAAGCGCGATCGTCTCGTAGTTCATTCGAGGTCATGCCCTGTGAGTTTTTCTGCTTCAAGCGGCTCAAGATCGATCGGCAAGCCCAAGGCCTTCGCCAAGTCCGCGAAAAAGACGGCGATCATCTGCAGGAGCATCAGCAGGATGCCGATGCACATGATCGTCTTGATGGGCCACATCAGCGGCGCCCAGGACGAATAGTTCTTCTGATTGTATTCGATCGCGTAGATCGTGCTGGAGATGCCGCCGAGCAGCAGGACCACGAGATAGAAGATCACCAAGCCGGAGGTCAGCGAATCCATCCGCGCCTGGGTGCGGGGCGACCAGCGGCTATAGACCAGATCCATCCGGACATGGGTGCCGAGCTGGAGCGAATAGCCGCCGCCGAGAATATAGTAGGCGGCGAGGAGCATCTGGGAGGTCTCGATGACCCAGATATAAGAGACCCCGAACACTTGGCGCGCGATCACGGCGTAGAGCAGCACGGCCATCATCACCAAGACGAGCCACATGACCGAGCGCCCGACCGCGCGGTTCACGGCATCGACATAGCGGACATAGGCCTTTATCGCCCTGGGCACGGGACTCTCTCCGCCGAGGTCAAACTCTGGCCGTTAGGCTTCATGCATGCCCTTTCGAGCGCATCGTTAGCCAGTTGCAAATTTCAGACTTGCAAATTTCAGACCGCGGCATGGCTGGCTCCGGCCAGATTGCGTTCCGCCGTGGACAGACTCCGCGCGAGCCGCTCAGCCCAGGCGCGCTGGCCCGCCTCGGCAGCGATCTCGTCATTGCGAATTTCGATCATCGCCGCCGGCAAATGGCGCGGCGCGGTGTGGCGCTCGACCGTGTAATAGACTTGGTCGGCAGGCGAATAAGGCTGGTTGACGCCGACGGTCAGCGCCGGGTCGGCCTCAAGGTCTCGGATCAGGAAATCGGCCAGGCGGCGATCTTCGCCGAATACGATGCCGATCTGCCAGGGGCGCGGCTTGCCGAAAAAGACCGGCGTGAAGGAGTGAATTGCCACCAGCGACGTCGCTCGCCGCCTGGCAAAGCGGCGTTCGAGACAAGCGTCGATCGCCGCATGGTAGGGCGCATGGATCTCGGCGACGCGCCGCGCGCGTTCCGCCGGGCTCAGCCCGCGATTGGCGCTGACCGTCCCCCGCTCGGTATCGGCGACGATGAGGCTGTTCGCCTCGAGCGGGCGATTGCAGTCGATCAGCAGGCGGGACGCATCGGGCCAGATGAGCGGCGCGTAGAGTCTGGCCGCGAGCGCGCGGGCCACGCCCAAAGCGCCCGGATCCCAGGCGATGTGCATCTCGAGCAGCGCGGGATCGAAACCGGAGGATTCAAACTGCTGCGGAATCCGATTTGAAGCGTGGTCGCAAAGGATCGCGAACGGTCCGGACCCTTCCGGATTTTCGACCACAATAACCGGGCTGCGGTCCCCGTCCGTCATCGGCCCCCATCTCCATCCGTCTGCCCCCGAATGGAAGTTGCGTCTCAACGTAGTTTGGCAAGGGCATATTATCCCGTTGGTTGGGAAGGTCTAGAAATACCGGAAAGACCGGCGCGCCAGGTACGCGCCGGGCCCAGATTGGGCGCAGGTTTCCGAGCGACGCCTAAAAGCGGTAGATCAGCGAGCCGCGATAGGTGCTGGCGTCCGGGTCGTAGGTGATCTTCCCGCCAGGGTAGTTGACCGTCTCCGAGCCGAAATCGGTGAACTGGTAGTCGAACCTTGCCGCCCAGTTGGGGGTGAAGGCAACCTCGGCCCCACCGCCGACGCTCCAGCCGAAGAAGTCGGCGCTGCGCGACGCCCCGCCCGGCCCGGTCACCGGAAGATCGGCGCCGGCCCAGGCCCCGCCGAATGTGCCGAACAGCAGCACTTGCGGCGTGATGGTATAGCCG
>JAWOJH010000231.1:0-2881 GCA_046481725.1 Methyloceanibacter sp. | reverse complement strand
CGCAAGCAACCGACAGTTCGGTCAACCGCGACACGCCCGAACTGTTCCGCCTCGCCGGCACGCCCGACAAACTCGCCGGGCTCAGCCAGGCCGCGCTCGAGGACAAGATCAAGACCATCGGGATCTATCGCAACAAGGCGAAGAACCTGATCGCCATGGCCAAGGCGCTGGTCGCCGAGCATGGCGGCAAGGTGCCGAAGACCCGCGAGGCGCTGATGAGCCTGCCGGGGGTCGGCCGCAAGACCGCCAATGTGGTGCTGAACACCGCCTTCGGCCAGAGCACGATCGGCATCGACACCCATGCCTTCCGGGTCGCGAACCGGACTGGTCTCGCTCCCGGCAAGACACCGCTGGAGGTCGAACTCACGCTCGATCGCGTGGTGCCCGCGCGCTACAAGCCGAACGCCCATCACTGGCTGATCCTGCACGGCCGTTATGTCTGCAAGGCGCGCAAGCCCGAATGCTGGCGCTGCATCATCGCCGATATCTGCATCTTCAAGCCGAAAACGCCGCTTCCGGCCTGATCGCTCACTTACCGTGTCATGCCCACGCAAGCGGGAATCCAGCAACCCCCGTGGCAGCGAAATTCTCAAGCCGGTGGCTACTCGATCGCCCCGGGCCAAGCCCGGCGATGACAGGGGGGAGGTTTAGCTCGAAGGACCCTCAGCAAGCCCAATGCCATCGCGCCGGGCGAGGCCCTTATAGACCCGCAGCATGAAGCCGGTGGCAAATAGCGGCGTGACCAGGTTCAGGATCGGCACCGACGCCAGCCCGGCAATCACCAGCCCGCACAGGAACACGGTGAGCCGGTTCGCCTTGCGCAACCGGCGCGCCTCTGCCGGCGCCAGATGCCGCATCGCCGCCAGCTCGAAATATTCGCGGCCCAGGAGATAGCCGTTGCCGAGATAGAACGCGATCAGATTCACGCCCGGTACCAGCAGCAGGAACAGCGCGACGATGTTCACCAGCAGCACGACGATGAAGAATTTCGCCGCCAGGCCGATCGCCTGTAGGGCCGGCAGCTCCCGGCCCGGCGGATCGTGCGGAAAATGCTCCTGCTCCACCACCGCGGCGATGTCGTCGAGATAGAGCCCGGCGATCAGCGAGGTCACCGGCGGAACGAGGAAGATAGACCCCACCACCAGCGCCAGCCCGCCGAGCCATTGGATCGGGGTCTCGATCCAGCCGGGTAGCGCCGCGAAATAGCCGAACGCCGAGATGATGCCGACCACCAGCAGCGCCAGCAGCCCGAGCGTCAGCCCCACGCATTTCCACAGCACCGCGCGGAACGGCGGGGTGAACAGATCGTGGAAGGCTTGACCTGCGGCGGCGAGCATGACGTGTTCCTGGCGCACCCGAAAGCGGGGACCGGCTTTTCCAGCAGACTCGTGCTGAAACAGACTGCGGCCGGGGGAATATAGTAGGGCGGACCGAGGACGCCAGGGGAACGGCAGGTAATGGACAAGACCTACGACGTGGTCGGCATCGGCAATGCCATCGTCGACATCCTCGCCCGCTGCGATGAGGGCTTCATCACCAAGCACGACCTGACCAAGGGATCGATGCGGCTGATCGATGCCGAGGAGGCGAATCGGCTTTACGCCGCGATGGGCCCGGCGGTCGAACGCTCCGGCGGCTCGGTCGCCAATGCGATAGCCGGGCTTGCCTCGTTTGGGGCCAAATGCGGCTTCATCGGCCGGGTCGCCGCCGACCAGTTCGGCGGCATCTTCCGGCACGACATCCGCTCGCTCGGGGTGGCCTACGGGACCCTGCCTGCCACGGACGGCGCGCCGACCGCGCGCTGCCTGATCCTGGTGACCCCGGATGGCGAGCGCACCATGAACACTTTTCTCGGCGCCAGCGTCGATTTCCAGCCCGGAGACCTCGATCTCGGCCTGATCAGCGCCGCCAAGATCGTCTATCTTGAAGGTTATCTGTTCGACCGCGACGCGGCCAAATCCGCCTTCCGCGAGGCGGCCCGCGCGGCGAAGGCGGCGGGCGCCAAGGTGGCACTCACCTTGTCCGACGCCTTCTGCGTCGACCGCCACCGCGAGGACTTCAAGGCCCTGGTCAAGGAGGGCGCCGACATCGTCTTTGCCAACGAGAAGGAGATCACCACGCTCTATCAGGTGAACAGCTTCGCGGAGGCGGCGGATGCCGCGCTCCAAGACTGCGAGATGGCGGTGCTCACTCGCTCCGAGGCCGGTTCGGTGATCGTCGCCGCCGGCGAAACCATTGAAATCGATGCCGAAAATGTGCCGCGCGTGGTCGACCTTACCGGGGCCGGCGACCTTTATTCCGCGGGCTTTCTCTACGGGCTAACCCAAGGAGCCGCGCTGCCGGAATGCGGGCGGCTTGGCAGCCTGGCCGCGGCCGAAGCGATCTCCCATATCGGCGCCCGCCCGGAGATATCCTTGCGCAAACTCGCCCTGGAGAACGGCCTGGCTGCCGGCTAGGCAGAATGTGTCTTTTCCGCCACGGACGCTCGAAATCTGTCGTAAGCCCGTTGAGATAAAAACTTTCCGCTGCGGTTCGCTGCTATCTTGGCACGCATCTCGATGCGGGGGATTCGATGCGTCATTCGATTCGCGTATTTGCGTTGGCGGCCTTCGGCGCGGCGGTGCTCGTGCCGGCGGCGCAAGCCCAGGACATGACCACTTACAGCTTTGGCGGCACGACGCTCTATATCGGCGGCGGCTTCCAATATCTGTCCCTGCCGGAAGTCAGGTTCACCGGTCGCGGCAACGTCAATGGCGCGGGGGACATCACCAGGTTCCAGCGCGAAGAGAATAGCAGCTTCAGCGAATATGGCGGCGGCGCGGGCGCCGGCCTCGAGACCGCGCTCGGCTATTGGGGCTGGGTGCGCGGGACCCTCTGCGTG
>JAWOJH010000106.1:0-27192 GCA_046481725.1 Methyloceanibacter sp. | reverse complement strand
CCAAGCCCAAGCGCAAGGCCGGGGGGGTCGGCGTGAGACTAACCGATCTCACCATGCTCTTTGCCGGGTTGGCGCGGCTCGGCACGGTGCCGCCGCTGATCGAGCAGCGCGGCGCGCAGCAGTCCTCGCCGCGCCGGCTGATGGAGCCGGTCGCCGCCTGGTATGTCGCCAATGCGCTGCTCGGCACGCCGCCGCCCGAGAACGCCGCGGGCGGGCGGATCCCCTTCAAGACCGGGACGAGCTACGGCTATCGCGATGCCTGGGCGATCGGCTTCGACGGCAAGCGCAGCATCGGCGTGTGGACCGGGCGGCCGGACGGCGCGCCGGTCGCAGGCCTGATGGGGAGGCTCAGCGCGGCGCCGATCCTGTTCGATGCCTTCGCGCGGGCAGGCCAGCCGCTCACGCCGCTGCAGCGCGCCCCGGCCGGCGCAATCCTGACCTCGACGGCGAAATTGCCGCCGCCGCTCAAGCGCTTCACGTCGCGGGCGAGCGCGGGCGAGGCCATGGCGCCCAAAGTGCATATCGTCTTTCCGCCGAACGGCGCGAGCCTGGAACTGTCGGGCGAGGAAGGCGCAATCGATCCGATCGCCATCAAGATCGCGGGTGGCACCCCTCCCCTCAAAGTGCTCGCCAATGGGCTGCCGCTCGCGGCGAGAGACTCGGCGCGGACGCTGTTTTTCGCGCCTGACGGGCCGGGATTTGTGCGTTTGACCGTGACCGACGCTGCGGGCGCCGCCGACAGCGTCTTCGTGCGCCTGCAATAGGCTTTTTCGTCCACCAACTTGTCATTCCCCGCGAAAGCGCGACCTCGGTTATCCTGATCGCCGGGATTACTGGATTGCCCGGCCAAGCCGGGCAATGACAAGGAGTATCGCGAATGGCAGCTCCCACGCTTGCAGACCTCGCCGTGCCGGTCGGCACCCCGCCGATGGAAGCGAAGCTGGTCAGCGAGCTTCCCGAAGATTCAGGCTGGCAGTTCGAGCCGAAATGGGACGGCTTTCGCTGTCTCGCGTTTCGCGCGGGCGACGAGGTCGATCTCCGGGCGAAGTCGGGGAAGCCGCTGGCGCGCTATTTCCCCGAGGTGGTCGCGTTTCTCAAAGCGCTGAAACCAGATCCGTTCGTGATCGACGGCGAACTCGCCATTCCGCTTGACGGCACGCTTTCCTTCGATGCGCTGCAAATGCGTGTGCATCCCGCCGAGAGCCGCATCAAGAAGCTTTCGGTGGAGACGCCGGCGATTCTCATATTGTTTGACATGCTGCTCGACATGAAGGGCGCGAGCCTGATCGAGCAGCCGCTCACCAAACGGCGCGCGGCGCTTGAGCGTTTCCTCAAGGCGGCGAAGGGCGCCGAGGGGCTCAAGCTCTCGCCCTTTACGTCGGAACGCAAACAAGCGGCGCTCTGGCTCGACGATGTGCGCGGCGCGCTCGACGGCGTCATTGCCAAACGCAGCGACGGCCCGTATCTGCCCGGCGAGCGGGCCATGCTCAAAGTGAAGCGCCTGCGCACGGCGGACTGCGTGGTCGGCGGCTTCCGCTACGAGACGGGCGGCCACGAAGTGGGCTCGCTGCTGCTCGGCCTCTACGACGAAGAAGGCAAGCTCGACCACGTCGGCTTCACCGCGACCATCACCGAGCAAGAACGGCCTGCTTTGACCAAGGTGCTCGAAGCGCTGATCGAGCCGCCGGGCTTCACTGGCAAGGCGCCGGGAGGACCGAGCCGCTGGAGCACGGAGCGAAGCGCCGAATGGGAGCCGTTGCAGCCGAAACTCGTGGTCGAGGTGCGCTACGACCATGTCACCGGCGACCGCTTCCGGCACGGCACCAAGCTGGTGCGCTTCCGTCCCGACAAAGCCCCCAGGCAATGCACCTTCGAGCAGATCGCGCCGGCGGCCTCACCCCAAAGCCTCAAAGCCTTGCTTAAGTGAGGGTACGGCCGCAGGCGCCATCCTGGCCTCACCCCTTGACGCGGGTGCCCCCCGTGCCCAACAAACGAGGATGGCTGAAGCCCAGGAAAAGCCCAGAGCCCGGACGCTGCACATCAAGACGTTCGGTTGCCAGATGAACGTCTACGACTCCGAGCGCATGGCCGAGGCGCTTGCGCCGGCGGGTTACAGGCTGACGGCGGATGCGGACGACGCCGATCTGGTCGTACTCAATACCTGCCATATCCGCGAGAAGGCGGCGGAGAAGGTCTATTCGGAGCTTGGCCGCGTCCGGCTTGCCAAGGAGCGCCGCAAGCGCGATGGCCGCGAGACCCTCGTCGCGGTTGCAGGCTGTGTTGCCCAGGCGGAAGGCGAAGAGATCATCGCCCGCGCAAGCGTCGTCGATATCGTCGTCGGGCCGCAAAGCTATCACCGCCTGCCCGAACTGATCGCCGAAGCCGGCGCCACGGGCAAAGGCATGGTCGCCACCGATTTCCCGGCGAAGGAGAAATTCGCGCTGCTGCCGGAACGCCCGCGCGGCAAGGCGCAAATATCGGCCTTCGTCACCGTGCAGGAGGGCTGCGACAAGTTCTGCACGTTCTGCGTGGTGCCCTATACGCGCGGCGCCGAGTTTTCGCGGCCCGCAGCCGAGATCGTGGCAGAGGTGGAGCGGCTTGCCGCGATGGGCACGCGCGAGATCACGCTGCTGGGGCAGAACGTGAATGCCTATCACGGCACGGGCCCCGATGGCCGCGCCTGGACCTTGGCCAGATTGCTGCGCCGGCTGGCGGAGTTACCCGGGATCGAGCGGCTGCGCTACACCACCAGCCATCCGCTCGACATGGACGATGAACTGATCGCGCTGTTCGCCGACGAGCCCAAGCTGATGCCCTATCTGCATCTGCCGTTTCAGGCGGGCTCGGACCGCATTCTCCAGGCGATGAATCGCAAGCACGGCGCGGCCGAATATGCGGAACTGATCGGCAAGGTGCGCGCGGCGCGGCCGGACATTGCGCTGTCCACAGATATTATCGTAGGCTTCCCCGGCGAGACCGACCGGGATTTCAAGGCAACCTTGGAACTCGCCGAGCGTATCAAATTCGCCCAGGCCTTCACCTTCAAATACAGCCCGCGCCCTGGAACGCCGGCCGCCGAGCTTGACAGCCAGGTGCCGGAAGCGGTGAAACGCGAACGCCTCAGTGCGTTGCAACGCCTGATCGACCGCGACCGGCACGATTTCGACAAGGAAACGGTCGGGCGGAGGCTCGACGTGCTGTTCGCGGGTAAGGGGCGGAAACCAGGTCAGATCGCCGGGCGTTCACCTTATCTCCAGGCGGTATATGTAGAGGGCCCAGAAGCGCTGATCGGCCGGATTGCCGCGGTTGACATCCAGGCGGCAAGCCCGAACAGTCTCACCGGTGTCATAAAATCGGGATTTGAATGGCACGAGCCAGTTCAGGCGGCCGAGTGACCAGCAAGGCCAGCATTCGCAAAGCATCCATGACGCGTGGGCGAGGAGCGGCGCTGAAGCGCGAAGCCGCGGCGGAAGCCAATGGCGGGGGCGAGCCGACTGTCGTGTTCTTCGACGATGTCCGGCTGGTGCGCGATCTGCTCGGCGACTACGACGCCAATCTTGCCGTGCTCGAAGACCGGCTCGGCGTAGAGGCGGTGGTCAACGGCAACGCCGTCAGCCTGCGCGGCCCCGAGGCCGGCTGCGCCACCGCGAAAATCGTGCTCGAACAGCTCTACGGACGCTTGGCGCAAGGTGAATTGATCGGCGCCGGCGACGTGGCCGGCGCCATTCGCCATGCGCGCGCGGCGCCGAAAGGACGCGGCGGGTCCGGGGCCGATTTGACCGAGCCGCAGCAGATCCGCACGCGGAAGCGGTTGATCACTGCCCGCACCCCGGCGCAGAGCGCCTATCTGGCGTCACTGCAGCGCAACGACCTAATCTTTGCCACCGGCCCGGCCGGCACCGGCAAGACCTATCTGGCGGTCGCCTTCGCCGCCGCCTGTTTGGAAAGTGGCCGCTGCGACCGGCTGATCCTGTCACGCCCCGCGGTCGAGGCAGGCGAGCGGCTGGGCTTTCTTCCTGGCGACATGCGCGAGAAGGTCGATCCCTATCTGCGCCCGCTCTATGATGCGCTGTACGACGTTCTGCCGCCGGAGCAGGTGGAGCGCGGCATCGACAGCGGCGTGATCGAGATCGCCCCCCTCGCCTTCATGCGCGGCCGCACCCTTTCTCACGCCATCATCATTCTCGACGAAGCGCAGAACTGCACGCCGGTGCAGCTAAAGATGTTCCTCACCAGGCTCGGCGACGAGAGCAAGATGATCGTCACCGGCGATCCCACCCAGGTTGACCTGCCGACCGGCAAGGATTCCGGTCTGCTGGAAGCGATCAGACTGCTCGGCGGCATCGAGGAAATCGACCATATCGCTTTCACGCGGGCCGACGTGGTTCGCCGCGAATTGGTCGGCAAGATCGTCGACGCGTACGAGGCCGCTCCCCGCAAAGGTGGGCGCCATGGCTGAATCTGGCCCTAGTCGCAACCGCACCGCCGGCTCGAGCCCCTCGCTCGAGGCGGAGGTGGTGCGCCATGACGAAGCCTGGACAACGGCGAAGCTGACCGGCGCGATGCTGGAGCGCGCGACTCAGGCGGCCATCGGCGTCGCGCCTCCGCAGGGACCCGGGAGCTATCGCGTCACGATCGTGCTCAGCGATGACGCAGAGTTGCGCGCCTTGAACCGCACCTGGCGCGGCAAGGACGTGCCCACCAACGTGCTATCCTTCCCCGCCCACAAGAACGTGGCCGAGCCCGGTTTTCTCGGGGACGTGGTGCTCGGCTACGGAACCGTCGAGCGCGAGGCGCGAGAGCAGGGCATTCCGCTGAGAGATCATGCCGCCCATCTCGTCGTGCATGGCGTGCTGCATCTCCTCGGCTTCGATCATGCGGACGACGCGGAGGCGGCGCGGATGGAAGAGCTCGAGCGCCAGGCGCTCGCCTCGCTCGGAATTGCCGACCCCTATGCCGAAAGGGAGGCGCGCCCCCCGGAGGCCTCACCATGAGCAACACTCCGATCGCCGAGGACGAACTGCCGGTCGAGGAGGATCGCAAGCCGGACGAGGAGACCTCCTGGTTCGATCGCCTGCTGGCGACATTCGGTCTCGGCGAGGAGCCGGATCTGCGGGAATTGATCGAGGATGCGCTGGCGCGCAGCACGAGCGACACGCTGAGCGCGCAGGAGCGCAGCATGCTCAGGCGCATTCTCCGCTTCGGCAAGCTCACGGTCGAAGACGTGATGGTGCCGCGCGCCGACATCATCGCCGTCGAAGACAATTTGCCGATCGACGAGATGATGCGCGTGTTCCGGCAGGCCGAGCATTCACGCCTGCCGGTGTTCCACGAAACGCTCGACGATCCGCGCGGCATGGTTCACATCCGCGACCTGATGTCCTGGATCACCTCGCAGGCCGAGGCCGCGCAGGCGAACGGCCTCGATCTCGGCCAGGTCGACCTCAAGCGCACCGTGGCGAGCATCGACATCATGCGCGAGCTGCTCTACGTGCCGGGCTCGATGGGAGTGCTCGATCTCCTGCTGAAAATGCAAACCACGCGGCAGCATCTGGCGCTGGTGGTGGACGAATATGGCGGCACGGACGGGCTGGTCTCGATCGAAGACCTGGTCGAGGAAGTGGTTGGCGAAATCGCCGATGAGCATGATGTGGAGGACGAGCCGCTGATCCGCACCGATCCGCGGCTCGGCCTGATCGCCGATGCCCGCATGCCGATTGCAGAGCTGGAGCAGCAGCTCAGGCTCGAGCTGGTTTCGGAGGAGCTCGAAGAGGAAATTGACACGCTGGGCGGGCTGGTCTTTTCCATTGCAGGGCGCGTTCCGGCGCGCGGCGAGCTGGTGCGGCATCCGACCGGGGTGGAATTCGAGGTGCTCGAAGCCGATCCGCGGCGGATCAAGAAGCTCCGCATCCATGTGCCGCAAACGCGGGCCGGGACCGAGGCTGGCGCAGCCAAGCTTGAAATCGATAAGCATTAGCGCGGACGAGCGGCAAGCTCTCCCCTCCCTTTGGTGAGGACTATGTTCGAACGCGCGGCGAGCCGGGTAGCTGAGCTTATGGGCTGGCGCCGGGCGCTGTTCGCGGCGCTGCTCGGGGCGGTGTCGGGCTTGGCCTTCGCTCCGGTGCATGCCTGGCCAGTGCTGTTTCTCACTCTTGGCGGGCTGGTATGGCTGCTCGATGGCTGCCACGCGCGGCACGTAAACCGCAGCGACAGGTTAAAATGCGCGGCCCCTGTGGGGTTCTGGTTCGGCTTCGGCTATTTCCTTGCCGGGCTGTATTGGATCGCGGAAGCCTTTCTAGTCGAGCCGCTGCGTCACGGCTGGCTGTTGCCGTTCGTGATGACGGCGTTGCCGGGCGGCATGGCGCTGTTCTTCGCCGCCGCTTGCGCTTTCGCCATGTTGCTCTGGCTGCCGGGAGCGGGCCGGGTGTTCGCTCTCGCCATCGTCCTCGGGCTTGCGGAGTTCGCCCGCGGCCATGTGCTAACCGGACTGCCTTGGAATCTCCTTGGCTATGGACTGCTCGGGCCGCCGCCGCTGATGCAGCTCGCCTCCCTGTTCGGGGTCTATGCCTTGAGCCTGCTCGCCGTCATTTTGTTCGCCGCGCCGGCCGCGATCGTCGCGCCGCGCGGCGCCGGCCTTGCCCGCCCGAAAACGACGGCGGCGCTCGCCGTGAGCTTCGCGGCGCTGCTAGGGCTCGGCTATGTCTGGGGCGACCTCAGACTGGCGGCAGCTCCTCAGGACGTGACCGACATCCGGCTGCGTATCGTCCAGGCCAATGTCGATCAGGCCGAGAAATGGCGCCCCGAGAACGCCGACGAAATCTTCACCGACTATCTCGATCTCACCAAATCGGCAGGCCTCGACCAAATCGGCGTAGTAATCTGGCCCGAGACGGCGGTGCCATTCTTTCTCGACGACGCGCCCGACGCGCTGTTCGCGATTGGCGCGGCGTTGCCTAAACGAACGTCGCTGCTGGTCGGCTCGGCACGGCTGGTGGAAGAACGTGACGCGCAAGGCACGCTACAGGCGCGGCGCGTTTATAATAGTCTGCTCGTCGTCGACGATCAGGGCCGTGTCGCCGGCGGCTACGACAAACTCCATCTCGTGCCGTTCGGCGAATTTCTGCCCTTCCAGGATTTCCTCGAGAGCCTGGGCTTCATGCAGCTCACCGGGGTGCGCGGCGGCTTCAGCGCGGGCGAAAGTGCGCGGCTCTTGCCGGTCCCGGGCGCGCCGCCGGCGCGCGTGCTGATCTGTTACGAGATTATTTTTCCGGGCGAGATCATCGGAACGGCCGAGCGCCCGGGCTGGATCATTAATCTGACCAATGATGCGTGGTTCGGATCGAGCGCAGGCCCCTATCAGCATTTCCATCAGGCGCAAGTGCGCGCCGTCGAGCAAGGACTGCCGGTGGCGCGCGCCGCTAATACTGGAATCTCGGCGGTGATCGATCCCTACGGGCGGATTCTCGCCGAGATTGGTCTCGGCGAGAAAGGGATTATCGATGCAGATCTGCCCAAAGCGGGTCCTGCGACACTATTCGCGCGGTCGGGAACCGAGATTGAGATTACTGTGTTACTGCTTGCGCTCGCGGCGTGGCTCGCCTGCCGCGTGCATGAATCGAGGAGGATCGGGGGCGAGAATGGGGTGAGATCAAGCAAGCTTGACGACGATAAACCGCGCCCCTATGAACGACGTCGGGGGCGTATTCAACAATAGCGTGAGTTAACTGGTATTTTTCCAACCCATGATCGTCACGAGTGAGCGAATGGCAGGCAAAAAGCCTAACCCGGTCGATACACATGTCGGGAGCCGGGTACGTTTGCGCCGAATGCTGCTTGGCATGAGTCAAGAGCGTCTCGGCGAGAGTATGGGACTGACATTTCAGCAAGTCCAAAAATACGAAAAGGGTGTGAACCGGATCGGCGCAAGCCGGCTGTTCCAGATCTCGAAGATTCTCGACGTCCCCGTGCAGTTCTTTTTCGAAGAGGCGCCGCATATCGGCGACGGCAGTCCGGCGCGCGGTCTGGCCGAGCCCGACTCGGAAACCTTCATCCTCGAGTTCCTCAACAGTCGCGAAGGACTTGAATTGAATCGCGCCTTCGTCAAAATCGCCGACCCAAAAGTTCGCAAGAGCGTCGTTGATCTGGTGCGGGCTTTGAGCGCGAGCGGCGGCACTTCCTAAGCGGATCGATTGAGCGGGGCTTGACCTCCGCCTCAAGGGTTGCAAGAACCGGGCGCTATCCAGGCCGCCCGGCCATTCTTCATGCAAAGGGGTCCGCCAAGTGTCTCGGGCAAATTATCTCTTCACCAGCGAGTCGGTTTCCGAAGGCCATCCGGACAAAGTCTGCGACCGCCTCTCCGACACGGTGGTCGATCTTTATCTTGCGGCCGACCCTTTGTCGCGCGTCGCCGTCGAAACCCTGGTCACCACTAACCGAATCGTCATGGCGGGCGAAGTGCGCGGGCCTGAAAGCGTAACGCAGGACCTGATCGAGCAGGCGGCGCGGCGCGCCGTGCGCGAGATCGGCTACGAGCAAAAGGGCTTTCACTGGGACCTCGCGGAGTTCGAGTGCTACGTGCACGAGCAATCCGCCGACATCGCCATGGGCGTCGATCCCAATGCGGATAAGCAGAAGGAAGAGGGCGCGGGCGATCAAGGCATCATGTTCGGTTTCGCCTGCCGCGAGACCGAGCCGTTGATGCCGGCGCCGATTTTCTATGCGCATCGCATTCTGCATGAGATGGCGAAGGCGCGGCACAGCGGTCAGACGCCCGAGCTTGGGCCCGACGCCAAGAGCCAGGTGACGCTCGCCTACGAGGACGGCCGGCCGGTGCGCGCGGATTCGATCGTGGTCTCCACTCAGCATGACGAGGAAGTGAGCCAGAAGCGGGTCGAGGAGATCGTGCGCGGCTTCGTCCAGGAGGTAATGCCGAAAGGCTGGGTCAACGGCACCACCAAGTTCTACGTCAATCCCACCGGCCGTTTCGTGATCGGCGGTCCCGACGGCGATACCGGCCTCACGGGACGCAAGATCATCGTCGACACTTACGGCGGCGCCGCGCCGCATGGCGGCGGCGCCTTCTCCGGCAAGGACCCGACCAAGGTCGACCGCTCGGCGGCCTACGCGGCGCGCTATCTCGCCAAGAACGTGGTCGCGGCGGGGCTTGCGGATAAATGCACGCTGCAGCTTTCCTATGCGATCGGCGTGTCGCAGCCGCTTTCGCTCTATGCCGATCTGCACGGCACCGGCAGCATCTCCGAGGAAAAGCTCGAAGACGCTCTCAGGAAGGTGATGGATCTGAGCCCGCGCGGCATCCGGGAGCACCTCAAACTCTCCCGGCCAATCTATGAGCGCACCGCGGCCTATGGTCATTTCGGGCGGCAGCCCGACAATGACGGCGGCTTTTCCTGGGAAAAGTTGGACCTCGTCGAGCCGATCCGTGGCGAGCTGAGCTAGCGACTTCGTTGCGTCAGCCGAGAAGCCGCGCCGCCTGGTAAACGACGAGGATGAGCACGAGGGCGCCCACGGCAATACCCTCTGGTTCGGGGCAGTCCTTGCAGCGGCGGAAGGCGGTGCGGCTGGCGCAAGGTGCAAGCGCCAAGGGGCCGTCAATCACTCGCATCACGTCGGCGAAAGAGATGCTTGCGGGAGGTTTGGCGGGTTCGTAACCCCCGGTCTTGCCGCGATGGCTGTGCACGAGACCGTGGGATTTGAGTTCAAGCAGGATCAGTTCAAGAAACTTTCGCGGTATGCGCTCGCCTTCGGCGATAGTGCGAATTGCCACCGGCTTGTTCTGACGCGCCAGGCAAAGCATGGCGCGAAGCGCGTAGCGGGCTTTTTGCGAGAGCATTGCTTTCTTCCCGCCGGGACCGAGCGCTGAAGAATGTCGATAGGATAACTAGGCTTTACTGCGTCGAAACGCCATTCCATGCAAGGGTTGCGGGCCGACTGGGGGAGATTGGCGAAGTGTTCGAAGCCAGGCAGCTCAGGTCCTATGGCAGGCGCAAAGGCAAAGCCTTGAGCGCGCGGAAGGAGCGCCTGTTGCACGAGGCCCTGCCGGGTCTTCGGCTCGACTTGGCCAAGCCTCCCCCTGCCCGGCTGACGGATTTGTTTGCGCTGCCGGTCCTGGATGTTTGGCTCGAAATCGGCTTCGGCTCCGGCGAGCATCTGCTCTGGCAAGCCGAGCATCACCCGGATATTGGCTTCGTCGGCTGCGAGCCCTTCATCAATGGCGTGGCTAGTCTGCTCGGCGCCATCGAGGATCGCGATTTGAAGACCGTCCGCGTGCATGACGGCGATGCTCGTGACGTGCTGGCCTGGCTGCCGGACGCTTCGATCGGCCGTGTGTTTCTCCTGTTTCCGGACCCGTGGCCGAAGAAGCGCCAGCTGAAGCGGCGGCTGCTGACACCCGAGTTGGTGCGCGCATTTGCCCGCGTGCTCTGCCCTGGCGGTGAGTTTCGTTTTGCGTCCGACGATGCCGACTACGCCGAACAGGCGCGCCTCCTCTTCAGCGAAGCCCCCGCCTTCGCCTCCTCCGGCGATTGGCGCACGCGTCCCGCCGATTGGCCCGGGACGCGGTATGAAAAAAAGGCCCTGTGCGACGGGCGCCGGCCGGTTTACCTAAGTTTCAAGCGAGCTTGAGATATCAGAAGGGCGCTTGAAAAGCCTAGGAAAGCTCGTATATTGACCTTCGAAACTCATGATTGGTTTTGGATCAGGAGTGGGCTGCGGCCCGCTCCTTTTTGTTAGGCTCATCGGCTTCGTCCCGAGCGGGCGGAGATCACGGCCAGCTCAAGCATGTCGAGCCAAGCCAGCGCAGACCAAAGATTCGTCCGTGAGACGGGCGTCGAGCGGCAGATCGCCGATCTCGCCGAACCGGTGATCGAGGAACTCGGCTTTCGGCTGGTCCGGATCAAGATCTCGGGCCGCGACGGCGGCACGGTGCAGATCATGGCGGAACGGCCGACAGGCGAGATGACGGTGGAGGATTGTGCTTCGATCAGCCGGCGACTATCGCCCCTGCTCGATGCCTACGACCCGATGCCGAGCACCTACCGGCTGGAAGTCTCCTCGCCCGGCATCGACCGGCCGCTGGTGCGTCCGAGCGACTTTTCGTTATGGGCGGGTCACGAAGCGAAGCTAGAGCTAAAGGAGCCGGTCGATCGCAGGAAGCGCTTCCGTGGCGTGATCGAGGGCGTGGAAGACGACGAGGTGCGGCTCAGGATCGAGCTCGACGGCAAGGCCGAACCGGTGACGATCGGCCTTCCCTTCGCGCTTATCAACGAGGCGAAGCTCGTGCCCGGGATCGAAGGCTTCCGGGCGGACCTTTCGGGCAAGAAAGCCGCAAATTGAATTTGAGCGTGGCACGCGAGGCAAAGCGCGTCCCACCGTCGATGTAACGATTGGAGGATGAGATGGCTCAGGCAGGCGTTAGCGCCAACAGGCTGGAGCTTTTGCAGATCGCGGACGCAGTCGCGCGCGAAAAGGCAATCGACCGCCAAGTGGTGATCTCCGCCATGGAGGACGCGATCCAAAAGGCGGCGAAATCCCGCTATGGCAGCGAGAACGAGATCAAAGCCGAGGTCGATCCCAAGACCGGTGAAATCTCGCTCGCACGGCTGCTGGAAGTGGTCGAAGACGTGACCATGGAGGCGACGCAGATTTCCCTCGAGGAGGCGCGGCGCAAGAATCCGGCGGCACTCGTCGGCGACTTTATTGCGGAGCCCCTGCCCCCGCTCGATTTTGGCCGCGTCGCCGCGCAAAACGCCAAGCAGGTGATCGTGCAGAAGGTGCGCGAGGCGGAGCGCGAGCGCCAATATGACGAATACAAGGACCGGGTGGGCGAGATCGTCAACGGCATCGTCAAGCGGGTCGAGTATGGCAACGTGATCGTCGATCTCGGCCGTGCCGAGGCGATCGTGCGCCGCGACGAGACCCTGCCGCGGGAGAATTTCCGCTATGGCGACCGCATCCGCGCTTATGTCTATGACGTGCGCCGCGAGCAGCGGGGGCCGCAGATCTTTCTGTCGCGCACCCATCCCGAATTCATGGCGAAGCTGTTCGCCCAGGAAGTGCCCGAGGTCTATGAGGGCATCGTCACCATCAAGTCGGTGGCGCGCGATCCGGGCAGCCGGGCCAAGATCGCCGTGGTGTCGCGCGACGCCTCAATCGATCCGGTCGGCGCCTGCGTCGGCATGCGCGGCAGCCGCGTGCAAGCCGTGGTGAACGAGCTGCAGGGCGAGAAGATCGACATCATCCAGTGGTCGCCGGACGCCGCCACCTTCATCGTCAATGGGCTGGCCCCGGCCGAGGTGGTCAAGGTCGTGCTCGACGAGGACGCCGAGCGCATCGAGGTGGTGGTGCCCGACCAGCAGCTTTCGCTCGCCATTGGCCGCAAGGGCCAGAATGTGCGGCTCGCTTCCCAGCTCACCGGCTGGGACATCGACATCATGACGGAGGCTTCGGAGTCGGAGCGGCGCCAGGCGGAGTTCGCCGAGCGCTCGCAGACCTTCATGGAGGCGCTCGACGTCGACGAGGTCATCGCCCAGCTGCTGGCCTCGGAAGGCTTCTCCTCGGTCGAGGAAGTCGCCTTTGTCGAGCCGTCGGAGATCGCCTCGATCGAGGGCTTCGACGAGAATACCGCAAACGAGATCCAGACCCGCGCGCGCGAGCATCTGGAGAAGATCGAGGCGGAACTCGAGGGCAAGCGCAAAGCGCTCGGTGTCGCCGACGAGCTCGCCGAGGTGCCCGGCGTCACCACCGCGATGATGGTTACTCTCGGCGAGAACAGCATCAAGACGATCGAGGACCTTGCCGATTGCGCCACCGACGATCTGGCCGGCTGGAGCGAGCGCAAGGACAAGGAGACGATTCGCCATGACGGCATCCTCGACGGCTTCGGTCTGTCCAAGCCGCAGGTCGAAGAGCTGATTCTGGCGGCCCGCATCAAGGCCGGCTGGATTACCGAGGCCGATCTCGCTCCGGAGCCCGTCGAAGGCGAAGATGAGGACGGCACCGCCGAAGATGTGGCCGCCGAGACCGGCGATGAGGCCAGGCCAACCGGCCCGAGCGCCTGATGGAGCGGCAGGGAGACCATAATTGCGGCAAGCAGCGGCTGAGCAGAGGCAGGAAGGCCACGGAGATGCGGGCGACCGCGTCCGCGCCTGCGCGCTCACCCGCGTGCGGCGGCCGAAGGACGAGCTGATCCGCTTCGTCTTGGGGCCTGATGGCACGATCGTGCCGGACCTCAAGGAAAAGCTGCCAGGTCGGGGCGTTTGGCTGACCGCGGCGCATGACGTTGTCACCGAAGCCGCCAAGCGCAACGCTTTCGCCCGCGCGCTCAATACGGCAGCCAAGGTTCCCGAAGGACTAGCGGCCCAGGTCGAACGGCTTCTGGCCGAGGCGGCCCGGTCGGCGCTCGGCCTCGCCAACAAGGCGGGGGAGGCGGTATTCGGCAACGCCAAGGTGGAGGAAGCGCTTGTCAAGGGCCGGGTGCTGGCCCTGATCCACGCCAAGGAAGCCGCCGAGGATGGCTGCCGCAAGCTCGACGGCAAGGCTCGGGGAACAGGGTCTGAAAGCCCAATCCCGGCCATCCGCGCCCTGACCGCGGATGAATTGGGTTTGGCATCAGGCAGGTCAAATGTGATACATGCTGCCCTCATCCAGGGCGGAGCGGCTCGAAACGTCCTCGCGGCAGCCTCGCGCTTAGAGCGCTACCGCAAGGGCCGCGCCGCATTTGCCAACCAGAATGGATTGGATACGGACACGGAATGAGCGAAACCAACGAGACTGAAGGCAAGACCGCTCGCGGAGCGCGCAAGATGACGCTCAACGTGCGCCGGACGGTCGAATCCGGCCATGTGCGGCAGAGCTTCAGCCACGGGCGTTCGAAGTCCGTTCTGGTGGAAAAGAAGAAGCGCCGCGCGATCGGTTCGGCTGGGGCGCCCGCCGCCGAAGAGGCGGTGCAGGCCAAGCCCGCAGCCGTGCCCGGCGCTGCCGAGATCGCCGAGAAGGCAAAGCCGGAAACGCCACCTGCCCGCCGCTCCGGCGTGGTGCTGCGTCAGCTCTCCGAGGAGGAGAAAGTCGCGCGCACCCGGGCGCTGGCCGACGCCCGCCAGCGTGAGGCCGAAGAGCGCGAGCTGGCCAAGCAGGCCGCGGTGCTACAGGTGGTCACCGACGAGCAGCGGGACAAGGAGAGCGAGGAGGCCGCTGAGCGCAAGCGCAAGGAAGACGAGCGGCACGAGGCCGAGGCCAAGGCCCGCAAGGCCGGCGAAGAGACCGCTCGCAAGCACCTCGTGAAGGAGGAGCCGGAGGAGGCGCCGCGCCCGGCGGATGCCCGCCACAAGAAGAGCACCGTCGCCCCGCGGCGAGGCGAGGAGCGACGGGTCAGGGGCCGCCTCACCATCATCAATGCGCTCGACGAGGAGCAGCGTCAGCGGAGTCTCGCCTCGCTGAAGCGCCGCCAGGAGCGCCAGAAGAAGCAGATCACCGGGCCGCAGTCCCAAGCTAAGATTCAGCGCGAGGTCGTGATCCCGGAGGTCATCACCATCCAGGAACTCGCCAACCGCATGGCCGAGCGCGGCGTCGACGTCATCAAATATCTGATGAGGGACGGCGAGATGCATAAGATCACCGACGTGATCGACTCCGACACCGCCCAGCTTGTGGCCGAGGAGTTCGGACATCTCGTCCGGCGTGTGTCCGAGGCAGATGTCGAGGAGGGGTTCATCGGCGCCGAGGATGAGGCCGAGGATCTCCAGTCTCGAGCCCCGATCGTGACGATCATGGGCCATGTCGACCACGGCAAGACCTCGCTGCTCGACGCCATCCGCACGACCAATGTCGTCAGCCAGGAGGCCGGCGGCATCACCCAGCATATCGGCGCCTATCAGGTGGAAACGCCGGCCGGGCAGAAGATCACCTTTATCGACACGCCGGGCCACGAGGCGTTTACCGCCATGCGCCAGCGTGGCGCGCAGGTGACGGACATCGTTGTGCTGGTGGTGGCTGCCGATGACGGTGTGAAGCCGCAAACGATCGAAGCCATCAATCACGCCAAGGCCGCCGGTGTGCCGATGATCGTGGCCATTAACAAGATCGACAAGCCGGGCGCCGACCCACAGCGGGTGCGCACCGAGCTCCTGAGCCAGGAGATCGTGGTCGAGAGTCTCGGCGGCGACACGCTGGAGATCGAGGTTTCGGCCTTGAAGCGGACCGGTCTCGAAAAGCTTCTGGAGGCCATCGCGTTACAGGCCGAAGTGCTTGAGCTTACCGCCAATCCGGACCGTCCCGCCGAGGGCGTGATCGTCGAGGCGAAGCTCGAACGGGGCCGCGGTCCGGTCGGCACCGCGCTGATCCAGCGCGGCACGCTGCAGATCGGCGATCTCGTCGTCGCGGGCTCGGCCTATGGCCGCGTGCGCGCGCTGATCAATGAGCTCGGGGAGCAGGTGGCCAGTGCCGGACCTTCAGTTCCGGTCGAAGTGCTCGGCTTCGACTCCGCGCCCGAGGCGGGCGATCAGTTCGCCGTGGTCGAAAGCGAAGCGCGCGCGCGGGAGATCACCGACTACCGCATGCGCGAGCGGCGCAAGCGTCTGGCGGTGGCCGGCGCCCGCGGCAGCCTCGAGCAGATGATGACCAATCTCAAGGCCGCCGGCACCAAGGAATTCACCCTGCTGATCAAGGGCGACGTGCAGGGCTCGGTCGAAGCGATCACCACGGCGCTCGGCAAGCTCGGCACCGACGAGGTGCGGGCGCGCATCGTTCATGCCGGCGTCGGCGGCATCACCGAATCCGACGTGTCGCTGGCGGCAACTTCCGGCGCGGTGGTGCTCGGCTTCAATGTCCGTGCCAATGCGCAAGCCCGCGAAACCGCAGAGCGCGAGGGTGTCGAGATCCGCTATTACGCGGTGATCTACGACCTGGTCGACGACATGAAGCAGGCGATGAGCGGTCTGCTCGCGCCGACCGTGCGCGAGACCTTCCTCGGCAACGCCGAGATCCTCGAGGTGTTCGCCATCTCCAAGGTGGGCAAGGTGGCCGGTTGCCGCGTGACCGAGGGCAAGGTCGAGCGCGGTGCGCAGGTCCGGCTGATCCGCGACAATGTCGTGGTGCACGAGGGCAAGCTCTCCACCTTGAAGCGCTTCAAGGACGAGGTGAAAGAGGTGGTCGCCGGACAGGAATGCGGCATGGCTTTCGAGGGCTATCAGGACATGCGGCAAGGCGACGTGATCGAGTGCTTCCAGGTCGAGCACGTCCAGCGTACGCTTTAAGCCGGCACCTCGAGCCGGACCTGAAACAATGATTAATCGTGACAAGGGCAAGGCGCCTTCCCAACGGCAGCTGAAGGTGGGCGAGACGATCCGGCACGCGATGGCCGAGATTTTCTCGCGCGCCGCGATCAATGACGAGGTGCTCGAGCGCCACTCGCTGACCGTGCCGGAAGTGCGCATGACGCCCGATCTCAAGCTCGCGACGGTCTATGTGCTGACGCTCGGCGGCGGCGAGACGGAAGAAGCGGTCGAGCATCTGGACAAGCATAAGCGCTATTTGCGCGGGCTGCTGGCGAAGCGAATCAGCTTGAAATTCATGCCGGAACTCAGATTCAAGGTGGACACCTCGTTCGAGGCCTCCGCCCGGATCGACGAACTGCTCGCCTCGCCAAAAGTCGCGCGCGACCTCGACGAATAGCACAAGAAACGGAAACAGGACGATGGCGCGGCGCAAGGGCCTACCGGTTCACGGCTGGCTAATTTTCGACAAGCCGCGAGGCATGACCTCGACCAAGGCGGTGACCCGGGTCCGCCGGCTCTACGAGGCGGAAAAGGCGGGCCATGCCGGCACGCTCGACCCTCTTGCCACCGGGGTCCTGCCGATCGCGCTCGGCGAGGCAACCAAAACCGTGCCCTTCGCGGTGGAGGGCGCCAAGGAGTACCGCTTCACCATTCGGTTCGGCGCGGAGACTGACACCGACGATGCGGAGGGCAAGGCGGTGGCGCGAAGCGACCACAGGCCGAGCCGCGCCGAAATCGAGGCCGCATTGCCTGCGTTCACCGGCGCGATCCAGCAAGTGCCCCCGCGCTACTCGGCGCTGCGGGTCGATGGCGCCCGCGCCTACGATCTCGCCCGCGAGGCGGAGGATTTCGTGCTAGCGCCGCGGACCGTGTCGGTCGAACGGCTTACCCTCGTGGAATATCCCGACCCCGATCACTGCCTGCTCGAAGCGCGGTGCGGCAAGGGGACCTATGTGCGGGCCCTCGCCCGGGATCTGGGACGGAGCCTTGGCACTTACGGTCATGTCGAGACTTTGCGGCGGACCCGGGTCGGCGCCTTCGGCGAGGCACAAGCCGTACCGCTCGAAAGGCTGGAGGCGTTGGCTGAGAGCGGCGGCCATGAGGCGCTGCTCGGCGCGCTCGAACCGGTGGAGGCGCCGCTCGGCGAACTGCCGGCGCTGGCGCTGTCGGGGCCCGATGCCGACCGACTGCGGCGCGGCCAGGCAGTATTGCTGCGCGGGCGGGACGCCCCGATCGTCGAGGGGACGGTCTATGCGATTTCGCGCGGCAAGCTGGTGGCGCTCGGCGAGGTCGACAAGGGCGAACTCAGGCCACGGCGCATCTTCAATCTGCCGCGCTGAGTTTTGGGCCAGTAATCGCCAGAAATTCCGCTAGCTTCGCGGCCGATTATCCCTATATTGCAGCACATTCCGCGCGAGGGGCCATCGCCCCCTTGAAACGCGCGGGTTAATCCGACCGTGCTGGACGACATCCCGGCCCGGCCCTGTCAAACCCTCAAACAGCAAGGAAGCATCCGATGTCGATCAGCGCTGAGCGCAAACAAGAGCTTGTCAAGGAATACGCGACCAAAACCGGCGACACCGGGTCTCCAGAGGTCCAGGTCGCGATCCTGACCGAGCGGATTACCAATCTCACCGAGCATTTCAAATCGCACGGCAAGGACAATCATTCGCGCCGGGGGCTGCTGAAGATGGTCAGCCAGCGGCGCCGGTTGCTCGACTATGTGAAGGCGACCGACGAGGACCGCTATCAAAAGCTGATCAACCGGCTTGGCATTCGCCGGTGACGGCCGCCGCCATGGCAAACCGTCCAGCCATCGCGACTGCCATTGAATTGAACCCGCCTGCCCTCGCGCCACTGGGCGTGAGGCGCGGCCTTATCCATACTCACCGATTGGAACCTCACCATGTTTAATAAGCACACCGTAGAAATCGAATGGGGGAAGCGCCCCCTGAGGCTCGAGACCGGCCGCATCGCGCGCCAGGCCGACGGCGCCGTCCTCGCCACCTATGGCGAGACCAGCGTCCTCGCCACCGTCGTGTCCGCCAAGGAAGAGCGGGCCGGCATCGACTTTTTCCCGCTCACCGTGAACTACCAGGAAAAGACCTTCGCCGCCGGCAAGATTCCCGGCGGCTATTTCAAGCGCGAAGGCCGTCCCACCGAGAAGGACACGCTGACCTCGCGCCTGATCGACCGCCCAATCCGGCCGCTGTTCGCCGCGGGCTTCAAGAACGAGACGCAAGTCATCCTCACCGTGTTGTCGCACGACATGGAGAACGACCCCGACATCGTCGCCATGGTCGCCGCCTCCGCCGCGCTCACTTTGTCGGGCGTGCCGTTCCTGGGGCCGATCGGCGCCGCCCGGGTCGGCTATATCGGCGGGCAATATGTGCTGAACCCGATGATCGACGAGATGCCCGAGAGCAGTCTCGACCTCGTGGTAGCCGGAACCGCCGACGCCGTGCTGATGGTCGAATCTGAGGCCAAGGAGCTGCCCGAGGACGTGATGCTTGGCGCGGTCGTGTACGGCCAAAAGCACTTCCAGCCCGTGCTGGATGCCATCGTCAAGCTGGCCGAGCGGGCCGCCAAGGAGCCTTGGGAGCTGAAGCCCAAGGATGACGGCGAAGTCGTGACCAAAGTGCGCGATCTCGGCGAAGCCGAGTTGCGCGAAGCCTACAAGATTGCCGCCAAGCAGGAGCGCCGCGATCAGGTCGCGGCGGTCAAGGACAAGGTCCTGGCGGCGCTGGTGCCCGAGGATGACGATGGCAGCAAGGCGGCCAAGGTTTCAAGCGCCTTCAAGACCGCCGAAAAGGAGGTCGTCCGGTCCAACATCCTCGATACCAGCAAGCGCATCGACGGGCGCGACCTGACCACGGTCCGGCCGATCGTCTGCGAGGTCGGCATCCTGCCTCGCACGCATGGCAGCGCTCTGTTCACCCGCGGCGAGACTCAAGCCCTCGCGGTCGCCACGCTCGGCACCGGCGAGGACGAGCAATATGTCGACGCACTTCAGGGGACCTACAAGGAAACCTTCATGCTGCATTACAACTTCCCGCCCTATTCGGTCGGCGAAGTCGGCCGCATGCTGTCTCCGGGGCGGCGCGAGATTGGCCACGGCAAGCTAGCCTGGCGGGCCATCCACCCGGTGCTGCCGGAGCGCGAGAACTTCCCCTACACCATTCGTGTCGTCTCCGAGGTCACCGAGTCGAACGGCTCCTCGTCGATGGCCACGGTTTGCAGCTCATCGCTGGCGATGATGGACGCGGGCATTCCGCTGAAGCGCCCGGTTGCGGGCATCGCCATGGGCCTGATCAAGGAGGGCGAGCGCTTCGCCGTCCTGTCGGACATCCTGGGCGACGAGGACCATCTCGGCGATATGGACTTCAAGGTCGCCGGCACGTCGGAGGGCGTAACCTCGCTGCAGATGGACATTAAGATCACCGGCATCACCGAGGAAATCATGCAGGTCGCGCTCGATCAGGCGCGCGACGGCCGCATCCACATCCTTGAGGAGATGAACAAGGCGCTCAACACCGCGCGGCCGGAGCTCGGCGAGTATGCGCCGAGGATCGAGACCATTCACATCCCAGTCGACAAGATCCGCGAGGTGATCGGGTCCGGCGGCTCAGTGATCCGCGAGATCGTCGCGGAGTCCGGTGCCAAGATCGACATCTCCGACGACGGCACGGTGAAGATCGCCTCGGCCAATGCCGAGTCGATCCGCGCGGCGATCAACCGCATCAAGTCGATCGCCTCGGAGCCCGAGGTCGGCGAGATCTATCGCGGTAAGGTCGTCAAGGTCATGGAGTTCGGCGCTTTCGTCAATTTCTTCGGCGCCAAGGACGGCCTGGTGCATATCTCGCAGCTCACCGACGGGCGGCCGAAAACCGTCAACGAGGTGGTGAAGGAGGGCGACCAGGTCTGGGTCAAGCTGCTCGGCTTCGATGACCGCGGCAAGGTCAGACTGTCGATGAAGGTGGTCGACCAGGAGACCGGCAAGGAGAAGGAGCGCGAGCAGGTGGAAGCCAGCTAAGGGTTCGGCCGATCTGGTCTGGTTGCCCGGGGCGCTTCGGCGCCCCGAAGCTTTTGCGAGACTCGCGGCCGCCGGCGCAGTCCGCGAGCAAAACTAACTCTTAGGCGCCAGTTCCGTTTTGGCGTCCTTGGCGCAGCGTGTGCCGATCAGCGTATATTTTGGGTTTTGGCTTTGCCAAGCAGCGCCTTCGGCATGACTCTCGCGAATGCAGGTGACGGCGTCCGGAAATTCCTTTCCCGGCAGCCTGAATTCCCGGCAGTCTTCTCCGGTCGCTGCGAGACACACCATGACAATCACTTCAAACATTCGCTTCTCCTTGACTTACTCGTATCCAAAGCTCGGCGGCTATTGCGCGGCTTCCCGTTGCGCCTTCTCGATCGCCTCTTCCAGCGCCTCGCTCTGCTCCATCGCCTTCAGCGAGGAGAGATTCGGCATGGCGATGGTGGAATAGCCGCAATCGACGAAATGTACCTCGCCGGTGACCGCGCCGGAGAGATCCGACAAGAGATAAAGCGCGGCGCCGCCGACCTCGTCGAGTGTGGGCGAGCGGCGCATCGGCGCGTTCCTCTGCTGGAAATGGAACAGGGTGCGCGCGTCGGAGATGCCGGCTCCCGCCAGGGTGCGCATCGGTCCCGCCGACAGCGCATTGACCCTGATCCCCTGCGCCCCGAAATCCGAGGCGAGATACCGCACGGATGCTTCGAGCGCCGCCTTGGCGACGCCCATCACGTTGTAGCACGGCACCACGCGGTTCGCGCCGCCATATGTCAAGGTCAGCAGCGAGCCGCCTTGCGGCATCATGTCAGCGGCGAGCTTGCAGATCTCGGTGAAGGAGAAGCACGAGATCACCATGGTGTGTTCGAAATTCGCGCGCGTGGTATCGCAATAGCGTCCCTTCAGCTCGTTGCGATCGGAGAAGGCAAGCGCGTGTACGACGAAATCCAGCGAGCCCCATTCTTCGCGGATTGCCTCGAACACGCGCTTGACGCTCTCCAGATCCTCGACATCGGCCTCGACGATGATCTTGGCGCCGATCGACTGCGCCAGCGGCGCGGCCCGGCGGCCGAAAGCTCCGCCCTGATAGGAGAAGGCAAGCTGGGCCCCCTGCCCGTGCAGCACCCTGGCAATGCCCCAGGCGATCGAGCGATCGTTGGCGACGCCCATCACCAGTCCTCTCTTACCCGCCATCAGCGGGCCCGGCTCGGCGATATCTCTTGTTGTTGTCATGACACTTACTCTGGCTATGGGTTGACCCCGTTCAAGGCTCCGTCCTCTCAACCGTCCAGACGACGAAATACAAGTGTGGCGTTAGTGCCGCCGAAACCGAAGCTATTCGACATGACGGCGTTAATGGCCACGTTGTCCTGACGCTTGCGTACGATCGGCATGTCGGCGACCGCCGGATCGATAGACTCGATATTGGCGGATTGGCAAATGAAGCCGTTATTCATCATCAGCAGCGAGTAGATCGCCTCGTGCACCCCGGCAGCCCCCAACGAATGGCCGGTGAGCGATTTCGTCGCGCTGATCGGCGGACAGTCGTCCCCGAACACCTCGCGGAGTGCCTCGATCTCCTTGAGGTCACCGATCGGCGTCGAAGTCGCATGCGGATTGATGTAGTCGATCCCGTCGACATTCCGCATCGCCATGCGCATGCAGCGCGCCGCGCCCTCGCCGGAGGGCTGCACCATGTCGTAGCCGTCTGAGGTCGCGCCGTAGCCGACCAGCTCGCCATAAATCCGGGCTCCCCGGGCGCGCGCATGTTCGAGGTCTTCCAGCACGACGACGCCGGCGCCGCCGGCGATGACGAAGCCGTCACGATCGGCGTCATAGGCGCGGCTCGCATGCTCGGGCCGGTCGTTGAAATCCGACGACAGCGCGTTCATGGCGTCGAACAGCACCGTCAAGGTCCAGTCTAGCTCCTCGCCGCCGCCGGCAAACACGATGTCCTGCTTGCCCAATTGAATCAGCTCGGCGCCGTTGCCGATGCAATGAGCGGAGGTAGCGCAGGCCGAGGAGATCGAATAGCTCACGCCCTTGATCTTGTAGGGCGTGGCGAGCGTTGCCGAGTTGGTCGAGCACATCGCTTTCGGCACTTCGAATGGGCCGACCTTCTTGGGGCCCTTCTCGCGCGTGGTGTCGGCGGCCTGCACGATGGCACGGGTCGAGGGGCCGCCGGAGCCCATGATCAGGCCGGTCCGCTCGTCGGAAATGTCGTTTTCCTCAAGGCCGGCATCGCGGATCGCCTGCTCCATGGCGATATAGTTCCAGGCGGCGCCGGGCCCCATGAAGCGGCGCACCTTGCGGTCGATCATGCCCTCCCAATCGAGCTTCGGCGCGCCATGCACCTGGCAGCGGAAGCCGAGCTCAGCATAAATGTCGGACTTGACGATGCCGGATTTCGCCTCGCGCAACGACGCCAGCACCTCCTGGGCGCTGTTGCCGATCGAGGACACGATACCCATGCCGGTCACGACCACACGTTTCATCGGATCACAATCCCAGGAAGCCTTGAGCCGCTTCGATAAGGGTCATACACCGGCCGGCGCGGCTTCGCCCGCCTGAAAGAGACCGACCCGCAAATCCTTGGCCGTATAAATGGTCTCGCCATCGGCCTTAAGCCAGCCGTCGCCGGTGCCCAAAGTGAATTTGCGCCGGATCACCCGCTTCAGCTCGACGATATATTCGAGCCTTTTCATGGTCGGCAGCACCATGCCGGAAAATTTGACCTCGCCGACGCTCAAGGCGCGGCCTTTGCCGGGCGCGCCGAGCCAACCCAGAAAAAAGCCCAGCAATTGCCATAACGCGTCGAGCCCGAGGCAGCCCGGCATCACCGGGTCGCCCTTGAAGTGGCAAGGGAAGAACCAGAGGTCAGGCTTCACGTCGAGCTCGGCGACGATGCGTCCATGGCCGTGCTCGCCGCCCTCCTCCTCGACGAGGGAGATGCGGTCGAACATCAGCATCGGCGGAAGCGGCAACTGCGCGTTGCCGGGGCCGAACAATTCGCCCCGTGCGCAAGCAAGCAAGTCCTCATATTCAAAACGATCCCGCCTTTCAGACATCGCTTTTCCGCATTTCCTCCCGGACCGGCACCACTTAAGGAATTTGGGTGGTTTCCTAACACAGACAAGGCCGTACCAAAAGCCCGCGTCTGACCCGCTTTTTTGGGGTGAAGCGGCGGGATCCGGCTGACTCCGCCCTGCCCGGCTAAGCCCCGCTGCCGGGCGCGCCGGAAGGTCGCTCTCGGGCTGGGGGCTCACGCGCATCCACCCGGTAGATCGCCACTCTCCCGGTCCCCTTTACCTCGACCTCGCCTTTTGGCACGCACGGGATTTCGGTTTTGATGAGGCGATAGGTCTGCTCCGACACGGTGATCTGCATCGGCTCCGACAGGCTTTGCATGCGGCTCGCCGTATTCACGCCGTCGCCAAACACATCGTAGATATATTTGCGGATGCCCACCACCGAGCCCACTACGCTGCCGGTATGGATGCCGATGCGGCAAGTCCATTCGATCGGATTGGTCTGATTGCGGCGGCGGAGATAGCGCAGAATCTTGATTGCGGCGCGGGTAATGTCGAGCGCATGGTCCGGATTCGGGCTCGGCATATTGGCGACGGCGAGATAGGCGTCGCCGATGGTTTTGATGCGCTCGCAGGAATGGTGCTCGGTGATCTGATCGAAGGTCGAGAAGATTTCGTTCAGCTCGGCGATGAGCTGCTTCGGCTGCTTGGAGACCGGCATGCGCGTGAAGCCGACGAAATCGAGGAACATTACCGACACCTCGTCATAGAAGGACGGGGTAGTGGTGCCGAACTCCTTGAACTCCTGGAGCACCGAATAGGGGAACACGTTCATCAGGAGCTTCTCGGCGCGCTCCCGTTCCTTCTCGATTTCGCGCGTCTTGCGCTCGACCATGCGCGAGAAGGATTCCAGGAGATGCTCCTGTTCCTTCAGCTTGGTGACGTCCTCGATCTGGGCGACCAGCAGGCCATCGGCGCCGAGGCCTGAAGGGGCGATGCTGAGGCGGAAGGCGATGCGCCTGCCGCTCGGCGGCGCGATCTCGCCGGTCAAGATGAAGGGCTGTCCCTTGGCAAGCGTCTCGGCGACGGTGCCGGGGACGAGTGCGGGAATGATCGAGCCAAGCGGCCGTCCTTCCAGATCCGGACCGAACAGCGCCTTGGCGCGCGTGTTGGCGAAACGGACCGCGAGATCGCGCTCCGCGCAGACCAGCACGCCGACCCCGAGCGAATTGGAATACGCCGAAGCCGGAGCTCGCGGAGTCCTGCATGGCGGGGGTCAGACCGTCACGACGAGGGCCCGCTTGCGCTCGAACAGCTTGACCGCGGCGGCGAACGTCGGCGGGTTCCAGCTCCGCCTCGATCAGCGATTCCTCGAACAGAGCCACGGCCCGATCGAAGGCCTCGCGGGTAATGGCCGCGGGCCTGTGGACGTTCCGAATCTGGTCGTCGGAAAAACTCGCGGGGCCGCCCAGCAGCGCGCAGACGAACTGGGTCTGGTGGTCGATCAGCCGCGGCATATCGACCGCGGCGAAATAAGGGGCAATCGCGTCGGATTCGAGCACTTTGCCGTAGAAGTTGAGTACGATGTTCGATACGGTGCCGAAACCGCCGATTTTCTCGTAAAGGCTACGCGTTATGGCTCTCCCGAGCGGGTTGCAAAAGCATCTCGGCCCCTGGGGCCACATCCTTAGGGGGCAGAAGCGCCGCCGTCGAGAGTTTAGGCGCGCTTGACAGGCTGATCCAGGTCAAGAACAGCAGGCCGACATTGCAGGAGAGTCGGCTTTCATCTTATATTTCCACGAAACCGTCCGACATGGTCAGGAACATGCCTAAGCTCGCCTCGGGGTCCCACAAATCGCCAAGCGAATCCACGCCGGAGCAGGTCGCCGGCTTGCTTCGCGGCGCGGGCTTGCGGCCGACGCGGCAGCGCGTGGCCCTCGCTCATCTGCTGTTCTCGGCAGGCGACCGCCATGTCACCGCCGAGTCTCTGCACGAGGAGGCGCTGGCGCGGCAGGTGCCGGTGTCGCTCGCCACGGTCTACAACACGCTGCACCAGTTGACCGAGGCGGGGCTGCTGCGCGAGGTCGCGGTCGAAGGCGCCAAGACCTATTTCGACACCAACACGTCGAACCACTACCATTTCTTCTGCGAGCATTCGGGCAGGCTCATGGACATTTCGACCGGCCCGATTCAGATCGAAGGTCTGCCCGAGGCGCCGGAGGGGAAAGCCATTTCTCGCGTCGATGTGCTGGTGCGCCTGGTCGACAAGCGCTGAGCGGCGCTATTTCACTTCCTCGCCGCGATAAACGCCCCACAGCTTGTCCTGCTGCACGAAGCCGGAATAGTCGTCGACCGACAGCTTGCACCACGTCCCGTCACAAGCCATGACATTGCCGAGCACGCCGGCCTGCAATGCGGCCACAGCGCGGGAACCGGTCGATTTGGAGGCATAGAGCGGCACGCTCTCCTCGTCCTTCGACCAGGGCACGACGAGCACCGTGCGACGCGCGCTGAGCAGGCTGTGAAACACCCAGCCATCCGATCCCTCGCTGTCGCGCACCCGCCGCCAATTGTCAGACTCGGCGATCACCTCGACGGGGAGGCCGGCGCGGGAGAAAACCCAGACGATGGCCTGGTCGGTGCTGGGGCCCTTGCGGACATTCACCTTGTCAGATTTCAGGCTGACGAAGCGCGGCACCGGCAGCGAAGCCTTGCCTGGCGCCTCGACCGCGGCCTGCCTGACATTATCCTGGGCCGCCGCGTGTTCGGGGTCAAAGCCCGGCAGCGCCAGCAAGGCCATTGCGGCCAGGACCCAAAGCCAATGCGACACGCGCCCCATCCCCGTTTTCATCACCAATGGTTGCAGCCCGACCGGCGCCGGACACGAATCGCCGGGCCCAGCCGCAATTGGATGACCCAGAAAAGTGAAAGGATCGTGGCTCTGGGCCAAGATGACGCTTTATCTGGCAAAGCCGCTTCTGTTAGAGAGAGCGGCGCGCCCCCAGGAAGCGCCTCGAAAAACGCGGGAGGGCCCCTCCTTCCGCCCCAATCCTAACTGGACTTGTAATGGCTGACCGACCCCTCGTTATTGTCACGCGCAAGCTGCCCGACGTCGTCGAGACGCGCCTGCGGGAGCTGTTCGACGCTAGGCTCAATCTCGACGACAAGCCGTTCACGCGCGAGGAGCTGATCGAGGCCGCCAAGACCGCCAATGTGCTGGTGCCGACCGTCACCGACCGCATCGACCGGGCGGTGCTGAGCCAGGCCGGGCCGAACCTCAAGCTGATCGCCCAGTTCGGCACCGGTGTCGACAATATCGACCTGGAGACCGCGCGGAACCGGTCGATCCTGGTAACCAACACGCCCGGCGTGCTGACCGAGGACACGGCCGACATGACCATGGCGCTGATCCTCGCCGTGCCGCGGCGCCTGACCGAGGGCGCCGCGATGCTCAAGAGTGCCAACAGCGAGTGGCAGGGCTGGTCGCCGACCTGGATGCTCGGCCATCGCATCTACGGCAAGCGGCTCGGCATTGTCGGCATGGGGCGCATCGGCCAGGCCGTGGCCAAGCGGGCGCGCGCCTTCGGCCTGCAGATCCACTACCACAACCGCCGGCGGGTGACGCCGGATATCGAGCAGGCGCTGGAGGCGACCTATTGGGACAGCCTCGACCAGATGCTCGCCCGCATGGACATCATCTCGATCAATTGCCCGCACACGCCGGCGACCTATCATCTGCTCTCGGCGCGCTGGCTTGCGCTGATGAAGCCGGCGGCCTATATCGTCAACACCGCCCGCGGCGAGGTGATCGACGAGAACGCGCTGGCGCGGATGATCGAGAACAGCG
>JAWOJH010000097.1:0-3151 GCA_046481725.1 Methyloceanibacter sp. | reverse complement strand
GTGGAGACCCAGCCCTTCCCGGGTTTCCCCACCGATCTTCAGGCGCAGCTCATCGCCCTGATGTGCATGGCCAACGGCACCAGCCAAGTGCGCGAGACCATCTTCGAGAACCGCTTCATGCATGTGCAGGAGCTGGCCCGGCTCGGCGCCCGCATCGATCTCAAGGGTGACACCGCCCTGATTACCGGCGTTGACGGTCTGCGCGGCGCCCAGGTCATGGCCACCGATCTCCGGGCCTCGGTGTCGCTGATCATTGCCGGGCTTGCGGCGCAGGGTGAGACCACGATCGGCCGCGTCTACCATCTCGACCGCGGATTTGAGCGGATCGAGGACAAGCTCAGTCAATGCGGCGCCCAGATCGAGCGGCTGTCGAACTGAGCCGAACTTGGCGGTTCCATGTCGTGCCGGAGCGTGCTAGCCCTACGCCAATAAGAGCAAGCCGCCCCTTAACGCCATGACCCAGCTCAAGCTGATTGCCCTCGACGAGGAGGACCTCGCTGTCGTGTCCTCGCTCCTGCAAGACGCGGTGATCCGCGTTGCCGATATGACCTATGTGCCGGGGCAGAAGCGCTTTGCCGCGGTGCTAAACCGCTTCGATTGGGAAACAGCCGCCACGCAGAGTGAGAAGGACTATAGACGCCGGCGCACGGCGCTTAGATTCGACCGCGTGTTCGGTGCCAAGATGCGGAACGTGAAGCCGGGGGCGAGCGAGCGAGTCCTGTCGCTGCTCGCGGTGAGCTTCGAACCGGCGGAGGCGCCCGGCGGGTTCGTGACGCTCACCTTTTCGGGCGACGCTTCAATCCAGCTCCAGATCGAGTGCATCGAGGTCGAGCTCAGGGACCTTGGCCCGGAGTGGCGTACCCAGTGCAAGCCCGAGCATCCTGGCAGCGAGCCTGGCGCGGATAGCGGGCCCGGCAGAAGCGCCTCCTAAGTCCGCCGACCATGGCCGTGTGGCTCAAGACCGCCGATCCCGATTTCGAGGAACGCTTCACCGCGCTGCTCGGCGAGAAGCGCGAGCAGGCCGCCGACGTCAACGCGCAGGTGGCCGCGATCATTGAAGCCGTGCGCGCGGCGGGCGATCAAGCGCTGGCCGATTTCACGCGGCGCTTCGACGGGCTCGACCTACGCGAAGCCGGGTTCAGAATCCCGGCGAGCGAGGTCGATGCGGCGCGGGACAAAGTCGACAAGACGACGCGCGAGGCGCTGCAACTCGCGCATGACCGCATTCTTTCCCATCACAAGCGGCAGCTGCCCAAGGACGACTTCTATAAAGACGAGCTCGGCGTCGAGCTCGGCTCGCGCTGGACCCCGGTCGGCTCGGCCGGGCTGTACGTGCCGGGCGGCACGGCAAGCTATCCAAGCTCGGTGCTGATGAATGCGCTGCCGGCCAAGGTGGCGGGCGTTCCGCGCATCGTCATGGTGGTACCGGCGCCGAAAGGCGTGCTCAACCCACTGGTGCTGGTAGCCGCGGAGCTTGCCGGCATCACCGAGATCTACCGGATCGGCGGGGCGCAAGCCATCGCCGCGCTCGCCTATGGCACAGAGAGCATCGCTCCGGTGGTCAAGATCGTCGGTCCGGGCAATGCCTATGTGGCGGCGGCCAAGCGGCAGGTGTTCGGCCAGGTCGGCATCGACATGGTGGCGGGGCCCTCGGAGGTGGTGGTGATCGCCGATCGCGACAACGATCCGGCTTGGATCGCCGCCGACCTGCTCGCCCAGGCCGAGCACGACGCGGCGGCGCAGGCGATCCTGATCACCGACGATGCCGATTTCGCCCGCGAGGTGGAGGGGGCGGTGGAGGCGGAGCTTGCCGTGCTGAAGCGGGCCGATACCGCGCGGGCGAGTTGGCGCGATTTCGGCGCGATCATTCAG
This sequence comes from Methyloceanibacter sp., assembly GCA_046481725.1. GTDB lineage: Bacteria > Pseudomonadota > Alphaproteobacteria > Rhizobiales > Methyloligellaceae > Methyloceanibacter. Next base: position 1,279 of record JAWOJH010000097.1, on the reverse strand, counting down.
GTCGGGAGCCTGGACGAGGCGCCGGCAATCGCCGACCGCCTGGCGCCCGAGCATCTGGAGATCGCCACGCAGGATGCGGATGCGCTCGCGGCGAAAGTGCGCGATGCCGGCGCCATTTTCATCGGCCGCTACACGCCGGAGGTGATCGGCGATTACGTCGCGGGTCCGAACCACGTGCTGCCGACGGCGCGGAGCGCGCGCTATGCGTCCGGGCTTTCGGTCTACGACTTTATGAAGCGTACCTCGCTGCTGAAGCTCGACGCGAACAGCCTCGCCGCGCTGGGGCCCGCGGCCATGACCTTGGCGGGGGCGGAAGGGCTCGACGCGCATCGGCGCTCGGTCGCCATCCGGCTCAATCCGCGGGGCTAGCCATGGCCGAGCCGGAGCAAGACGAAGAGCCGAGGACCTGGCCTGAGGAAGCCCGGCTGATCGAGGTCATCCTCGACGACGCCTCGATCGGCCACAACAATGCCGAGGTCGAGCATGAGCGAGAGGTCGCCATTTTCGACCTGCTCGAGCAGAATCGCTTCGCGCTCGAGGCGCACGATGCCGGCCCCTATACGCTGAAACTCTCGCTGGCCGACAACCGGCTGGTGTTCACCGTCGGCGATGCAGGCCGCGAGCCGCTTCAGCATGTGATGCTGGCGCTCTCGCCGTTCCGCCGCATCGTCAAGGACTATTTCCTGATCTGCGATAGCTACTATCAGGCGATCAAGACCCAGCCCGCCGCCAAGATCGAGGCGATCGACATGGGGCGGCGCGGCCTGCATGACGAAGGGAGCCATCTGCTGAAAGACCGGCTCAAGGGCAAGATCGCCGTCGATATCGCCACCGCAAGGCGCCTGTTCACGCTACTCTGCGCGCTTCATTGGAAGGGCTGACGCCTTGGGGGAGGCGGGCGACCTGCCGGGCGCGGTGCTGTTCGCCTGTAGCAAGAACGCCGTGCGCTCGCCGATGGCCGCAGCCTTGCTCAAACATCTCGCCGGCCGCCGCGTCTATGTGGTCTCGGCCGGCGTGCGCGCTGGATCACCCGACCCGTTCGCCGCCGCGGTGATGGACGAACTCAGCATCGCCATCGAGCCGCCGGGCGACCTGCCCGCCCCCCGGCCCAAGCCCTTCTTCTCGATCCTCGACCAGGCGCTCTCCAGCGAGATCGCGAGGCAGGTGGCGCGACCGTTCTGGATCGACACGGTGGGGCGCTCGAACCTCATTGAGATCCGGATCATGCTCGACGACGTGATCATGCGGGTCTACGCGCAACGCAGCCAGGCCTATGCGT
>JAWOJH010000207.1:0-12540 GCA_046481725.1 Methyloceanibacter sp. | reverse complement strand
GCTTGAGCACGAACTCGATGCCGGTGCGGGACATGATCTCGAAGGCGCCGAGCGCCGGGCCTGCGCCCGCGAAAACCCGCGCGAAAAACGCGGGCGCGGTCTCCAACGCGCGCAAACCCGCCATGCAGGTCACCTTCCTGGCCACTTTGGGGAACAGCCGGAGCACCGCCGCGGTGATGATTCCGAGCGTTCCTTCCGAGCCGATGAACAGATCCTTGAGGTCGTAGCCGGTATTGTCCTTGCGCAGCGACTTGAGCCCGTTCCACACCTGCCCGCCGGCCAGGACGACTTCCAGGCCGAGCGTGAGGTCGCGCGCGCTGCCATAGGCGAGCACGCCCATGCCGCCGGCATTGGTGGCGAGCACGCCGCCAATCTGCGCGCTTCCTTCCGAGGCGAGGCTCAGAGGAAAGAAACGGCCGGCTCGCTCCGCCACTTGTTGCGCCAGCGCCAGCACCAGGCCGGCTTCGACCGTCATCGTGTTGGAGGCAAGGTCGATGTCGCGCACGCGATCGAGCCGGGCGAGTGAAACCACGACTTCATGCCCGCTCTCGAATGGAATCTGGCCGCCGACCAAACCGGTGTTGCCGCCTTGCGGCACGATGGCTGTCTTGGTGTCATTGGCGAGCTTGAGGATCGCCGCCACCTCTTCCGTCGAACCCGGCTTCAGCACCAGCGCGGCCCGGCCATGATAGCGGTCGCGCCACTCGACGAGATAGGGCGCCATCGCCTCTTCCTCGCGGATGGCGTGCTGCGCGCCGACGATGCGCACCAGGGCGTCGATCGTCTCCGGGCTGGGCGGTTGAAGCCGTTGCTGGCCTGCCATGAGAATGCGCTAGCTCCGATTGGCGGCGCGCCGCAAGCGGTCGTTGATGGCCTCGCCGAGCCCGTGCGCCGGAATCGGCATCACAGCGATGGTTTCCGCGCCTTTTTCGTCCAAGGCCCGCAAGGCGCTGAACAGCCTGGCAGCGGCTTCTTCCAGATTGCCGGTCTCGCTGAGATTGATCGTTACCCGCCTGCCTTGCGGCGCCTGGGGGCCGAAGGCGAGCAGAGCCTCGCCTTCGCTGACGCCGGTAGCGTTGAGCCGGAGCTTGGTGTCTGGCGCGTAGTGGCTGGCAAGCTGGCCTGGCGAAGACACGCTTTCATCGGCTTTCGCCGCGGCGAGCGGCGCTCCCAGCACGGTTTCGATCGCCTCGCTCGCGAGCGCGCCTGGGCGTAGCAAGGCGGGCGCATCGCCCACAACGCTTACCACTGTCGACTCGATGCCGAGCCGGCACGGCCCGCCATCGAGGATCACCGCGGGCAGATTGCCAAGCTCGGCCTCGACATGGGCAGCCGTAGTCGGGCTGACCCGCCCCGAGCGGTTGGCGCTCGGCGCGGCGATCGGTAGCTTCGCTGCCGCGAGCAGCGCCTGCGCGACCGGGTGCGCCGGTGCCCTGAGCGCGATCGTATCGAGACCCGCGCTCACCAGGTCGGCGATACCGCAAGTAGAGCGCCGCTTCAGCACCAAAGAGAGCGGCCCGGGCCAAAACGCCTCGGCTAGGCGGCGCGCGGTGGCGTTCAGCAAGCCGTATTCTTCGGCTTCGGCGATGCCCGGCACATGCACGATCAGCGGGTTGAACCGCGGCCGCTCCTTGGCTGCGAACACGCGCGCCACGGCGCGCGCATCGAGGGCGTTGGCGCCGAGCCCGTACACGGTCTCGGTCGGAAAGGCGACGATCTCGCCGCGGGCCAGCGCCGCCGCGGCGCGCCTGATGGCTCCATGGGTGGCCGGAACGATGGGCATGGCGCCATTTCGCGTGTTACCACCATCAGGTCAAGCTAGAGTACTTCGCAGCCGAAACGCGGTAACCATAGGGCCCTGATGACCACGCTGCTCCTCACTCACCCCGCATGTCTCGAGCACGATACGGGGTATGGCCATCCCGAGCGTGCCGACCGTCTGCGCGCCATCGAAGACGCGCTGGACGCGCCGCAATTCAAGTCGTTGAAGCGGGAGCAGGCGCCCCGCGCCGAGCTCGCAGACATCGAGCGGCTGCATCCGCAGACTTATGTCGAGATGGTGCGCGCCGCGATTCCCGAGCGCGGCCACAAATCGCTCGATGCCGACACCATCGTGTCTCCGGGAAGCTGGGAGGCGGCGCTGCGCGCATCGGGCGCCTCGATCTACGCGGTCGATCAGGTGATGTTGGGCAAGGCCGACAACGTCTTCTGCGCCGTGCGGCCGCCGGGCCATCATGCCGAGCCATCGCGCGCCATGGGCTTTTGCCTGTTCAACGGCGTGGCTATCGCCGCGCTGCACGCCCGCGCCAAGCACGGCGCCGAGCGGGTCGCGGTGGTCGATTTCGACGTGCATCACGGCAACGGTACCCAGGTGGCATTCTGGTCCGACGAGGATTTGTTCTATGCTTCGACGCATCAGATGCCGCTCTTTCCCGGCACCGGCGCGCGCGACGAGACCGGCGTCGGCAATATCTGCAATGCGCCGCTGAAGGCCGGCGACGACGGCGACGAATTCCGTGCCGCCTACGAAGAGACAATCCTGCCCGCGCTGGACAAGTTCGCGCCGGATCTGTTGATCGTCTCGGCCGGCTTCGACGCCCATCTCAAGGACCCGCTGGCGCAGATTCGGCTGCTTGAGCCCGATTTCGCCTGGATCACCGAAAAGCTGATGGAGGCGGCGGCCAAACATTGCGGCGGCAAGCTCGTCTCGACGCTTGAAGGCGGCTACGACCTCGACGCGTTGGCCAGTTCGGTTTCCACCCATGTCGAGACCCTAATGGGTGCGTCCTCCTGAGCCGAACCCCTTGCGAGGAGGGGCGGGAAGGCGCTAAGCCAAAGTCCATGGCCGATCCGACAGATCACTCCGACATCAAGATCATGAGCTTCGAGCAGGCTCTCAAGGAGCTCGAGTCGATCGTCGACCGCCTGGAAAAAGGCAATGTCGAGTTGGAGGCTTCAATCCTGATCTATGAGCGCGGCGAGGCGCTCAGGACCCATTGCGACGTCTTGTTGCGCAGCGCCGAAACCAGAGTCGAGAAGATCACGCTTAACCAGAATGGCCAGCCCGCCGGAACCCAGCCCCTCGACGTCGAATAGCTGTGCGGCCTAGCCCGCGGGCGAATGGCCAGCCGACACGATTTGACTTGCCGGATAGGGGAGTTGCAAGCTTGGCTCCTGGCCGATAAAGCTCTCCGGTCCCGATCTGGCTTCCGCCGTCCTCCCGCCGGGTAACGCGAATGAGTGGTCAAAGTGCTACGCCCATGCTCGATCGTATCGAGACCCCGGCGGATTTGCGTAATCTGGACGATCGCGATCTTCCTCAACTCGCTGCCGAACTCCGGCAGGAACTGATCGGCGCCGTCTCGGTCACAGGCGGCCATCTCGGCGCCGGCCTCGGCGTGGTCGAACTCACCGTCGCCCTGCACCATGTGTTCGACACGCCTGCCGACAAACTGATCTGGGACGTCGGCCATCAGTCCTACCCGCACAAGATCCTGACCGGCCGTAAGGATCGCATCCGCACCTTGCGCCAGGCGGGCGGGCTGTCAGGCTTCTGTAAGCGGGCTGAGAGCGAATACGACACATTCGGCGCGGGCCATTCCTCGACCTCGATCTCCGCCGGGCTCGGCATGGCCGTGGCGCGCGACCTCGATGGGAAGGCGCACAACGTGATCGCGGTGATCGGCGACGGCGCGATGAGCGCCGGCATGGCCTATGAGGCCATGAACAATGCCGGGGCGATGAATTCGCGGCTGATCGTGATCCTCAACGACAACGATATGTCGATCGCGCCGCCGGTGGGCGCGATGAGCGCCTATCTCGCCAAGCTGATCTCGGGTGGCACCTATCGCCGTTTCCGCCGTTTGCTGAAGCGGGCCGCGCAGAGAATGCTGCCCGACCGCTGGCAGAAGCGCGCTGCCCGCGCCGAGGAGTTCACGCGCGGCTTCTGGACCGGCGGCACTTTGTTCGAGGAACTCGGGTTCTACTATGTCGGTCCGATCGATGGTCACAATTTCGGCCATTTGCTGGCCGTGCTGCGCAATGTGCGCCGGATGCAGAACGGGCCGATCCTGGTTCATGTCGTCACCCAGAAGGGCAAGGGCTACGGTCCTGCCGAGGTGTCGGCCGACAAGTTCCACGGAGTCGGCAAGTTCAATGTCGTGACCGGCGCGCAAGAGGCGCAAGCCGCGGGGACGCCGCCGAGCTACACCAAGGTGTTCGCCAACGCGCTGATCGAGGAAGCCCGCGCCGACGACAAGATTGTCGCCATCACCGCGGCGATGCCTTCGGGTACCGGGCTCGATCGGTTCGCCGAAATATTCCCCGCTCGGTGCTTCGATGTCGGCATCGCCGAGCAGCACGCCGTGACCTTCGCCGCCGGCCTCGCCGCCGAGGGCTTCAAACCGTTCGCCGCCATCTATTCGACCTTCCTCCAGCGCGCCTACGACCAGGTCGTGCATGACGTCGCCATTCAGAAGCTCCCCGTCCGATTTGCCATCGACCGCGCGGGTCTGGTCGGCGCCGACGGGCCGACCCATGCCGGCTCCTTCGACGTGGCCTATCTCTCCTGCTTGCCGGAGATGGTGGTGATGGCCGCCGCCGACGAAGCCGAGTTGGTGCATATGGTCGCCACCGCGGCGAGCATCGACGACGGCCCTTCGGCCTTCCGCTATCCGCGCGGGGAGGGGACCGGAATCGCGCTCCCCAAACGGGGTACGCCACTCGACATCGGCAAGGGCCGCATCTTGCGCGAAGGCTCGACGGTGGCGTTGCTTTCCTTCGGCGCCCGGTTGCCGGAATGCCTTGTCGCGGCCGATCATCTTGCAGGCTTCGGCCTGCCGGCGACGGTGGCCGATGCGCGCTTCGCCAAGCCGCTCGACCTGGATCTGGTGCGCCGGCTCGTGCAGAACCACGAGGTTCTGGTCACAGTGGAAGAGGGCTCAAGCGGCGGTTTCGGCGCTGTAGTGCTGCATGCGCTGGCGCGCGAAGGCCTGCTCGATCGCGGCGTCAAGGTGCGCACGCTCTATCTGCCGGACCGTTTCATCGAGCAGAACAAGCCCGCCGCCATGTATGCCGAAGCCGGCCTCGACGCGAACGGCATCGTCGCCGCCGTATTCGCGGCACTCGGCAAGGAGCCCGGCGCCGCGGAAACCGCGCGCCTCGCCTAGCTAATCCAGGGTGCAGTTTTTGCCGAACCGCTCCGCGGCCTCGCCGCGCCCGGTTTCCGGCATGGTGAGCGTGGTGGCGGCCATCTTGACCGTCAGCGGACCGGGCGATTTGAGCACCTCGAGAATCGGCTTCACCTCGATGTCGCTCGCTTCCGCGAACATCGTTCCGGTCTTCTTGTCGATTTCGGCCGAGCCTCCGATCGAGTGCGAGCTACCGGAAGATAATTCGATGGTCAGCTTCTCGCCCGGGCGCGTTCCCTGGATCACGCCGAATATGTCGAGCACCGCGATGCCCATCTCATTGAAGCACGACAACAGGAACACGGGCTGCTTGCTCGCATCCAGCGACCCGTAGGTCAGCGATACGAAGCCTTCGCTGGCCTTCTCCGTCCAAACCAGCGTCTCCTCGGCGCGCGCCGCTTCCACGGGAAAAAAGGCGCCGATACCACAGCAGGCAGCGAGGAGGGGGCGCGTCAGGAAAGGGATCATAGGGATTGAATGCTTTGGCTGGGCGCGGGTTGCAGCCGAAGAGGCCACAAATTGTCAGTAGCTACTTAGCCGAGCTTGCCGGCAGTAGCAAACGAAGGATGCCGCGCCCAGGCGTGAGCCGAGGTGAGCGAACGAAGCCGGTTACCTTAACCCGAACCGGCTATGCGCCGCCGGCATGCAGCACTGAGGCCTGCATCGCGGCTTGCATCGCCGGGAAGAAGCCCATGAATCCGGGGTCGAACTCGTGATAGTTGCAGGTGATCTCGTCGCCCGGCGCGATGTCGCCGATCGCGTAGCCTTTGTCGAAAATGCGAAAGTCGGTGTTCGGCAACAGGCTGTGATTCATGAACTTGCCGTTGTCGCTGTCGAGGATCACTACGCCGGGAATCTCCAGATGCGGATAGGTGTAGCGGGAGATGTAGTCCTGCATATGCGGCGGGTAAGCCCCGATCTCGTCGGCCTGGACGAAGATGTCGAATTTGGGATTGAGGCTCCAAAGCAGACGACCTCGTTCGATGAACTCTCCCGCAAAAACGCCGAGGCCCTGAATGGCGCTCGGCGCAACATAAGTGCTGACGGTCAGCATCACTGTGCCTCTTGAAGTGGGTCCGGTTCAGGCTCGCTCATGCGGTGTTGCCCGTCGCCTCGGTGCCGACTTGCACCAAGGTTCGTTTGCGCCGGAAGCGCTGCCGCTTGAGCGCCCTGATGCGGCGCTCCAGATATGGTGAGAAATGCCCTGCGTAGCGCTCCCAGAGTGCCGGGTTGCGCCAGTCGTCGCCGGTCACGCGGCCGCGGCAGATCGCCGACCTGCAGGCGCAATCGAACTCGTCATAAGGCGAGCCGTCGCACATGGCGTAGTCGATCGTCACTTCCTCGCCCGGCTGGATACGGGTGAGGGCGACGATAGCGATTTGCCCGTCGAGCCCGGCGTTGGGCTCGCAGGAATGATTGATGAAGTCCGGGCCCTCGTCCGGTGCATGCGAGGCGAGATAAAGTCCCTCCTCGACCTGCACCGTGTGGCGCCTGATCTCTTCCGGCAACTCGTCGAGCTGTTCGGTAGAGACGATACGTCCCGTCCAGACGGCAACAAGCTCGCCGGGCTCGATCACGTCCCGAGCGTAAACGGCCTGGCCGCCGGTAACGTCACGTTTTTGGACTTCGCATTTATCGGTAAGGTAAGCCGTACAGTGGTCCTGGCTCACGAGACCTCCGCGCATGCGCGCCGAGCGGGGCGCTGACGCAGTATAGTTTTGTGGGCGGCTGCCCGGCCGCTCCCGGCATGACATCCGCGCGCGAGATTCCCCGACGCGGGCGAAAGCATATGAGAAGCTCTGGTGTCCATCTACAAAAAAAATACGCGGCTCGATCGCCTGCTGGTGGAGCGGGGGCTGGCACCGACGCGCTCTAAGGCCGCCGACCTGATCCGCCGGGGCTGCGTCAAAGTGTCGGGCGCACCGGCGCTGAAGCCGGGGACTTTGATGGACCCGGATGCCACGCTCGCCGTCAGCCCCGATGCTTCCCCCTACGTCTCCCGCGCCGGACTTAAGCTCGCGGCGGCGCTCGAGTCGTTCGGGTTCGAGCCGGAGGGCAGGGTGGCGCTCGATCTCGGCGCTTCGACCGGCGGCTTCACCGATCTGCTCATCGCCCGGGGCGCCGCCAAGGTCTACGCCGTCGATGTCGGCAGCGGCCAGCTCCACGCCAAGCTCCGTGTGAACCCCAAGGTCGTCTCCTTGGAGGGGACCGACGCCAGAGCCCTGGACCGCGCCCTGATCGGCGAACGGCCGGAAGCGATCACCGCCGATGTCAGCTTTATCAGCCTGACCAAGGCGTTGCCCGCGGCGCTCTTTCTGGCGGCGCCCGGCGCCTGGCTGGTCGCCCTGATCAAGCCGCAATTCGAGGCCGGGCGCGAAGCGGTCGGCAAAGGCGGCATCGTCCGCAGCGAGGCTGCCCGCCAGGCGGCGGTGGCCAAGGTGCGACACTTCATCGAGGAGCAGCCGGGCTGGACGGTGCTTGGCGTGATCCCATCGCCGCTCCTGGGCGGCAGCGGCAACGCAGAATTTCTGCTCGGCGCCGTGCATGACCCTGCCGACGGCTAGCCCTTGCCGGTCTGCGCCCGGTGGCGGAGATAGTGGTCGGCCAGCACCAGCGCCAGCATCGCCTCGCCGATCGGCACCGCGCGGATGCCGACGCACGGATCGTGGCGGCCTTTGGTCGAAACTTCGGTGTCCTGGCCCTTGGTATCGACCGTGTGACGCGGGGTCAAAATCGAAGAAGTCGGCTTGACCGCGAAGCGTGCGACGACCGGCTGCCCCGTCGAGATCCCGCCGAGAATGCCGCCCGCATTGTTGGCGAGAAACTCCGGCGTCCCGTCGTCGCGCATCCGCATCTCGTCGGCATTCTCCTCGCCGGACAGCGCCGCCGCGCCGAACCCTGAGCCGATCTCGACCCCCTTCACGGCATTGATGCTCATGAGTGCCGAGGCGATGTCCTGGTCGAGCTTGCCGTAGACCGGCGCGCCGAGCCCGGGCGGCACGCCCTCGGCCACCACCTCGATCACCGCGCCGGCCGAGGAACCCCTCTTGCGCACCTGGTCGAGGAACTCGCCCCAGACCCGCGCCGTCTTGGCGTCGGGGCAGAAGAACGGGTTGCGGTCGATCTCCTCCCAATCCCAGTTGCGCCGGTCGATCTCGTAAGGCCCGATCTGCACCAGCGCGCCGCGAATCCGCAAGCCCGGCACGACCTTGCGGGCGATGGCGCCGGCCGCCACCCGCATCGCCGTTTCCCGCGCGGACGCCCGGCCCGAGCCGCGCCAATCTCGCAAGCCGTATTTCATCAGATAGGTGTAGTCCGCATGACCGGGGCGGAACTTGTCCTTGATGTCCCCATAGTCCTTGGAGCGCGCATCGACATTGTCGATCTCGAGTGCGATCGGCGTGCCGGTGGTCACCTGCGCGCCGGTCTCGTCGGTGAACACCCCGGAGAGAATTCGCACCTGATCGGGCTCCTGCCGCTGGGTGGTGTAGCGCGACTGGCCGGGCTTCCGCTTGTCGAGATAGGCCTGGATTTCCGCCTCGGCGATGGGGATGCCGGGCGGGCAGCCATCGACCACGCAGCCGATCGCCGGACCGTGGCTTTCGCCCCAGGTGGTGATGCGGAACAGATGGCCGAAGCTGTTGTGCGACATGGGCTTCTTATGCGCGCATCTCCCGCATTTGTCATTACCGCAGGCATGCGCGCTTCTTACCGCGGCGCGCATTTGCGTCCGGTCTCTGTCCTTTACCCCTCATCCTCATGAGGGGCGGCGCGCCGCAAAGCGCAAACCTAGAGTGTCCGTCGCCGTCGCCGGAGACGGCGGGCGCCTTGCGGCGCGCCACATGCGCTCATGGTGCGAAGCGGTAGCGCAAACAAAAAGCGCGCCACGCAATGCGCCAGCCGAGCACATGCTCATTTGCGGCGTCTTTCTACGGCACCGGGCCCCGCTTTCCGTTGCCGGCTCTGGCCGGGCGGTCAGTCAGCTCCTGACAGGGACCCGTAGTGGCCCCGAGGGGAGCCCCGATGCGGCCCGAGTGCTTGGGTGCGAACCAAGCCCGCGGGCGCCGCGCCCCGTCCCGCCATCATGACGCCTCATGAGAACGCCCTCTGAAGGACGAGGTGTTGCGAAAGTAAGCGAGGTTTGGCGGGCGGGGATAGAGTCCCCACACATTCGTCATGGCTGGGGGGCCGGGATCCGGCGCCTCTCCACCCGCGGACTACTCCTTCACCACCGAGATGTCCGGCGCGTCTTCGTTCTTCATGCCGATCACATGGTAGCCGGCGTCGATATGCAGGATCTCGCCAGTGACCCCGCGCCCCAGATCGGACAGGAGATAAAGCGCGCCACCGCCGACCTCTTCGATCGACACGGTGCGCCGGAGCGGCGAGTTGTATTCGTTCCATTTGAGAATGTAGCGGAAATCTGCAATGCCGCTCGCCGCCAGCGTCTTGATCGGGCCGGCGGAGATGGCGTTGACGCGGATGTTTTCCTTGCCGAGATCAGCGGCGAGATAGCGGACGCTCGCCTCCAGCGCCGCCTTGGCCACGCCCATCACATTGTAGTGCGGCATCACCTTCTCGGCGCCGTAATAGGTCAAGGTGAGCAGCGAGCCGCCGTGCTGCATCAAGGGCTCGGCCTTCTTGGCCAGCGCGGTGAAGGAATAGCAGGAGATCAGCAGGGACTGGACGAAATTGTCCTTGCTGGTGTCGACATAGCGCCCGTCTAGCTCCTGCTTGTCGGAGAAGGCGACGCAGTGGACCAGGAAATCGAGCGAGCCCCACTCACGCGCGATCGCCTCGAATACCGCATCGACCGCCGCCTCGTCGGTCACGTCGCAGGGCAGCACCAGCTTCGAGCCAACCTCCTGCGCCAGCGGCTCTACCCGCTTCTTGATGGCCTCGCCCTGATAGGTGAGTGCGACCTCGGCGCCCTGATCCGCCACCGCCTTGGTAATGCCCCAGGCGATCGAACGGTTATTGGCGACGCCGAATACGACGCCACGCTTGCCCGCCATCAGCTTGCCGTCAGCCATCTACCCTCCGCGCTGTCGTTGTCCGGTCTTATAGAGCCGGGACGCGCGGGTCGGAAGGTTTATCGGGAGCGGCTTGAGGCCGGACCGCCGGGGCGGGGCCTAGGCTCTGACCCAGCCGCGAAAGCAGATCGCGGAATAAACCCTGGGTCCGCCGCGGTCCATCCGCATGCGGGAGAAGGTGTAGTGTTGCCGCGACAGGAGAGAGGTGAATCGCTCTCCAAGATCTTGCGTTTGGGTCTGGCTGTGCTTGCCTCGGGCCGGACGTTTCGCCCGAAGCTTCCCCCGGCCATTCTTGGCCATGTTCGCCCCGATCATCCCGTAAGCGACCAGGAGCCGTCCGATTCGCGGCAGGCGACACCCTCCACTTGCCGCTGGAAGGCACCGAGCGCGAGCGAATAGACGACATGGCGGCAGATGCGGCCCAGATCGTCGCGGAAAGCCGAGACCGGCCTGATTCGCCCGGTCAGCGCGCGCTCTGGGCGCTGCCAGACCAGGGTCACCCCGTCGCCGAGTTCGGATAGCGCGAGTTCGAGCGCCTGTAGCGCCGCCAACCGGTCGCTGCGATCGAGCCGCGCCTTAAGCTCGCCAAGGCTGAGCTGCTGGTTTTCCGAGGCCGTAAACTTGTTCGCTCCGATTTCCCCGGCCTGGAGGGAAAGAGGGGCGGGCGCAAATAACGAAAATGCGAGGGCGCCCGCCCCAATGATGATAGGAGCGTTCCAACGGAACGTACGCATAACCACTCGTCCCCGACTCGACGCAGGTACTCGAACTGAAAACCCCTGCGCCCACTATCAACAGTCTCAATGGTGCCCTATCAGAGTGAGCAAAACGTAAATGCCCGTTCCGCGCAGGGATCGGCTTGAGAAAAATCTCGCGGAACGCGCGCCGGAGGCGATATTTGAACCATGGACGAGCGCCCGAAACCGCCGAGCGAAAGCCCCGATTTCACGCAAGCCACCGACCCGTTGGCCCTGTTTCGCGCCTGGATGGCCGAAGCCGAGGCCTCCGAGCCGGTGGATCCCGAAGCCATGGCGCTGGCCACCGCCGATGCCGAGGGTCTGCCCAATCTGCGGATGATTCTGCTGAAAGGCGCCGATTCGCGAGGTTTCGTGTTCTACACCAATTGCGAAAGCGCCAAGGGCGAGGAGCTTGCCGCCAACCCGCAAGCCGCTCTGCTGTTCTACTGGAAGAGCCTCAGCCGGCAGATTCGCGTACGCGGACCGGTCGAGCCGGTCACCGACGCGGAAGCCGACGCCTATTTCGCCACCCGCCACCGCGAGAGCCGGATCGGCGCCTGCGCCTCGCGGCAATCGCGTCCGCTCGAAAGCCGCGCCGCGCTCGAAGCCGAGGTGGCACGGCTAACCGGCGCGTTCGGCGCGGGCGAGGTGGCGCGGCCGGCCTATTGGCGCGGCTACCGGCTTACCCCGCTCGAGATCGAATTCTGGCGGAGCGGCGCCTTTCGCCTGCATGACCGGATCGTGTTCCGCCGCGCCGCGCCGGGCGACGCCTGGACCAAGACCCGCCTCTATCCTTGAGACGGGCAGGGCCGAACCACAAACCTGCCATTTCCCGGCTCTAGCAAAGCGGGAAGGGGGGTGGCAAAGTCCGGGGCGACGGGGCCGCCCCGAGCAGCGAGGGTCGAGAAGTGAGCTACACCATGGCGCGCTATGCGACCGCGCGCTATTCCGTCAAGGAGGCGCGCGAGGCGACCTGGGCCAGGCGCATCGCCCTGTTCTTCGTCCAGCTGCTGATCTTGACGGCGCTACTGCATCATTTCGCCACGCTCTCCACCCCGGCGGCGATCAACCTGCTCGGCGTGTCGATCGCCGGCATGCTGCTCGCCATCGCCATCGCCGTCGCCGCGCTGGTGAGGATCTGGTTCGGCGGCCAGACCGGGGCGGCGCAGGCTTTCGCCGCCATCTTCATCGCCTGTCTCGGCCTCACCGTGCCCGGCTTTTACCTGTCGCACGCGCTCACCCTGCCGCGCCTCACCGACGTGGCGACCAGTCCGGACGAGCCGCTGCATTTCGTGACGCTGGCGAGCACGCGTCCGGCCGACGCCAATCCGATCACCGAGCCCGATGCCGCGGCGATCGAGGCGCAGGACGAGGCCTATCCCGATCTCGGTCCGATGGCGCTCGAGCGGTCCGCCGCGGAGGTTTTCAGCCTCGTGCATGAAGCGGTGGAGCGTCGCGGCTGGACCATCGTGCGGAGCGAGGCGCCGGGCGAGACCGGCCCCGGACAGATCGAGGCGACCGACCGCACCTTGGTCATGGGCTTCACCGACGACGTCGTGGTGCAGATCAAGGGCGACGACG
>JAWOJH010000146.1:0-18348 GCA_046481725.1 Methyloceanibacter sp. | reverse complement strand
CCGGCTGGCCTTCGCAGCCGGGCAGCCCCTCGGCCGCGTCCTCGACCTTTTCCAAGGCCGCGCAGATTTCGTCGCGCAGATGCTCGAACCAGAGCCTTGCCCGCTCCTTGCGCGCCGGGCTGAACGTCTCGGGCGTGGCAACTTGCTTCGGTGCGTTCTGGTCCATCGTCTTATGCCTTAGGGGCGGCGGTTGGCAGGGGCATCGCCCGGCGGCGATGCTCCTGCCTTGAGGAGCATCAATACTCTTGTGGCTAACAACGCCTAGTCTGCCCTTCGGTGTGTGCGTTCTGCGCCAATTTGCCCAAGTCTCCAACCCTGGACAAGCTTAAGCCCCGATGCCAGATAACAACCGAATTCGGCCGGGTGCCCGGCGTTGGAGAGGCATTGCTCGTAGCAAATTGTTTGCGAACGGCCGCTGGCGCCGGCCGTTAAGTCCTAAGTCCAACCCGCGCCCGGTACAGCCTTGAGATAGGAGCCCGCTTTAGTGGCAGCCCATGAGACGCCGTTCGATGAAGCGGCCGAGTCCGGCGAGGAGCCGACGCGGCGCGACGTGCTTTTGATCGCGGCCGGCGGCTTCGCCGCGGTCGGCGCCGCCGCGGCGCTCTGGCCGCTGCTCGACCAGATGAACCCGGACGCCTCGACCTTGTCGCAGGCCACCACCGAGGTCGACATTGCGCCGATCGAGCCGGGCCAGGCAATCACGGTGATGTGGCGCGGCAAGCCGATCTTCATTCGCCACCGTACCGAGAAGGAGATCGCCGAGGCGCAGCAGGTTCCGCTCGACAAGCTGATCGACCCGCTGGCGCGCAACGCCAATCTTCCCGACAACGCGCCGGCGGACGACGAGAACCGCGCGGCGCAGGACCGGGAGCCCTGGCTGGTGATGATCGGTATCTGCACGCATCTCGGCTGCATTCCCCAGGGGCAGTCGCCCGGCCAGTACAAGGGCGAATATGGCGGCTGGTTCTGTCCTTGCCACGGCTCGCAATACGATACGGCGGGGCGCGTGCGGGTGGGGCCGGCGCCGCAAAACCTGGCGATCCCGCCTTACGCGTTCGAATCCGACACTAAGATCAAGATCGGGTAGAGCCGCACCGATGGCGCATCCTTCAAGCTACCAGCCGACTTCTGGTTTCACGCGCTGGCTCGACGCGCGGCTGCCGGTCCCCCGGCTGATGCACGACCAGTTCGCGGTCTTTCCGACGCCGCGCAATCTCAACTATTTGTGGACCTTCGGCGGCATTTTGACCTTCATGCTGGCGGCGCAGATCGCCACCGGCGTGGTGCTGGCAATGCACTACGTTCCGGCCGAGGATCGCGCCTTCGAGTCGATCGAGAAGATCATGCGCGACGTGAATTGGGGGTGGCTGCTGCGCTATTCGCACGCGGTCGGCGCCTCGATGTTCTTCGTCGCCGTCTATATCCACGCCTTCCGCGGACTCTATTACGGTTCCTACAAGGCGCCGCGCGAGGTCTTATGGATTCTTGGCGTGCTGATCCTGCTTTTGATGATCGCCACGGCTTTCATGGGGTATTCGCTGCCATGGGGGCAGATGAGCTTCTGGGCGGTGACGGTGATCACCAATCTGTTCTCATCGCTCGATGCGGTGATTCCGGGATTGGGCACCAGCCTGGTGGAATGGATCTGGGGCGGCTTCTCGGTCGGCGAACCCACGCTGAACCGGCTTTATGCGCTTCATTATCTGTTCCCGTTCATCATTGCCGGCGTGGTGGTGCTGCATATCTGGGCGCTGCACATTCCCGGCAGCAACAACCCCACCGGCATCGACGTGAAGACGGCCAAGGACACCGTGCCGTTCCACCCCTACTACACGATCAAGGACGGCTTCGCGCTCGTCGCCTTCATCGCGGTGTTCGCCGGCCTCTTGTTCTATGCGCCGAACTTCCTCGGCCACCCCGACAACTATATCCCGGCCAATCCGCTGCAGACGCCGCCGCATATCGTGCCGGAATGGTATTTCCTGCCGTTCTACGCGATCTTGCGCGCGATTCCCGACAAGCTGTTCGGGGTGATCGCCCTGATCGCCTCGATCGGCATCCTGTTCTTCGTGCCGTGGCTGGACACGTCCAAGGTGCGCTCGACCAGCTACCGGCCTATCTACAAGTGGTTCTTCTGGGCTTTCGTCGTCACCTGCGTCGTGCTCGGCTATCTCGGCTCGCAGCCGCCCGAGGGCTGGTATCTCGTGTTCGGGCGGATCTTCACTTTCTACTATTTCGCCTTCTTTTTGCTGGTCATGCCTCTCGTCGGCTGGATCGAGCGCCCCTTGCGGTTGCCGGGCAGCATCACAGAGTCGGTACTCGGGCCGGAACGGCCGAAGGCCGCGCCTGCCCGTCGGAAAGCCGAGGAGGTTGTCTGATGACGGCTCCGCGTCTCACGGCCGCGGCTCTGCTGTTGGTGCTTGTCTCGACGCTCCCCGCTGCGGCGGCGGACGCTCCGAAGATCGAGGGGCAGAGTTGGAGCTTCAGCCCGCCGTTCGGCAGCTTCGACCGGGCGCAGCTCCAGCGCGGCTATCAGGTCTATCAGGGCGCATGCGCGGGCTGCCACTCGCTGAACCTCCTTTCCTACCGCAATCTCGGCGAGCCAGGCGGGCCGCAATTCTCGTCCAAGGCCGTTGAAGTGCTGGCGTCGAGGGCGCAGATTACCGACGGGCCGAACGAGCAGGGCGAGATGTTCCAGCGGCCGGGCCGGCCAGCCGATCGCTTCCGCGCTCCCTTCGCCAACGAGCAGCAGGCGCGTGCCGCCAATAATGGCGCGTTGCCGCCGGATCTTTCCGTAATGGCCAAGGCGCGGGCCGGAGGCCCCGACTATCTCTACGCGCTGCTGACCGGTTTTCACCCGGCGCCCGAAGGGTTCGAACTCGCGCAGGGCATGCATTACAACGCGGCGTTCCCAGGCCACCAGATCGCCATGCCGCCGGTGCTGAGCGATAACGCCATTGCCTATACCGACGGGACGGCGCCGACCCTCGACAACTATGCGCGCGATGTCTCCGCGTTCCTGATGTGGGCCGCCGAGCCGAAGCTCGAGCAGCGGCACAAGACCGGCGCGCGGGTCATGCTATTCCTCCTGGTGTTTCTGGCGATCATGTATCTCGCCAAGCGCCGGGTCTGGTCGCGGTTGCGTCGGCGCGATGCTTCCCACGCCGCGTAGGTCAGCTCCCGCCGATAGGGTATAAGGAGCAATGCCGCGCGCGCTTCTCGCTCTTCTGATCGCGTTTGCCGTCTCCGCCTCCGCCGGTCACGCGGTGGAGCAGCCGAAAGAGATGGTTCTGCTGACCGTCGGCGGCAACATCAACACTATCAATCGCGGGCCATTCGACGCGGAGAAGGACACTATGTTCGCGCGGCTGGATATCGGTTTCGACCGGGCCTTCGCCTTCGACCGGCCCTTGCTGATGCGTTTGAAGCAGGGGACGGTAACGGCGGTGACGTCGGAGCTCGGCAAGGCAGCGACGTTCACCGGGCCGCTGCTGAAGGAGATGCTCGCGGCGGTCGGCGCCGCCCGCGCCAAGGTCAGCTTCATCGCCATCAACAAATACGAAGCCTACCTCGAGCCCGAGGATATCGAGGCATCGGACTGGATCCTGGCACTCGAGGCCGACGGCGCGCCGCTCGGCCTTGGTCGGCAAGGGCCGATCTGGCTGATCAACACGCGCGCGCCGGGCGACGAGCCCAACCAGTCGCATCGGGGCCATTGGGTCTGGGGCGTGTTCTTCATGCGGGTCGGCGAGTGACCATGGCGGAGGGCGACGGTGGAATGACCAAGGCGGTATTGGGGATCATCGGCGGTTCGGGACTTTACGACCTGCCGGGGCTGAAGAATGTGCGCGAGACCCGCATCGACAGTCCCTGGGGAGAGCCATCAGCGCCCTTGCGTATCGGCGAAATCGATGGGCTCCCCATCGTGTTCATGTCCCGCCACGACAAGGGCCACCGGCTATCGCCCACCGACATCAACTATCGCGCCAATATCGACGTGCTGAAGCGGGCAGGGGTCACCGACCTCGTGTCACTCTCGGCCTGCGGTTCGTTCAAGGAGGATCTGCCGCCCGGCACCTTCGTGCTGGTGGATCAGTTGGTGGACCGCACGCATAACCGCGCGACCTCGTTCTTCGGCACAGGCTGCGTGGCGCATGTGTCGATGGCGCACCCAGTCAGCCCGCGCTTGCGGATTCATCTCGCCGAGGCCGCCGAGGCGGAGGGCATCGCCGTGATCCGCGGCGGCACCTATGTCTGCATCGAAGGTCCGCAATTCTCCACGCTCGCCGAGAGCATGACCTATAAGGGGCTCGGCTACTCGGTGATCGGCATGACCAATCTGCCGGAGGCCAAGCTCGCCCGCGAGGCGGAGATCTGCTACGCCACCGTCGCCATGGTCACCGATTTCGATTGCTGGCATCCCGATCATGATGCAGTGACGGTGCAGGACATCATCAAGGTGCTAATGGCCAATGCCGAGAAGGGCGCCCGGCTGGTTGCGCGTCTGGCGCGCGACTTCCCGCGCGAGCACGAGCCATGCCCGATCGGTTCGGACCGCGCGCTCGACACGGCGATCATCACCGCGCCGGAGGCACGCGATCCGGAACTGATCAAGAAGCTCGACGCGGTGGCGGGGCGGGTCCTCAATCGCGTTTCATAGGCCGTGCGCGATTGCTGCACGCGGGCTTTATTGGGTCTGGCCGATATTGGGATCAGGGATCGGCACGCCGAAGATCTGGAAAATCGCCACGAATACGCCGCCGAGCAGCGCGGCCAGCGCGGCGTAGAGCAGCATCACGATGATCGCCGCGGGAATGGCCGCGATCGACCATTTGATCAGGATCATGACGATGCGCCAGAACGGAACGTCGATGTCGCGGATGGTGATTGGATTAGAGCCGTCTGCCACAGGCTTGCCCCTCTTGAGCTAAGGACCCCGGCCGGCTAGCCAGGCGCTCCTGCTTCGACTATAGGCTCAAGCCGCGAAGCTTCGATGCTGGTCCCGAGCCCGATTTTGGAGGCCCTTATGAACTTGACCGCGGGTTTAGCCCTCAAGGACCTCGTGCGCACCATACCCGACTACCCGAAGCCGGGCATCATGTTCCGGGATATCACCACGCTGCTCGGCCACGCCAACGGCTTCAGGGCCTGTATCGAGCAACTGGCGCGGCCCTTTTCCAACCGCCGGGTGGAATCGGTCGCCGGCATCGAGGCGCGGGGCTTTATCCTCGGCGGCGCGGTTGCGGACCGCATGCGCTGTGGTTTCGTGCCGATCCGCAAGAAGGGCAAGCTGCCGGCCAAGGCGATCGGCGAGGAATACGAGTTGGAATACGGCATCGACGTGATCGAGATTCATGAGGACGCGATCAGCGCGAACGAGCCGGTGCTCCTGGTCGACGATCTGATCGCCACGGGCGGGACGGCGGTCGCGGCGGTAAAGCTGCTGCGCAAGCTCAATGCCGACGTGGTCGGCGCGGCGTTCGTCATCGACTTGCCGGATCTCGGCGGCTGCGCGCGGCTGGCCGAGCTTGGGGTCGAGTGTCACACGCTGATGTCCTTCGAAGGCGACTGAATTAACGTCATTCCCGCGCAAGCGGGAATCCAGTAACCACCGTTTATCGTTATCTTGCGCCCCGTGTTTACTGGACCGCCCGGTCAAGCCGGGCGATGACAAGTGTAAATGGCGATGGACCATGAAGATTAACGGCAAGCAGTACCGCACCATCTGGCTCGGAGCCGATGGCAAGTCGGTCGAAATCATCGACCAGACCAAGCTGCCGCACCAATTCGAGACGGCGACACTGCGCACGCTCGACGAGGTTGCGCGCGCGATTTCGACCATGCAGGTGCGCGGCGCGCCGCTGATCGGCGCGACCGCCGCGTATGGCGTGGCGCTGGCGCTGCGCAACGACGCATCGGACGAGGCGCTCGATCGGGCCTGCGCGACGCTTGCCGCTACGCGCCCCACCGCCATCAATCTCCGCTGGGCGCTCGACGAGATGCAAAAGGCCGTGCGCAACCAGCCGCGCGATAAGCGGATCGCCGCCGCCTTCGCCTGCGCTGCTGCGATCTGCGACGAGGACGTGGAGACCTGCCGCAGAATCGGCGAACATGGCCTGGGTCTCATCCGTGCCCACGCCGACAAGAAGGGCGGCGAGACGGTCAACATCCTCACCCATTGCAATGCCGGCTGGCTCGCGACCGTCGATTGGGGGACGGCGCTGGCGCCGATCTATCGGGCGCACGACGAGGGCATCAAGGTCCATGTCTGGGTGGACGAGACTAGGCCCCGCAATCAGGGCGCTTCGCTCACCGCTTTCGAGCTCGGCGCGCATGGCGTGCCGCACACGCTGATCGCCGACAATGCCGGCGGGCATTTGATGCAGAGCAAACAAGTCGATCTCTGCATCGTCGGCACCGACCGCACCACGTCCACCGGCGACGTCGCCAACAAGATCGGCACCTATCTCAAGGCGCTCGCCGCGCGCGACAATTACGTTCCCTTCTATGTGGCGCTTCCGGGTACGACGATCGACTGGAGCCTGACCGACGGCAGCACCATCCCGATCGAGCAGCGTGACGGCGAGGAGGTCACGCGCATGACGGGACGACTGCCGGACGGCGGCGTCGCCACGGTCGAGATCGCGCCGAGGGGCACGCAGTCCGCCAATTACGGCTTCGACGTCACGCCGGCGCGGCTCATCACCGGCTTCGTCACCGAGCGCGGCGTGGCGCCGGCCACGCCGAATGCTCTCATCACGCTCTACCCTGAGCACGCCAAAGGGCGGGCCGCCTGATCGGCGAGATGACACCTTCCTTCACCCATTGCGCGCTGCATGTGCGCGATCTTGATCAGTCGATCGCGTTCTATCGCAGCTACTGCGGGCTCGAGATCGTCAAGCAGCATGGCGAAGGCGATAGCCGCGTGGTGTGGCTCGCCAGTCCCGGTGAGAATGAGAATTTCGTTTTGGTGCTGCTCGGCGGCGGGCCTGAACGTACCCAAGACAAAGACGACATGACGCATTACGGCTTCGGGGTCGCGGCGCGCGAGGACATCGACAGGATTGCCGAGCGCGCGCGCAAAGACGGTTGCCTGCATTGGGAGCCGCGCGATTACGCGCCGCCGACCGGCTATTTGTGCGGCGTCAAGGACCCGAGCGGTTACATTGTCGAGTTTTCCCACGGCCAGCCGCTCGGCCCCGATCAGCGGTCCTAGAACTTGTCATAGGTGACGCAGCAGCAATCCTTCAGCCCGTCGTCGCGCAAGCGGCAGGAGAGCTTCTCCTCGACGCCGCGGCAGGACTGCGGCAGGGCATCGGCCGCCAGCGCGTTCGAGCAGGTCGAGGCGGTATAGCGGACGCAATTGCCGCCGAGCAGCTCGGAATTCGGCGGGCAGCGGCAATTGGGCGGCGTACCGGTCATGCCACTCTGGCAGCCATTCCCCTGCGGCGCGGGCGCACCGCCAGGGGAGGGGTCACTTCCCCAAGTCCCGGGCGCCGTCGCGTCCTGCAGTGCCCGCCGAATCGGGCGCCGCGTCCTGGCGTGGCTTGGCGGTCGGGACAGCCCCCTTCACCTTGGGTGTGCTGGGTTCGTAGCGGCAGGAGAATTTTCCCTCGAAATTGCCACAGACATATTTGGCTTCGGGCGAGGCGGGCAGCAACACCGCAAAGATAGCCGCCAGTGCCAAGGCGCAACTCAGACGCCTCTCGGCGCCACGGTTCTCTACGGCGAGTACGGCGAGTATCACGATCAGTACGGTGGCCTCCTGGGCGTGAATTTGGAGGACGTTGCCGGCACCGGGATCGCAAGCTGCACCGGTGTCGTGGACGACTGCTTCGTGACTGGCTCGAAAGTGGAGCGCTGGGGTCTAGGCGTGGTGCAGGAGATCGATTCCGCGGCTATGCATCTGTGGCTCAGATGGCAGCACCAGAGCCTCGATGTCGATATTACGGCCTTTGACGGTGACGGCCGACGATTGGGGCGTATCAACCAGGGCTTCGAAGATTGGGATCTGTTCCAGGCCGGTGGGGTGATCTTCTTCTAAGCCACACCTAGAAGCTGACAATCAGGAAGCCGCCCCCTTCGGGGCGGCTTCCTTTATTGCGCGCGAATGGGTGGAAGCAGCAGCCATTCCGGCGCCCCGCTCTGAGCCAAGCGATTCTTTCTCATAAATTCGAGCCAATCGCGCCCCCACGCGAGGCTGAAGCAGCTATCACGCCCGCCCGGTCAAGCTTGTATGCTCTGCCCGAGAAGGGTGAGGTGATGGACTATCAGCAGCTGCTCGCCGACGCGCTTGCCTTTGCTACCGCGGCTTTACTCGGCGCGCTGATCGGCGTTGAGCGTGAGAAGCGCAAGACGGAAGAAGAGGAAGCTGCCGGCACGGCAGGACTGCGAACCTTCACCCTGCTCGCCCTGCTGGGCGCTGCGGCCGGCTGGTTGGCGCGGGAGATGTCATCGCCCTGGGTCGTCGCCGCGGGCTTGATAGTCACAGGTGCCGTGGTTGTGGCGGGCTATTTCGTTGCCGCACGCACCCATCCCGACTCCACAGGGCTGACCACCGAGGTGGCCGCGGTGGTGGTCTACATTCTCGGCGCCATGGTGACGCTTGGCCACGCCGAGCTTGCTATCGGGCTTGGTGTCGTCACAGCCGCGGTCCTCGCCTACAAGCAGCCGCTGCACGGCTTCGTGGCCAAACTCGGTTGGGACGACGTTTTCGCCGGCCTGCGCTTGCTGATCGCGACCTTCATCGCGCTGCCGCTGTTGCCGAACGAACCGATCGATCCATGGGGCGCGCTCAATCCCTATTTGCTCTGGCTGCTGGTGATCCTGATCTCCGCCCTGTCGCTGGTCGGCTATGTGCTGACGCGCGTGCTTGGGCCGGCGCGAGGCATCGCGCTAACCGGGCTCACCGGCGGTCTGGTCTCCTCGACGGCAGTCACGCTGTCTTTTGCCAGAGACGCCCGCACCAATCCCAAGCGAACGATGGCGTTCGCTTGCGGTATTCTGCTCGGCTGGGCGGTAATGTTCCTGCGCGTCATTGTGCTGGTGGCGGTGGTCAACGCTGCGCTGCTGCCTCCTGTCCTGGGTCCCTTTCTGGCGATGGCGGCGGTCGCCGGCGGCTTCGCGGCCTACCTCTACTACCGTTACGGCGCCGAGCACGGCAAAGGCGCTGCGGGAAGCGTGCAGGTCGTGAACCCCTTCAGCCTGACCCAGGCAGCCAAATTTGCGGCATTCTTCGCCGTGGTGCTGCTCGCGGTGAAGATCGTGGAAGAGCATTTTCCACCGGGCGGGCTTTACGCGGTGGCCGCGCTCGCCGGTCTCACCGATGTCGACGCCATAACCCTGTCGATGTCGGAGTTTGCCAAGAGTGGAGAGGCGCGCATCGCCGTCATCGGCATTGTCGTCGCCGCGCTTGCCAATACTCTGGTGAAATCCGGGATGGCCTTTGCGATTGCGGGCTCGGCACTGGCCAAGCCGCTGCTCATCGCCACCGCAGCGACGCTGGCGGTGGGGATGATCACGGCGTTTGGGCTGTGAGGGCTCACCGCTAAGAACGAGCGGAGGCGAGCAACTTGCTCGCCTCTTTGTTGCTGCTAGAAGCCGAACCAGAGGCTGACGCCGGGTCCGCGCCGGTAATATGGGTAGCGATAGCCGTAAGGCCGGCCCCAATAGGGGCTGCGATAGGCATAGCCGCGATAGTACGGGCCGCGGCGGTATTTCCGCGAATAGCGGTATTTCCTGCCGACCTGCTCGACGATGCCGACCTGGCTCTCGCCATAGGCGAGCGCGGCGGTCGCAGGCGCGGCCAAAGCCGGCTTGCCGCCAGCGAAGACCAGCGCGGCGAAGGCCACGGCAATGGCGGTGAAGAAAGTTCCACGCATCATGATCACCTTAGCTGTTGTTCGCGTTCTCTGAGGATAACGGTCCTGAGCGGGGTTGAGTTCCGGCCGGGACCGGCAGCCGCAGGTCGGAACGACCCATTGTGGCCTCTTGCCAGAGGCGCTTTGGCTTGTCACCATAGCGTCACTAAGGCTTGCGCGGGTGGGTGCGTCAGGAGCCTTCTCCGTGCGGGTCATAACCGCAAAGGGAGGAGATCATGGGCCAAGCGCAGGGCCAGCCAGCCCGCAGCGCCCGCTGCATCGCACTGGTTGGCCCCTATCTAAGCGGAAAAACCACACTGCTTGAGGCCATTCTGGCGCGTACTGCCGCGATCACGCGCCAGGGTAGCATGGCCGCGCAAAACACCGTCGGCGACGCCTCGGAGGAGGCCCGGCACCACGGCATGAGCGTCGAGCTCAATGTGGCGACGATCGATTTTCTGGGCGACAGCTTCACCTTCCTCGACTGCCCCGGCTCCATCGAATTCCAGGCCGACGCGGCGCACGCGCTGACCGCCTGCGACGCCGCCGTGGTGGTGTGCGAACCGGACGAGAAAAAGGTGCCGGCGCTTCAGCTGATCCTCAAACAGCTCGAGGATCGCGGCATCCCGCATTTCCTGTTCATCAACAAGATCGACAAGGCGGAAGCCAGGGTCCGCGAAATCGTGCCGATGCTCCAGCCCGCCTCGACCAAACCGCTGGTGCTGCGCCAGCTCCCAATCTGGGAGAACGAGATTGTCACGGGCTTCATCGACTTGGCGCTGGAGCGCGCCTTCGTCTATCGCGAGCACGCCGCGAGCGAAGTCATCGACATCCCCGATACGCTGGCCGGTCTAGAGAAGGAAGCGCGGTTCTCCATGCTGGAAAAGCTCGCCGATTATGACGACGAGCTGATGGAGCAATTGCTCGAGGATGTGCCGCCGCCGCGCGACAAGGTGTTCGACGATCTCTCCAAGGAGTTCAGCGACGGGCTGATCTGCCCGGTGCTGATGGGGTCGGCCGAAAACGGCAACGGCATCTTGCGGCTGCTCAAGGCGCTGAGGCACGAAGCCCCTTTTGTTCAATCCACAGCTGAGCGCCTCGGGGTCGAGAACACCCCGTCCTGCGCTTTCGTGGCGAAGACCTTCCATACCGCGCATGGCGGCAAGCTTTCGCTGGCGCGCGTCCTTACCGGCACGTTCGCCGATGGCACCACCATTTATGGCGGGGGCGACGAGGAGCGGATCTCCGGCATATTCACCCTGTTCGGGCAGGAGCCCACCAAACGCGGTGAGGCGAAGGCAGGCGACACGATTGCGTTCGGGCGGCTGGACACGGTCAAGACCGGCGATACCCTGTCGGAGGAAAAGGCCGGGAAACTCAAAATTCCGAAAGCAAACATCGTTCAGCCCGTGTTCGGGCTGGCGATCGCCGCCAAGGAAAAGAAAGACGAGGTGAAGCTGACGGCGGCGATAGCCAAAATCATCGAGGAGGACCCAGCGCTCTCGCTCACGCACAGCCAGGATATGGGCGAGATGGTGCTATGGGGGCAGGGCGAGATGCATTTGCGCGTGGCGCTCGAAAAACTCGTACGCAAATACGGCATCGACGCATCGACCCGGCCGCGGCAAATTCCCTACAAGGAGACCATCCGCAAATCGACCGAGGTGCGCGGCCGCCACAAGAAGCAGTCCGGCGGCCATGGGCAATTCGGCGACGTGGTGGTGACCATCAAGCCGCAGTCGCGCGGGTCAGGCTTCGAGTTCAGCGACGAGATTACCGGCGGCGTGGTACCAAAGAACTACATTCCTTCGGTCGAGATCGGGGTGCGCGACTATCTCAGCGCGGGACCGCTGGGTTTCCCGGTCGTCGATGTCGCGGTCTGTCTGATCGATGGCTCCTATCATTCGGTCGATTCGTCCGACATGGCATTCCGCCAAGCCGGGCGCATCGCCATGAGCGAGGGCATGCCGCAATGCTCGCCGGTGCTGCTCGAGCCCATCATGGCGGTCGCAATCGCCGCGCCGTCGGAGGCGACGGCGAAGGTCAACTCGATCGTGTCTTCGCGGCGCGGGCAGATCCTTGGCTTCGATGCGCGCCCCGGCTGGACCGGCTGGGACGTGGTGGAGGCGCATCTGCCTGAGTCCGAGATCCAGAATCTGATCGTCGAACTCAGATCGGCAACGGCTGGGGTCGGCACCTTCAACGCCAAGTTCGACCACCTGGCGGAGTTGACCGGGAAGGCCGCCGACCAAGTGCTCGCGAGCCGGGGCGCGAAGGCGGCATAGGCGCTCGGCTGGCCTAGAAGTGGACGAGCAGGCCCTGCAGCTTTCCATCGGGGCCGAAGCCGATCAGCATCGGCTCGACCCCGGCGAGCGCGAGGTATAGCGCGGGCGCGATCAAGATCATGTTCTTCAGCGCCGAGGTGAAATTGCCGACTACCGCCAGTCCGGCGAGTTCAGCAATGCCCTTGCGTTGGGCCGCGGTCGGCCCAGCCCCTCCGGCGAAGGACTGCATCCTTTAGCGCTATGGCCTGGCGCGCTTTCCGAAAATGGATCATTGCCGCCGGGACAAGAAACGCCGCCAGCGCGAGCGCGCCGAGCCGCGGAAAAATCCCGAGCAGCACCGAAAGGCCGCCTAAGGCCATGATCGAGATTCCGGCAAGCAGGAACAGCTCGGGCCGGCGCGGGAACACGAGAGCAGTGTCGGCGGCCGCGGCTTGGCGCGCGCTCGCATTCTTGCCGCAGGCGAACGCGCTGACCAGAAACAGCAAGCCCATTGCGGGCCGAACCAGCATCGCTCCCAGCTCTTCCAAGTCCATTTCAGTCTCCCCGCAACCTAATGTGGTCATTGTAGCGCGGTTGACCGCCCGCGTCGGCTGTAACGATTGGCTAAGGTCGGCCAATTACTGTAGGCCTGAAAAAGCGAGGCCAATGAGTAGTTTGTCCATTGTCCAAGAAAACCGCGCGACGTGCCGCCGACACTGAACGGCGCTTCGAACCGCGCATCTTTCTCACTGCAAGTCTGGCGGCGGCTGCGATGTTGGTGGCAATTGTCGCCATTCCGCAATGGCTGTCGAAACAGGCACGCTGGGACGTCCTGCGTTCGCATGTGGAGGAAGTCGCCCGGCTCGCAGTCAGCGTCGTCGACGGAGACCTGCACCGCCAGTTACTCGACTCCGAGAATTATAGCGACGATCTCTATGCACGCGCGCTGAAGCCGCTGGTGCGCTTTCACTCGGCCAATCCGGAGATCTTCTACCTCTACACGATGTTCGAGCGGGACGGGAAAACCCATTTCGTCCTGGATACCGCCGCCTCCCCGGAGCTTAAGACCGAGCATAAATTGCAGGCCTCGGCCTATATGGAGCCGTTCGAGATCCGCGAGGAGTACGACGACGCCTGGACCGCACAGTTGGCTGAAGGCAAGACCTATGTCACGCCGACCTTCCAGGAAGATGAGTATGGAACCTTCCTCACCGGGCATGCGCCCATCTTCGACAGCAAGGGAGTCTATAGCGGGTTCGCCGGCGTCGATTTCGACCTGCAGTACTACCTGACCCGCGAAGCGCGCTTCCGGGCCATCGCCATCGCCACGCTTGGCGTAGCCCTGCTGCTGGCTCTAGGCATCGGCTATATCGTCGCTCTGTACCATTCGGTCATCGGCCGCCGCATCCAGGAGCTTTACGACAGTTCGATTCGCGACAGCCTGACCGGAATGTTGAACCGCCGCGGCGCGATGCAGGTGATCAAGAAAGCGGCTGAGCGGCACGCCGGGCCGAGCGCGATACTGGTCGTGGACATCGATAATCTCAAGATGATCAATGACTTGCGGGGACACTCGACCGGTGACGCGGTTGTTGCCCGGACGTCCGACGCCATCCGCAAGAGCTTGCGTCCGAGTGACGAATGCGCGCGGCTTGGCGATGAATTTCTGATCTATGCGCCAGACTGCAATGCGGATACGGCGCGAGCTATCGCCGGCGCCATTCTCGGGCGGCTGGCGGGGCAGGGCATGCCGCTCGCGGGCGCGCCGTTCAGCGTTTCAATCGGCATTACGACCCATGAAGCCGGCGAGGCGGACTACGCACGCATGCACCGAGAGGCCGACACAGCGCTGCATCAGGCGCGGGCCGAAGGGAGAAATCGGATCGTCATGTTCGAAGCTGCCACCGCTCCGCTGCACGCTGATCGCCCGCCGCGCGTGTTGGTCTGAGAGCGGCGCGTTAGTCCCGCGGATTGGCTTGCCGCCAATCGGAGGGACGCTGGAAAGTGCCGCGCCAGATGCCGCGCTTGGCGGCTTCCGCTTCCGCTTCCGGTTCGCGATAGGGATGGCCGGCAGGACCGCCGAGGTCGATAGCGTAGCCGTCGCGGACCATCTGCTCGCCGATATCGTTTATCCCTTCGGCGCTACAGACGGCGACGACGCGGCCGAACCGGTCCTTGGCGCGCGGTTCGCAGTCCACATTGCCGCGATTGATGAGGGTGGTCAGCTTCGCCTTCGCCGCGCGGCCGCATAGCCAAGACTTGCCGTCCGCCTCGTTGCAGCTTTGATGCAGTTCAGGCGCATCGATGCCAAACAGCCGATACTCGACGCCGTTGCTGGCTCGCAAAGTATCGCCGTCGACGGAGACGATTTTGGCACCGGGACCGAATGGGGGCAACTCGGTCGTGCAATAGCGCTCGATAAGCACCACCAGGATCACAACGAGGGCGAGCGCGATGAACTTGCCAAGCGTCTGGGCAAGCTGACGGGAGGCTTGCCGGGCTTCTCTGCCTTCCTGGTCGGTGCTACGGGCCACGCTTAGCAGTTAGCGCCGAATTGCGCTTTCGGCGAGGGTCCGCGAAAGCGAGGCATGCTATCTCCCGTCGATCTGCCGGGCGATGATGGCGATGGCCTGCTGATAGACGCCAGCGGCATTCCAGCCTTTGATCGCCGCGAAATTGGGCTCGCCGGGTTGATAGCCGGCTCCCCTGACCCAACCATGACCTTTCAGGAAGTTGGCGGTCGAGGCGAGTGCGTCGGCCTTCGAGTTAAGATTGATCTTACCGTCACCGTCGCCGTCGACGGCATAGAGCAAAATACTCTTCGGCAGGAATTGCGTCTGCCCAACCTCGCCATGCATGGCGCCGCGCGTGCCGCTGGCGAGGACGCCGCGATCGACGAGCTGAAGGGCCGCGTAGAGCTGATCGGTGAAATATTCTGGCCGGCGGCAATCGTAGGCGAGCGTGGCCACCGCGGAGATGACCGGCTGGTTGCCCATATAGTTGCCGAAGGCGGTCTCCATGCCCCAGATGGCGATCAATGGACCGGGCGGAACGCCATAGCGCTTCTCCAAATTTGCGAAGAGCGCGGCGTTCTGGGCCTTTCTGCTTCTGCCCTGAGAGGCGATGGCGGGGCCTCCGCGCTTGGCCATGAATTGATCGAGCGAAAGCTTGAAGCTTTTCTGACCCCGATCGGCCCTGATCGTGCCTGCGGAGTAAGAGGTTGCCATCAAGGCGGCGATGCCTTTGGGGCCGATTCCCCGGCTCTGAGCTTCGCCGGCAAAGACGCGCTTCCAGTTCTCGAAACCCGCGCCGGTATTGCCGCAAGGGGCAGCCTCAACTTGACCCGCAACCAACAGAAAGACTGCGGCGAGCCAAAGGGCGCGGCCGAAATGCTTATCGATCATGAGCTATTCTGCGTTCCCTCTGCGGCCAAAATTGGCAGTTAGAGCCCTGCGACTATTAACCTTAACCATTTTAGTAAAAAAGATCCCGACTCTTATCCCGATCCGGCGTAAAATTGGTGACGGTGATGGTATTCCCTCCTATCACCGCCCCCGCAGGGAACTGTTTGGAAGAAGCCCCGATCCCCCCGTACGGGGCTTCTTCTTTTCGGGACCAGGCTGCCGTGGCGTGAGTCCAAACCGGGCCGCCGTTCGGGAGCCGCAAAAGACGCTTGTTTGAGGTGCTAACCGGTCTTGCGGCGGCGCTTCCGCCCGGTTAGACGATTGTGCCGTTTCTTTGTTCGATGACTTGACCGCTAGAGGGTGTTCCCATGACGCAGATCTTTCCACAGCTTGATATCCCTGAGACGCTTGCCGCCGGCCCTGGGCCCGGGAACACCGACCCGCGCGTGCTGGAGCGCTTCGCCAAGACGGGCGTGGCCGACCATATGCAGAAAGACGTGCTGCGCGGCATGCTCGAAGCCAAGCAGATGCTTCGCGATCTGTGGGGCACCAAGAATGTCTACACCTATGGCGTCGCCGGCACCGGCTGGAGCGGCCTGGACTGCGTGCAAAGCATCATCCTGCCGGGCGACAAGGTCGTGACCTTCGTAAACGGCACGTTCTCCGGCATCGATGACCTGACCATCCGCATTAAGGCCTCGTCCCTTGAGGATCTCGCTGCCGATTCCCTCAATCCGAAGCCGAAGAACGTCGTCACCGTCACCGTTCCGCACGGCCAGTCGGTCACAGGGGAGATCGTCGAGAAGGCGCTCGCTGAGCACAAGCCGATGTGGGCCTTCATGGCCCATTGGGAGACGGGCTCCGGCCGCATCAACGACCTCAAGGGCTTCTCCGACGCCTGCATGAAGCATGGCGTGATGGGCATTTGCGATGCGGTGTCGAGCCTCGGCGTCGCCGATTTCAACATCGACGACTATCCGGGCGTGGTGGCCTGGGCGTCGTGTCCGCAGAAGGGCGTCCTCTCGCTGCCGCTGACCTACGCGCCCGTCAGCTTCACCGACAAGGCCATCGAGGTCGTGAGGAAGCGCGGCTGCTATACATACGTGAACCATCCGATCCTCGATGCGCGCCACTGGGGCATCATCGACGGCAAGGATGTCGACGCGCCGGTCTATCACCAGACCCATTCCTGCTACGCGGTCGCGGCCTTCCATGAGGCGCTTCGTATACTTTTATCTTACGGGCGCCGCCGCAAGGCGTCGGACTACCAGTACCACGAGAAGGCGCTACGCCAAGCGGTCGAGGCCATGGGTTGCGACGTCACCTCCAACATGACCAGCCTCATCGTGCTCAACCTGCCGGGCAAGCTCAAGGGCAAGGAGAAGGAACTGGTGCAAGGCGCGCGCGCGCAGGGCTTCGGTATCTGGCCGACTCTGTCCGAGCCCGTGCAGGTGCGCATCGGCATCCTGAACCAGCTCTCGCCGGAGCAGATTGGCGAGATCACGAGCCGCTTCGCCGACGCCATGCTGGCGATGGGCGCGCAGTTCGACAAGCAGCAGGTGATGAACCAGCTCAAGTCGTACTACGCCAAGGCGGCTTGAGGTTCGCCGCCGTTAACACCTGAATTCCTGCCCGCGCCATAGCGGAGGGCCATGAGGCATTGTCGTGTCTATTGGCCCGCTTGCTCGGCAGCCGACGCGGCGGTTGCGCGCGGGCTCGCGACGCTCAGGAGATATACGTCTCCCGCGACGTCAACAGTCGGAGCGTAAGTCGACTATGCCGGGCAGGGCTCGCTGTTCTGGAGCAAGACAGAAAGCCGCTGCCTAGCCAGGCCTCGCGCTAAGTCTTAGCTTTTGCTCTTAGTCTGAAGGTTGCGCATGGCGTCGGCCATGAGCCAGGAAATCTGCTGTGCTTGAATGCCGAAGGTTTGCATCTGCGTCTGCACGAAGCGGCTCTGCAGGGTAATCACTTCTTGCATGTCCTTGGCTCGGGCGAGGTCGCTCGCCAGCGCGAAGGAGCGTTCGGCGTTTTCCTTGGCGAAGGCGACGGCCTTTTCCTGCACGTCGCGGAAGCCGCCCATCTCGCCCGCTCCCGGCGCACCCGCCCAGGCGCCCATCGCCTGAGTTAGGAAATCCATAAACTGGCCGTAGGCCGCACGCGCCTGCTCGACATTTTTCTCCGCCAGGTCGCGCAGTTCCGGTGGAATTTCGAAAGCTGGTTTGTCTGTCATCGGCTCCTCTTGGGCGCAGTTGGTGCGCAACCATCGTTCTAGAGGCAGGAGATTAATGCATTTTTGCGCGCGCCGTGGGGATAGCTGGCTGGCGTTCCATTTTGCTCGCGAATCGCGTAGAAACACAGCTGGAACGTAACAGGAACTCCGGCTAGCAAAGTGGTCTTGGCATGCCGAAAATCGCAACTGAGAAGCTGGGACTTCGCAACGCTCGCGCCGTGCAGATCGGTAAGCTGCGCGCCAGCGTAAGCTTTTACGCGTTCGACGGCTCGTTCTGCCTCTTGATCGAGGGGGAGAGCGCCGAGGACGCGCGCTATCTCTGCCGCGATGCGGGGATCGAGTTCATTGGTCTCTGCGTGAAATAGCCGACTTGTTCAGCGGGACTTGCCGCGCGCCGCGACGCTTTCTTTCAGAGCCGCTTTGAGTCCGACGGGCTGGCGATGCTTTTTGAGAAGATCGCCGAAGGCTTCATTGCTCAGCTCCTGAAAGCTTTTGCCCTCCCGGCGCGCCAGGTCATCGATCGCGGCCAAAGTCTCGTCGTCGAACTGCACGCGCTTGCCGGCCATCGCAACCCTCCCTGAAGGCCCAGG
>JAWOJH010000133.1:0-14464 GCA_046481725.1 Methyloceanibacter sp. | reverse complement strand
AAGCCATAGGTACGCTTCCAGTCCGCCGGGCGCCGTGCGAGCCGGAAGGCGAACCAGGCGAGCGACAGCGCGGCGAAATCGGTCAGCATATGCCCGGCATCGGCCAACAGCGCGAGCGAGCCGGCGATGATGCCACCGGCCACCTCCGCCAGCATGAAGCTGCCGGTCAAGAGCGCGGCGAGGCCCACCCGGCGCTCGTTATTGGCATGCACGGAACCCGGACCGTGATCGTGTGAGTGCGAATGTGAATGCGAATGCGAGCCGTGCATGGCGCCTCAAGCCCAGGTCTTGCGCGGGTCCAGCGCGTCGCGCACTGCCTCGCCGACGAAGATAAGCAGGCTCAGCATGATGGCGATGACGAAGAACGCCGTCAGTCCGAGCCAGGGCGCCTGGAGATTGTCCTTGCCTTGCGCCAGCAGCTCGCCGAGCGAGGGCGAGCCGGGCGGCAAGCCGAAGCCGAGAAAGTCGAGCGAGGTCAGCGTGGTGATCGACCCGTTCAGGATGAACGGCATGAAGGTCAGGGTCGCCACCATCGCGTTCGGCAGCAGATGCTTGAACATGATCTTCATGTTGGAGAGGCCCAGCGCCCGTGCCGCGGTGACATATTCGAAATTGCGGGCGCGCAGGAATTCGGCCCGCACCACGCCGACCAGAGCCACCCAGGAGAAGGCAAGCAGAATGCCGAGCAGGATCCAGAAGCTCGGCTCGATCACCGCGGCGACGATGATCAGCAGATAGAGCTGCGGCACGCTGGTCCAGATTTCGATGAAGCGCTGGAACAGGAGATCGGTCCAGCCGCCAAAATAGCCTTGGATCGCGCCGGCGGCGACGCCGACCAGCGAGGAGAACAAGGTGAGCACCAGTCCGAACAGGACCGAGATGCGAAAGCCGTAGAGTGCGCGGGCGATCACGTCGCGGCCCTGATCGTCGGTGCCGAGCCAGTTCCACTCAAGCTCGGCGTTGCAGGGATGAAAGCCGCGCTCGACCGCCAGCTCGCAATCCTTCTCGGTGAGCATCCAGGTCGGCTTCACCGGGAAGGCCATCGGCGGGTTCTTGTTCTGCGTATTGTAGGAGAAGCGGATCGGCGGCCACAGCGTCCAGCCGCCGGCATCGGCGATCATCTGCTTGACCGCCGGATCTCGATAGTCGGCCTGCGTCTCGAAGATGCCGCCGAAGGTCGTCTCCGGATAGGCCTTGAAGATCGGCATATAGAGCCCGCCCTCGTAGGAGACTAGGATCGGCTTGTCGTTGGCGATGAACTCGGCGAACAGGCTGATCGCGAACAGCACCAGGAAGATCCACAGCGACCAGTAACCGCGCCTGTTGGCCTTGAAAGTCTCCCAGCGGCGCCGCTGCAGCATCGACAGCCAGGGACGCGGCTTCGGGATCCCTTGCGCCGTGACCTCCTCGACGATCGCCGTATCGGTGGGGGCATCCATCCGGGACTAAACCTCCCGCGTCTCGAAATCGATGCGCGGATCGAT
The DNA here is from genome assembly GCA_046481725.1 of Methyloceanibacter sp. Lineage (GTDB taxonomy): Bacteria > Pseudomonadota > Alphaproteobacteria > Rhizobiales > Methyloligellaceae > Methyloceanibacter. The sequence continues at coordinate 12,980 of JAWOJH010000133.1, read as the reverse complement.
CCAGGTATAGGTCAGGTCGGAGATTAGGCTGACGAACAGGCCGAGCAGCGAGAACATATAGACGGTGGCGAACACCACCGGATAGTCGCGGTTCACGATCGACTCGAAGCCGAGCAGCCCAAGCCCGTCCAGCGTGAAGATCGTCTCGATCAAGAGCGAGCCGGCGAAGAAGGCGCCGATAAACGCCCCGGGAAAGCCGGCAATCACGATCAGCATGGCGTTGCGGAACACATGCCCGTACAGCGCCTGGCGCTCGGTCAACCCTTTCGCGCGCGCCGTCGTCACATATTGCTTGCGGATTTCCTCGATGAACGAGTTCTTGGTCAGGAAGGTCGTGGTGGCGAAGGCGGAAAGCGCCATGGCGAACAGCGGCAGCGCCAGATGCCAGAAATAGTCGGCGATCTTCATGTACCAGGGCAGCTCCCAGAAATCTTCCGATACGAGTCCGCGCAACGGGAAGATCTGGAAGAAGGAGCCGCCGGCGAATATGACGATCAGGAACACGGCGACGAGAAAGCCGGGAATCGCGTAGCCGATGACGATGACAGTGCTGGTCCAGACGTCGAAGCGGGAGCCGTCCTGCACCGCCTTGCGAATGCCCAACGGAATCGAGATCGAGTAGGACAAAAGCATCATCCACAGCCCGAGTGAGATCGACACCGGAAGCTTCTCGGCGATCAGGCTGAGCACGCTGGTGTCGCGGAAATAGCTCTGGCCGAAATCGAACAAGAGATAGTTCTTGATCATCATGAAAAAGCGTTCATAGGCCGGCTTGTCGAAGCCGAACTGCTTCTCCAGCGCGGCGATGAATTCCGGGTCCAATCCCTGCGCGCCGCGATATTTGGAGGGCGCGGCTCCTTCGCCGGGAGCTGCCCCTTGGCCGGGCTTGCCCACGAAATCGCTACCGCCGCCGGTGAACATCGAGGTAGCGCCGACATCCGTGCCGGTGAGCTGCGCGATCAGCTTTTCCACCGGGCCCCCCGGTGCGAATTGCACGATCACGAAGGTCACCAGCATGATCCCGAACATTGTCGGCAGGATCAGCAGCAGGCGGCGAAGGATATAGGCGGTCATTCGGTTCGGGCGGACCTTCTGATTCGCACCACGAGGTAGAACGCAAATATGAGCCCGATCAGCGCAGCCATAATCAAGATCGGTCGCCGCGCGGACGGCTCGGCTGCCTGGTCGGGACGCGCGGCGGCGCCGGCCGTCAGTTTCGCAGCTTTGCCATCGTCATACCACCAGGTGTCGAGAATGCCACGGTCGAAGCGCGGCTTGGTCTCTGGCCGCGAAAATTTGTCCCAGTAGGCCACCGTGTGCGAGGCCTTATTCCAATGGGGCACCCAGTAATGGCCGGCCCGGAGCACGCGGTCGAGCGCGCGTGCCGCGGTCTCGAGTTCTTCCCGGCCCTTGGCGGCGATGATTCGCTCGATCAGGGCATCGACGGCCGGATCGTCGATGCCGGCGAGATTGAGCGAGCCGTCCATCTTGGCGGCGGCGGAGCCGAAATAGCTTCTAAGCTCAACCCCCGGCGTGTTGCGCATCACGTAGCGCTGCGTGGTGATGTCGAAATCGAAGCCCTTGAGCCGCTGCTGGTATTGGGCGGGGTCGACCATGCGGATGCGGGCATCGATGCCGAGCAGCTTGAGATTCTTCACGTAAGGCGCGGTCAGCCGCTCGAAGGTCGGCTCGAAGGTCAGAATTTCCAGCTTTAGCGGCTCGCCCTTGGCATCGACCCGGACCCCATTCTTGATGGTGTAGCCGGCCTCGTCCAACAGCTTCCCGGCCTGTAGCAGGAGATTGCGGTCCTGGCCCGTGCCGTCGCTCTTGGCCGGGAGATAGGCGGGGCCGAGCGCTTCGTCCGGTACCGGAACGCCGAGGCCGGACAGCAGGGCGCGCTCCGCTTCCGAAGGCTCGCCTTCGGCCTTCATCGGCGAGTTCTCGAAGAAGCTCTGGGTTCGCTCATACAGGCCGTAAAACACGTTGCGATTGGTCCAGTCGAAATCGAAGGCGAGCTCGAGCGCCTTGCGCACGCGCGGATCCTTCAAATGCTCCCGCCGCGTATTGAGGAAGAAGCCTTGCGTGCCGGACGGCGTTTCGTCGGGCAGGACTTCCTTCTTTACCCGTCCGGCGCGGATCGCCGGGAAATCGTATTCGGTCGCCCAGACTTTCGAGGTGAACTCCTCGCGGAAATCATAGGTGCCGGCTTTGAACGCCTCCATGCCGGCAGTGCGGTCGCGGAAATATTCGTAGCGGATCCGGTCGAAATTCCATCGCCCGCGATTGACCGGCAGGTCCTTGGCCCAATAGTCCGGGTTGCGGCGATAGACGATGTTGCGGCCTTGCGCGATCCGGTCGACGAGATAAGGACCGGAGCCGAGCGGCGGCTGCAACGTCGTCTGGTCGAACGGCTGCGTCGCGTAATAGGTCTTGGAGAAGATCGGCAACACAGCGACGATCAGGGGCAGGTCGCGCACCAGTTCGCCCTTGAAGCTATAGCGCACCGTCCGCGGGTCGAGGGCCTCGGCGCTCACCACGTCCTGCAAGGTCTGGCGATAGATCGGGTGCCCTTTGGTCTTCAACGCCTCGAACGAAAAAGCCACGTCCTCGGCGGTCAGCGGCGACCCATCCGAAAAACGCGCCTCGGGGCGCAGATGGAAGGTGACCGACTTGCCGTCACGCGCGAGTTCGGCGCTCTCGGCGACCAGCCCATAGACCGCGTCGGGCTCGTCCGCCGCAGGCACCATCAGCGAATCGAACAGGAGTTCCAGTCCCTGCGCCGCGTCGCCCTTCAGAATGTAGTTGTTGAGGCTGTTGAAGGTCGTGACGCCGCCCCAGCCGATCAGCGAGAAGGTGCCGCCCTTCGGCGCCTCGGGATCGGCATAGGCGAAATGCTCGAAGTCCGCCGGATACCCCAGGTCGCCGAAGGCGGAAAGCCCATGGCTGCGCTCCGCCGCGGCGGGTCCCGCCGATAGCAGCGCTGCCAGCAGGACAGTCCCCACCGCGAAACCTTGAAAAATGGCTCGCAATCCCGCACTCCAAACCAACTCGGAGCCTGCCTCGCGCATTAGAGCTTCGAGGATCCCGGCAAGTGCCCGGCCTGGGTCTGGTCGAACCACCAGACCTGAAGGAACCCCGGCGTCAACGCCGGTAAGATCTCCGGCTGGCCGTAGCGGTTCCAAAAGGCGATGCGAACCGTCGGCGAATACCATTGCGGCACCACGAAATCGTGCCAGAGCAGCACGCGATCCAGCGCCTGGCTCGCTGCCACCAGTTCTTCCCGGTCCTTGGCGAAGATGATGCGGTCGACCAGCTTGTCGATCGCTGGGTCCTTGATCCCGATCAGGTTCATCGAGCCTTCCCGGTCCGCCGCCTCGGTGCCCCAGAAGTCACGCTGCTCGTTGCCGGGCGAGTCGGATTGGGGGAAGTTGCCGACCACAATGTCGTAGTCGAATACGTTGATCCGGCGAGTGTATTGCGCGGAGTCGACCAGACGGATGCTGCCCTTGACGCCGAGACGCTCGAGATTGCGCAAATAAGGCTGAACGATCCGCTCGAACAGCGGCGACACCAGCAAGAATTCCACCTGCATCTTCTGGCCGGTCTGGACGTTGGTGAGCGCGCCGTTCTTGACCTCCCAGCCCGCTTCCTTCAGCAGCACCACTGCTTTGCGCAGATTGTTGCGCATATCGTCCGGGTTCTCGTTGACCGGATTGCCGTGGACCTCGGTGAACACTTCGGCGGGCACCTGATCCTTGACCTCGTTGAGAATCTCAAGCTCGAGCCCTTGCGGCAGGGCTTTCGGCGCCGCCAGTTCGCTGCCCTGGAAGAAGCTGCCGACCCGCTCGTACTGGCCGTAGAACAGGTTCTTGTTCGCCCACTCGAAGTCGAAGGCGAGATTGAAGGCTTGCCGCACGCGGCGGTCCTGGAATTGCGGCCGCCTGAGATTGAGGACGAAGCTCTGCATCGGCTGCGTCCGCTGGACGGTGACCTCCTGCCGCTTGACGGAGCCGTTGCGCACCGCGGCGAAATCGTAGGCCGTCGCCCAGTTCTTGGCGCTGGTCTCCTGCCGGTAGTCGAGATTGCCGGCCTTGAAGCTCTCGAACGCCACCGTGTCGTCGCGATAATATTCGAACCGGATCTCGTCGTAGTTCCACTGCCCTTTGCTCACCGGCAGGTCCTTGGCCCAATAGTCCTGCACCCGCTCGTAGGAGATCGAGCGGCCGGGCTTCACCTCCTTGATGCGATAGGCGCCCGAGCCGAGCGGCGGCTCCAAGGTCGTCTTCAGCGGGTCGCGCTGCACGCCGTTCGCATCTTTGCCGGTCCACCAATGTTTGGGCAGGATGGTGAGCTGGCCCATGATCATAGGCAGCTCGCGATTATGCTTCACGTCGAAATGGAACGTGACCGCGTTGTCGTCCGTCGCTTCGGCCCGCGTCACGTTCTTGTAGTAGAAGCCCATGCGCGGGTTGGCTTCCTTGTTCACGTCGAGACTGTAGATGACGTCTTCCGGCGTGATCTTGGTACCGTCATGCCAGCGCGCCTCGTCGCGCAGCTTGAAGGTGACCGAGGAATAGTCGTCCGGATAGGACGCCCATTCGGCGATCTGGCCGTAGGAAGTGGAGGACTCCTCCAGACTGTCCGCCATCAGATTCTCGAAGATCAGTCCAAGGCCGCCCGCAGCCTCGCCGCGATAGAGCACCGGATTGAGACTGTCGAAACTGCCGATATCGGCAATCCGCACCATGCCGCCCTTTGGCGCGTCGGGGTTCACATAGTCGAAGTGCTGAAAATCGGCCGGATATTTCGGCTCGCCGATCAGCGACAGCGCGTGATGCCGGGCCGGTGTTTCCTCGGCCGCGATGGGGGTCAAACAAACGCAAATCGGGACGATTGCGAGGGCATAGCGAAGCAAAGTCATGACTGCCGATGAAGCTCCATCTGGGAGGATTTGGCGCGCTTGACGCGCGGCCCGCAGCGATGACCGCAGGCGCAAAAAAGCCGCCAAAGCCTAACATGGGCGGCTTGGCGGCCAAATGAATTATCGGTCATGTCGGGCGGCCGCACCGCGGCGTTTCCGATCATTGCCAAAGCCATTGCGGCGCCGGGGTGAGCCGGCGCCGCAATGGCTTTGCGACTTATTCGACCCCTTCCGGCTGGCCGTCCGGATAGACCGGCTGCGGCTGGTTGGGCGAGGGACCTTCACCCGCCGAAGACTCCGACGGCGGATTGTCCTCGGTCTCCTCGATCGCCTCCTCGAACTCCTCGGGATAGACCGGCTGCGGCTGGCCGGGCGAGGGACCTTCACCCTGATGCGGGGTCCAGTGATCTTCGGGATTTTCGGCCGGCTGCTGGGGCTCTTCAACAGCAGGTTCGGGCGCTTCAGCAGCAGGTTCGGGCGCTTCAGCAGCGGGTTCGGGCGCTTCGGCAGCGGGCGCGGGTTCCTCGGCAGCGGGCGCCGGCTCTTCGGCAGCGGGCGCGGGTTCCTCGGCAACGGGCGCCGGCTCCTCGGCAGCGGGCGCTGGCTCCTCGGCAACGGGCGCCGCCGTCTCCGGCAACGGCGCGGGATCGTCGCTCTTGCTGCGCAGGAAGGCGATGATGTTGGCGCGCTTCTTGAGGTCGGGCACGCCCGGGAAGACCATGGTCGTTCCCGGCGCAAACTCTTGCGGACTCTTCAGCCAGACATCGAGATTCTCGTAGGTCCAGGTCTGATCGGCATGCTTCTTGAGCGCAGGCGAATAGTTGAAGCCTTCGCGCGCGGCGATCTTGTGCCCGACGATGTCGTAGAGATCGGGTCCGACAAGATTGGGCCCGCCTTTTTCGAAGCTGTGGCAGACCTTGCACAGCGCGGCGTCGCTCTCGCCTTGTTTGGCATCGGCGGTGGCGAGCAGCGGCAGAACTTCGGCGCCCGGCACTTCGGCGGCGGGCGTCTCCTCGGCCGGCTTTTCTCCAGCCGGCTGCTCCGCCGGGACTTCCGGCAGCGGCGGCGGATCATCGTCCTTGGTGCGCAGGAAGGCGATCACGTCGGCGCGCTCCTTGGCATTGGGCATGCCGGGGAACATCGCCATCTTCGTGCCGGGCGCGAACGCGTTCGGCGCTTCGATCATATGATCGAGCTTGTCGTAGTCCCACTCGCCCTCGATCGCCTTCAGCGCCGGGGAATAGTCATAGCCTTCATGGCTCGCGACGTCGGCGCCGAGCACGCCGTAAAGGTTCGGGCCGATCATGTTGGCGCCGCCTTTATCGACCGTGTGGCAGATCGCGCATTTCTTGAAAATGTCTTCGCCTCGCGCAGGATCGGCGCTGGCAAGCAACGCCGGGAGCTGCGAAGCAGGCTTCTCATCTGCCTCCGCCGGCGTCTCCTCGGTGCCCGCTACTTCATAGCCGGGCTTGGTGTCGTGCTCTTCAAAGGCGATTTCGATAAAGGTTCTCGCGCCAAAGAACAGGAGCAGTGCACCGAGCACCGCCATGGCGATCTGATTAAGACGATAATACTTCATTCGGGATCCCCCCCAGCAGAGGCATAAAGGCTACTTCGTATAGCTCTTGCGGCGGGGCGTGAGACTATAGGGCCAATACGCTCGTTGCAACCAAGACCGACCGCTGTCAGTCAGCCGTCGCTTACCAAAACTTCCCGTGCTAACTGACCGAGATCAATGTCCTGCCTGATCGTTATACCCGCCAGAATGACGGCCACAAGGCTTCCCGGCAAGCCACTCGCCGATATTGGCGGGGAGCCGATGATCGTGCATGTCTGGCGCCGCGCCATGGAGGCCGATTGCGGGCCGGTGGTGGTCGCAACCGACGCCGAGCCGGTGCGGGAGGCCGTGCTTGCGGCCGGAGGGGAGGCCTTAATGACCCGGCCCGACCACGCCAGCGGCTCGGACCGGGTCTTCGAGGCGGCGCTGGCCTGCGACGCCGCCGGCAAGCTCGAAACCATCGTCAATCTGCAGGGCGACCTGCCGGCGCTTAGTTCCTCGGCAATCCGCGCCTGCCTGGCTGCCCTGAAGGCAGGCGATGCCGAGATCGGCACCATCGCCGCTGAAATCGTCCGCGAGGAGGAGCGCACCGATCCGAACGTGGTTAAGGTGGTCGGCTCGCCAGTTGGCGGCAACCTGCTGCGCGCGCTCTATTTCACCCGCGCGACCGCGCCCTATGGCGAGGGTCCGCTCTATCATCACATCGGCATCTACGCCTATACCAGGGCGGCGCTGGCGCGGTTCGTCTCGCTGCCGCCTTCCCCGCTCGAGCTGCGGGAGAAATTGGAGCAGCTTCGGGCGCTGGAGGCCGGCATGCGCATCAATGTCGGTCTCGTTGACACTGTCCCGCTCGGTGTCGATACTCCCGCCGACCTCGAGCGGGCGCGCCAGCTGCTAACGTCCCGCCAATGACCCGCCGCTTGTCTTTCGTCCGACCATGGCCAAACCGCGCTTGAACAAGATCGCCTTCCAGGGCGAGCCGGGCGCCAATTCGCACCTCGCCGCGCGCGACGCCTATCCGCGCCTGGAGGCGATGCCGTGCCCAACTTTCGAGGACGCGCTCGCCGCGGTGAAAAGCGGCGCGGCCAAGCTCGCCATGATCCCGATCGAGAATTCGGTGGCGGGGCGGGTCGCCGACATTCACCATTTGCTGCCGGATTCCGGGCTGCACATCGTCGCCGAACATTTCGAACGGGTGCGGCATCAATTGCTGATCCTGCCCGGCGTCAAGCTCACCGAGCTGAAGACCGTGCACAGCCACGTCATGGCGCTCGGCCAGTGCCGCAAGGCGATCCGCGCCCTGAAATTGCGGCCGGTGGTGGAGGCCGATACGGCGGGAGCCGCGCGCGAGTTGCGCCAGTCCGGCGACCGCAGCCGCGCGGTGATCGCCTCGAAGCTTGCCGCCGAGATCTACGGGCTGAAAATCGCCAAGGCCGATATCGAGGACGCGCAGCACAACACCACGCGCTTCGTGGTGCTCGCCGCCAAGCCGGTACGCGTGCCGAAATCGGACGGGCCCGTCGTCACCAGCTTCGTGTTCCGGGTGCGCAACGTCCCTGCTGCGCTCTACAAGGCGCTCGGCGGCTTCGCCACCAATGGCGTTAACATGACCAAGCTGGAATCCTACCAGCTCGAAGGCTCGTTCAACGCCACCATGTTCTACGCCGATATCGAGGGCCACCCCGACGAGCGCCTGGTGAAGCTCGCCATGGAGGAGCTGGACTTCTTCTCCAGCGAAGTGACCGTGCTCGGCACCTATCCGGCGAGCCCCTTCCGCGCCGAACTCAAGACGCAGGAAGGCTAGCCGCTTACGCGCCCCTTTGAGCCGCTTGCGGCGCGCCTTGCCCTGCTTCTGGTCTGACGCATTCGCCGAGTGACGTGAGCAGCGAGCGCCTGACCACCGCATGGCGCCGGAAGCCCTGGCGTTCCATCAGCGCCTCATGCAGTTCGGGCAATCGATAGAACGGCACGCTCGGATACCAGTGATGCTCGAGGTGATAGCCGACATTGCGGGGCAGGACGAAGATCGACTCGATCAAGGTCGGGATCGTGGTGCGCGTGATCGCATACTCCTCCTCGTCGCTCTCCACCGCGCTGTGCTCGCAGATCAGCCGCGCATATTGGGCGGCGATATGCCAGGTGCAGAACGGCACGATCCAATAGAGCAGGAATGCGTACCACCAGCCGAAATAGGTCAGCGCGGCAGCGATGGATGCGTAGAAGCCGAACCGTGCGGCACGCATCCAGCCGGGCGTCGGGATCAGGGTCGAGCCCACCAGCCCGCGCACGATCCAGAACAAGCCGGTGAGGAACGCGGCGCGGCGCAACAGGATCAGCGCGAGGCCCATTCGCGTCTTGGGGAACTGCCAATCCGGCGCGAGCTCGCCGGCAGCGTCGTGCGTGTACCAGATATGCCGATTTCCGTCGTTGGGAAGGCCGGTATATTGGTGATGGGTGCCATGAAATTTGCGGAAGCCTTCGACCGAGGCGAAGGTCGGCCACATCAAGAACAGATTGGCGAACAGATCGTTTTGCCACCGCCCCGGCAGATAGCGGAAATGCGACGCGTCATGCCCCAGGATCAACAGGGCGTGCTGGCGGGAGCCGATGACGATCACCGCAAGCACATAGAGCAAGGGGTGCCAGAAATAGGCGGACAGCGCGATCGCAAGCGCGATCGAGCCCCACTCCGCCGCCGTTGCGCCCATGGCGCGCGCGGGCTCCAGCACCGAGAGTTCCTTGATTTTCGCCGGCGGCAGCCGCTCCGGGACGGACCTGCTCGCATTGTGAGGATGCTGGATCACCGGATTCGGCGAGATGTCCTCCGCCGGGATCTCCGCGCGAAGAAAAGCAATCGTTTTGCCGACCCGTTCGAATTTCGGCATCTGGCCCCCTTGCAGGTCATTGCCTCGACCGGGTCCATTGTCGCCTGTTCCTGTGTTCTTTCCTGGGCGAGGGCGCCGGCGGTAGCGGTTTAGGGCCGGAACGGACGGTTTTGACCGGGTTGCCACAGGCGGCGCTATCCCCGATATACTCCGCCAGGGAGGTTGGCAGCAGGCGCGTGCCTCGCCAACCGGGTCAGGTCCGGAAGGAAGCAGCCCTAACGAGCGTTTCGCGGGTTGCTCGTCCAGCCTCCCACCTCGCCGCAAGCGTTTACCGTGCGTCGCGGGCGCTTGGCCCCGCGTTGAGTGGAAGCCCTCGCGTCAAGAGTCCTGCCCGATGGCCGACGTCGAAGATCAGACCAAAAGCGCACGCAAACGTCCCGGCACGGGCAAGGCTGGAGCGCCCGCGCAAGCCAGAACCGAAAGTCACGCCGCGCTTGCTCGTAAATACCGGCCCAAGATCTTTGCCGAGCTGATCGGTCAGGAGGCCATGGTGCGGACGCTGAAAAATGCGTTCGCCTCGAACCGCATCGCCCAGGCCTATATGCTGACCGGCGTGCGGGGCGTCGGCAAGACCACCACCGCGCGACTGATCGCGCGGGCGCTGAATTACGAAGCGCCTGGTTTCGACGGTCCGACCCTCGACATGACCGAGGAGGGCATCCACTGCCGCGCCATCATCGAGAGCCGCCATCTCGATGTGGTTGAGATGGACGCGGCGTCCCACACCGGCATTGAAGACATTCGCGACCTGATCGACAGCGCGCACTACAAGCCGAACCTCGCCCGTTACAAGGTCTACATCCTCGACGAAGTGCACATGTTGTCGAAGTCCGCCTTCGCCGGCCTGCTCAAGACCTTGGAAGAGCCGCCCGAGCATGTGAAGTTCATTTTCGCCACCACCGAGGCCCGCAAAGTTCCGGTGACCGTGCTGTCGCGCTGCCAACGCTTCGACCTGAAGCGCATCGACATCGAGGCCTTGATCGAGCATCTCGCCGGCATTGCCCAAGCCGAAGGCGCGAAGGCCGAACGCTCTGCGCTGGCACTGATCGCGCGGGCGGCGGAAGGCTCGGTGCGCGATGCGCTGTCGATCCTCGATCGCGCCATCGCTTTCGGCGGCGACGAAATGACCGCCGACGCGGTGCGCGGGCTCCTTGGCCTCGCCGACCGCACTCGGATCTTCGACCTGATGGAGACCGTGCTCAGCGGCGATGCGGGCGGCGCGCTCAAGCAACTCGAAGCGCTGAACCGGGACGGCGCCGAGCCCGGCCAGGTAATCGCCGATCTCGCCGACGCGGTGCATGCCGTGACCCTGGTCAAGGCGGCCGGCGCCGCGAGCGCCGATCCCGCCTCGAGCGAGGCGGAGCGCGCCCGCGCCGCGGATCTGGCCGGACGCTTGCCGATGCCCGCTTTGGCGCGGGCGTGGCAGATGCTGCTCAAGGGCCACGACGAGGTGCGCAACAGCCCGCGTCCGCTCGCCGCCGCCGACATGATTCTGGTGAGGCTGGCTTATGCCGCCGACCTGCCGCCGCCGGGAGAGTTGGCCCGCCGCCTGCGCCACGGGGCCGATACCGCGTCGGGCGGAGGCGCTGCCGCGCCCCAGCCGAAACCCTCGCGCAAGCCCGAGCCCGCGCGCGGCGCTTCGCCTGCGGTGGAGGACGAGAACCCCGCGCCCGCCGAGCCCGACGACGCCGAGCCGGTCGACGCCGAGCCCGAGCCGGCGGCGCCATCGCCGGAATTGCACAGCTTCGAGGATGTGGTGGCGCTGGCCGAAGCCAAGCGCGACCTCAAGCTCAAGCACGCGCTGATGGAGCAGGTGCGCCTGGTCCGTTTCAGGCCCGGCACGATCGAGCTGAACCCGCTGCCGCAGGCGCCGCGCGAACTCGGGCAAGAGCTGATGCGCAAGCTGAAAGCTTGGACCGGCCGGGTGTGGATCGTCGTGTTAAGCGACGATGAGGGCGCAGTCCCGCTCGGCGTCGTGCGCCGCGAGCGGGAGGCGCGCCAGATCGAGACCTTGCGCGAGCATCCCGCGGTGAAGCAGGTGATGCAGCACTTCCCCGGCGCGCGCATCGCCTCGGTGCGGCCGATCGCCGATAGGGCCCAGCAGCCGCCGGCGGACGACGGCGAAGATCCTGATTCGTTTAAAGAGGACGGGACCAACTAGATGAAGAATTTCGCCGAGATGATGAAGCAGGCGCAGCAGCTGCAAGGCCGCATGGCCGACATGCAGGCCGAGCTGGAGCGGACCATGGTCGAAGGCCGCTCCGGCGGCGGCATGGTCGTGGTCACCTTGACCGGCAAAGGCGACATGGCGCAGGTCAAGGTCGATCCGTCGCTGCTGAAGCCGGAGGACGCGGAGATCCTCGAAGACTTGATCGCCGCCGCCCACAACGACGCCAAGACCAAGGTCGAGGAGACGATGAAGGAAAAGATGAAGTCCTTGACCGGCGGCCTGCCGCTTCCTCCCGGCATGAAGCTGTTCTGATAGATGGCGAAGGTTGCGGCAGGGCCCGAGATCGAGCGGCTGATCCAGCTGCTCGCCCGCCTGCCCGGGCTCGGCCCCCGTTCGGCGCGCCGCGCGGCGCTGCATCTCGTCAAGAAGAAGGAGCAGCTGCTCGAGCCGCTCGCATCCGCGCTCGCCGAGACCCGCGACACCATCCTCACTTGCGAGACCTGCGGCAATATCGATACGGCGTCGCCCTGCACCTTGTGCCGCGACCAGGCGCGCGATCCTTCGCTGATCTGCGTGGTGGAGGAAGTCGGCGATCTCTGGGCGCTGGAGCGCGCCGGCGTGCTCAACGGCCTCTATCACGTGCTTGGCGGCACCTTGTCGCCGCTCGACGGGGTCGGCCCCGACGACCTTGCGATTTCCAAGCTGATCCAGCGCGCGCGCGATCCGCAAGTCACGGAGGTGCTGCTCGCGCTCAACGCCACGGTCGAGGGTCAGTCCACCGCGCATTATTTGATGGACCAGCTCGCCGATTGCGGCGTCACCATCTCGCGGCTGGCGCATGGCGTGCCGATCGGCGGCGAGCTCGACTATCTCGACGAGGGCACGCTTACCGCCGCCGTCAAGGCCAGAAAACCGCTCTAATTATCGACAACTTACGACGCTCCTCGCGCCGTCCGGGATTAAGCGGGCGGCAAGGAAGATGCGCCTATGGATGGTCCATTCGGCTCCCGCGGCCATCGCGCGAGCCTGTTTGGAGGAGGCGTCGCATGAAGGCATATCTGACGATGTTGCTCGCTGCCGGTGCTTTGGTGCTGGCGATGGGCGTTTCCGATCCGGCGCAAGCCAGGCATGGCGGCTGGCATGGCGGCGGTGGACATTGGCATGGCGGCTGGGGTCCCCGCAGGGCCTACCGCGGCTGGGGCTGGGGCCCGCGCGCCGGCGTCTATGTCGGACCGCGCTATGCGGCGCGCCGCTGCTGGTCCAAGCGCTATGGCTGGGTGCCTTGCCGCTGGTACAACTAACGGCAATTTTGCTCCGCTGATTTTCCGGTGGCACCATTCTCCCTCCTCGCCCAAGGGGAGGGAGAATGCGTTTCGTGCTAGTCTCCGCGCATGGTCTGCAAATCTTTGCTTTGGGCGCTTGCCCTGACCGCCACGACCGCCGCCG
>JAWOJH010000048.1:0-9151 GCA_046481725.1 Methyloceanibacter sp. | reverse complement strand
GCCCTCGCTGCCTTCGGTGCCGATCGCCGACGCGTGCTCGGGTGCCGTGGGACGCACGATCGGCCTCGGCGAGGACCGTCGTTCGGCGTCGGTGCTCTGGGCGGCGACGTCGTCTAGCGACCGAGCGGCCGCGCTCTCACGCGTCTGCTACACTCGCGCCTGATGACCAAGTCAGAGGCCAAGGCTCCGCCGCAAGGCCGCATCCGCGCCGGCATTGGCGGGTGGAGTTACGCGCCGTGGCGCGGCACCTTCTATCCGAAAGGCCTGAAGCAGGCCGACGAGCTTGCTTATGCCGCCTCGCATCTCACCTCAATCGAGATCAACGCCACCCATTACCGGCTGCAAAGCGCCAAGAGCTTCAAGAGCTGGGCCGCCGCCGCGCCTGACGGCTTCGTATTCTCGGTGAAAGGCCCTCGTCTCGTCACCAATCAGAAGGCGCTCGCCGAGACTGGAAGTTTCATCAAGCGGTTCTTCGCATCGGGCCTTGCCGAGCTGGGCGACAAGCTCGGGCCGGTGCTCTGGCAATTCGCCCCGTTCAAGCGCTTCGAGCGCGACGACCTGGCTCGCTTTCTCGATCTATTGCCGCGCGAGCTTGATGGGCGCGCGCTTCATCACGCGATCGAACCGCGCCAGGCGAGCTTCGGCACCCCGGAATTTGTCACGCTGCTGCGCGACGCCGGAATGAGTGTCGTCTTCACCGACGCGGATACCTGGCCAAACATCGCCGACGTCACCGGCGACATCATCTATGCACGGCTGCAACAAGGCGACGACCGGCTGGACGCGGCCTACCCGCCGAAGGAGCTCGAAGCCTGGGCCGAACGCGCGCAACTCTGGGCCAAGGGTGGCGCACCGAGCGATCTTCCCGTTGTCGATCCCGCGCACAAGCTTGCCGCCAAGCCGCGCGACGTATTCCTCTATTTCATCCATGAAGGGAAGCTCCGCGCGCCCGCCGCCGCCATGGCGCTGATCGCACGCCTTGCCTGACCTTACCCGTTTTGCCTGGGTGATTTTCGGATGAGCGCGTCGGCCCGCGCCAAGAGATCCTCACGCGAGAGCGCAAAGCCACCCGCCACCCAATCGGCCTCTAGCCGGCGCAGGAAAATTCCAATCTCGGGACCCTGGAGATCGCCAAGCGCGACCAGGTCCGCCCCCCGCAACGGAAAGGACGGCGCCTGCCACCGCTCCGGCAGGCTGAGGACCTGCCGCCATGCTTCATCCTCGGTCGAAGCGCCGGAATCTGCCCAGGCAATCAGCATCGAGGCGACAAAGTCGCTCGGCCCAAGCTGGTAGAGTGCGCGCTTCGCCGCGGCTTCGTCCGGCAACCCGGTCTCGGCATGGTCCGCGGCGCCGAGCGTAAGCACGGCCTGCTCGACCTTCGACAGGCGCAAGCGCGCGGCAAGGCGCTCGGCGTCCTCCACAACGAAAATGGCAAGGGCCGCGAGCCTCACCGTCGCCTCGGCAGACCGTCCCAGCGCCGTCTCGATAGCGACGAGGCGCTTGAACCGCTCCAGCCGCGGCGCGGTGCCGAGCACCCCCGGCAAGAGACCGTAGTCGAACAGCGCCTCCACGCCTTCGACCGCCCGCGGCGCCACCAGCAGCCGGCGAAGTTCCGCGCTTACCCGCTCGGCCGAGAGCTGATCGAGGCCGGCACGCAGGCGGACCGCCGCATGCAAGCCCTCCGGGTCGAGGGGTCCTTTGCCGTAATAAGCGTGCAGGCGGAAGAAGCGGAGGATGCGCAAATAATCCTCCTTGATGCGCTCCTCGGCATCGCCGATGAAGCGCACCCGCCCCGCGACAAGATCCGCGTAGCCGCCGAGCGGATCGAACAGGGCTCCATCGCTGCCGGCATACAGCGCATTGAGCGTGAAGTCGCGGCGGCGCGCGTCCTCCTCCCAGTTTTCGGTGAAGGCCACGGTCGCGTGCCGGCCGAAAGTCTCGACGTCGTGGCGCAGGGTCGTCACTTCATAGGGCAGCCCATCGGCGATGACCGTGACGGTGCCATGCTCGATCCCGGTCGGCACAGCCTTCAAGCCGGCCTTGCGAGCCAATGCCATCACCTGCTCGGGCAGCGCCGTGGTCGCCAGGTCGACGTCTTTCACCGGTTTGCCGAGCAGCGCGTTGCGAACGGCCCCTCCGACCGCGCGCGTCTCCACCCCCGGCGCGCTGAGCGCCGCGAAGACGCGCTCCGTCTCGGGACGTCTGAGCCATCCGGTATCCTGGAGTGCGGCTGGCGCCGCGAAGCCCTTCGGGGCGTGCTCGGGCATGGGACCCCCGCCAATCAGTCGATTCCGCCGGGCTTGATGACGCCGTCCTCGATCACTGGCGGATGATAGGTGCCCGTAGGGGACCCGCCGGAAAACTGAATTAGCGTCGCCATCACCACCAGCAATAGCCCGCAACCTCCTGCCAGCAGCCAGAACACGGGGGCGCCCTGCCAAACGTCGGCCGGGGCCACGCCCTTCACCCCGATCCTATAGGCTGCATAGAGGATGAAGGGCAGCGCGAAGAGCAGAATGTCGATCAGCGCGATGCGCAACATCGGGGGGCTTCGAGACCTCTGTCGGAGAATGCGTTTGAGACCATAGCGGCGCTTGCCGCGCAAAGCGAGTACGCCTTCGCATCTAGGCCGTCGGCTCGAGCAAGGGAAATGGAAAGAACGCCCCTCCGCTCCACACGCCCAGACGGCCCGGGCCCCCTGCTTCGACTGTCAGCGCCGCGAGCTCGTAATAGACGGACCGCGCCAGCCGGGCTTTCAAGCCGTCACGCACCAGAATGAACGGGGTAAATCCGCCCAAGCCTCCCGGCTCGAAGCCCAGCGGATGGCCGGGCCCCGCCCGCATCACATCGTCCACATTGGTCCGGAAAAGAAGGCTCTGCGTCTCACCCTCCCCTTCCCGCCACATCTCCACGGCGACGAAGGGCAGGCTCTCCACCGCGATCGCGACCTTCTCGACCGGGGTCACCAGATAGTAGCCGTCCTCCTCCAGGCGCAGCACCGAGGCGAACAGCTTGACCAGTTCCTTCCGCCCGATCGGGCTGTCCTGGTAGTACCAGGTCCCGTCATGGCCGATCTTGAGCCCGATATCCCCGCAAAGATTAAGCTTTGGCAATGAGGCCGAACGCCCTTTGCCGCCCGGCTTTTCGGGTGCTACCACAGCGTCTCTTTTGTCCCGGTCGGGCATCACTATATGCCGGTTTGGACCCTGATCTTTGTTCTGCCGCCGCGCGCGCCCGCCAGGAAGCCGGAACCAACAAGATTGTGACCGATTCCCCGCTCAAACTGCTTCCACATTTCAAGCCCTTTAGCCCTATAGTCCTCCTTTGACCAGGATCGAGCCAGACTGAAACCATGACATCACTTGCCCAAACCGAGACCCAGCTCGTCGACCGTATCGAGGAAGTCGGCACCAAGATCGCCAAGGTGCGCGAGACCACAGCCTCGATCATCTTTGGACAAGAGCGCGTGATCGATCTTGCCCTGATCACCCTGCTGTCCGGCGGCCATGCCCTGTTGATCGGCGTGCCCGGTATCGCCAAGACCAGCCTGGTCGAGACGCTGGGCTCCGTGCTCGGCCTCGAGAACAAGCGCATTCAGTTCACTCCGGACCTGATGCCCTCCGACATCGTCGGATCGGAGGTGCTGGAAGAGTCGGCCGCAGGCCGCCGCGGCTTCCGTTTCGTCAAGGGCCCGATCTTCACCCAGCTCTTGATGGCCGACGAGATCAATCGCGCCAGCCCCAAGACGCAGTCGGCGCTGCTCCAGGCGATGCAGGAACATCACGTCACGATGGCCGGCGTCCGCCACGACGTCCCGCGCCCCTTCCATGTCTTGGCCACGCAGAACCCGCTCGAGCAGGAAGGCACCTACCCGCTGCCCGAGGCGCAACTCGACCGCTTCCTGTTGCAGATCGACGTCTCCTATCCGGACGCCGCCGCCGAACGCCGCATGCTGTTCGCCACCACCGGCACCGAGGAGCGCCAGCTCAAGACCATCCTCTCCGCCGACGAACTGATGGTGGCGCAGCGCCTGGTTCGCCAACTGCCGGTCGGCGACCAGGTGGTCGACGCCATTCTGAAGCTGGTCCGCTCCGCCCGCCCGGGCACCGGCATCGATCAGGAACTCGATGACATGATCGCCTGGGGTCCCGGACCCCGCGCCAGCCAGGCGTTGATGCTCGCGGTCCGCGCCAAGGCGATGATCGAAGGCCGGCTCGCCCCGTCCGTCGACGACGTGATCGAGCTCGCCGAGCCCGTGCTCAAGCACCGCATGGCCCTGACCTTCGCCGCCCGCGCCGAAGGCGTGGACATGAGCCACATGGTGGCAAGGCTCGTCGAGCCGTTGGGGTGACCTGAGCTTGGCCGCCCGGGAAAGAATGCTTCAGCCTTTTTCCGGCGAGGAAGCCCAGGCGCATGCTTTGGCAGCGCGCATCCCCGCGTTGCTTATCGAGTCGCAGCGCGTCGCCCACACCGTCGCCCACGGCACGCATGGACGCCGCCGTGCAGGCCCGGGCGAAACCTTCTGGCAGTTCCGCCACTATGACTTTAACGATGCGCGCACCGGCATCGATTGGCGCCGATCGGCCAGTTCCGATCACCTGTTCGTGCGCGAGCGCGAATGGGAGGCTGCCCATACGGTCTGGCTCTGGGTCGATGTTTCCGCGTCGATGCGGTTCCGTTCGAGCCTTGGCCCCGTTTCCAAGGAGAGCCGCGCCTTGGTTCTCGGCCTTGCCCTTGCCGAACTTCTCGCCCGGGGCGGCGAGCGCGTCGGACTGATGGGCGGACCGCCCTTTGCCGGGCGTGCCGCCGCGCGTCGCGTCGCCGAAATGCTGCTCGGCGACACGAGCGACGCGAGCCTGCCCCCGAACGCCAAGCTGAGCCGCTTCTCGGAGTGCCTGCTGTTCAGCGACTTTCTCGAACCGATCCCGGCCATGGTCGAGCGCTTCGAGGAGATCGCGGCGCAGGGCGTGCGCGGCCATCTGGTTCAGGTGCTCGACCCCGCCGAAGAAACCTTGCCTTACGCCGGGCGCACCGAGTTCGCCGCGAGCGAAGGGCGCGACCGGGTGATTGCCGGCCGCGCCGAGACCTTGCGCGAGCGCTACCAGGAACGGCTGCGACTCCACCGCCTCGATCTCACCGAGGCAACACGGCGGCTCGGCTGGTCGTTCATCATTCACCACACCGACCGGCCGCCCGAGGAAGCGGTGCTCGCCATCCATAGCCGGCTGGCCGGGCTCGAGCGCGACTATCGCTATCGTCCGCCCCGGACGCTCGTCAGCGGCGAAATCGAAGCAAGCCGGCGGCCATGATGACCATCGGCTCAATCGGGTTTCTTCAGCCCTGGGTACTGGCGGCGCTTGCGGCTCTGCCGGCGATCTGGTGGCTGCTGCGGCTTACTCCGCCCAGTCCGCAAGTCGTGGTGTTCCCCCCCACGCGGCTGCTGAAGGATCTCAAAAGCACCGAGGAGACGCCGGCGCATAGCCCCTGGTGGCTGACGGCACTCCGCATGCTGCTCGCCGCCTTGATCATTCTCGCTCTGGCGCGCCCGGTGCTCAACCCGGACCGGCAGACCTTCGCCGGCGAGGGTCCCCTCCTGGTGGTCGTCGACAATGGCTGGGCATCGGCTGCGCATTGGGGCGAGCGCCGCGAGGCGATCGAAGCGGCCATCGATCGGGCCGGGCGTGACGGGCGCACCGTGGTACTGGCCCCGTCCGCGCCGGGACAGCCGGTCAGCGACCCTTTGAGTGCCGATCAGGCACGCGAGCGCGTCGGCGGCCTGCTGCCGATGCCCTACGCGCCAGACCGCGCGGCCCTCGCCGAGACATTGGCGGGGCAATTCGCGGATCGTAGCGACTTCAGCGTGGTTTGGCTCGCCGACGGTCTCGACTATGGCGAGGGCGAGGGCGATGCCCTCGCCGCCGCGCTCAAGCAACTTGCCGGTGACGCGGGCAGCCTGGTCGTGCTCAGCCCCGACAAGGACGACGCCCCGCTCGCTTTAGGTCAGGGCGCCGGCTCCGGCGCCGAGCTTGCCGGCCGCGTCTTGAGCGGCGCCGAGGGCCCGCGCAGCGGCACGATCAAGGCGGTTACCGGCCGCGGCGAACCGCTCGGCGAGGTCAAGTTCGAGATCCCCGCCAACGGCCGCGAGACCACCGCGCGTTTCGATCTGCCGCTGGAGATCCGCAACCAGGTCGCGCGCATCGAGATCGCCGGCGAGCGCTCGGCCGGCGCCGTCCATCTGCTCGATGCCCGCGCGCAGTGGCACAGGGTCGGCATCGTCTCGGGCGAATCGCGCGAAGCCGCTCAACCGCTGCTTTCGCCCCTCTATTATGTACAGCGCGCGCTCGCGCCCTACGCCGACGTCGTGGTGCCCACCGAAGCCAATGTTGCCAATGCCGTGCACGATCTCCTCGAACGCAAAGTGTCGACCATCGTTCTCGCCGATATCGGCAAGCTCATCGCGGGCACGCAGGAGGAGATTCAGGGCTGGATCGACTCCGGCGGCGTTCTGATCCGTTTCGCCGGCGCCAGACTCGAGCAAGGCGGCGACGAGTTGTTGCCGGTTGCCTTGCGCCGGGGCGGCCGCTCGCTTGGCGGCTCCTTGTCCTGGAGTACGCCGCAGCCGCTCGCTCCCTTCGAGGAGAAGAGCCCCTTCCGCGGCCTTGCCGTACCCGAAGATGTCCGCGTGAACCGGCAAGTCCTGGCCGACCCGACCGTCGCCAGCGACGCGGAAGTCTGGGCGACGCTTGCCGACGGCACGCCGCTGGTCACCGCCGCCAAGCAGGGCCAGGGCTACATCGTGCTGTTCCATGTCACCGCCAATTCCGATTGGTCGAACCTGCCGCTCTCGGGTCTGTTCGTGGAGATGCTCCGGCGCGTGGTCACGCTCGGCACCGGCCAAGCTGGGCTCGAGACCGGCGGCGATGCCTCGACCGAAGCTTCGCCGGCTTCCCGCGTCGCGACCTCGTCCAGCGCGCTGCCCCCGATCCAAACGCTCGACGGCTTCGGCCACCTCACCACGCCACCGCTTCGCGTGGCACCAATCCCCCCTGATAAGATCGACAGCGTGGTTCCGGGCCCCGACCATCCGCCTGGCTACTATGGGCCCTCCGGCGCCGCCCGCGCGCTAAACCTCGTCACCCCCAAGACCGTGCTGGAGCCGATGCCTCCGGTGGAAGGCAGCATGGCGAGCGGCTACACCCTGAAAAAGCCCATGGCGCTGGAACCCTGGCTCTATCTCGCCGCCGTGGGGCTGTTCGCCGCCGACATTCTTGCCATGCTGTTCCTGAGCGGCGGGTTGGGCTTCCGCCGCCGCACCGCCGCCGCAAGCGTGGTCTTGCTGGCGATGGCACTTGTGGCGCCCGCGACTAAGCCAGTCCGCGCGCAAGACCCCGCCCCCGAAGCCGCGACGGCCACCAACGACGATTTCGCGCTGAAGGCCTCGCTGCAGACCCGCCTCGCATACGTCGTCACCGGCGATCCGGAGATCGATCGCACCAGCGAGGAAGGTCTGTCGGGCCTCAGCAAAGTCTTGCGGGCCCGGACCGCGCTCGAACCGGCCGAGCCGATGGGTGTCGATCTCAACAACGACGAACTCGCCTTCTTCCCGCTCCTCTATTGGCCGGTGCGCGAGGATGCCGAGCCGCTGTCTGACGCGACGCTGGCCAAGGTCGACGCCTTCATGAAGCAAGGCGGCCTGATCATTTTCGACACGCGCGACCAGCAGACAGGCTTCGGCAACGATGCCCAAAGCAAGGCGCTCAGCCGGCTGATCGGACAGCTCGACATTCCCCCGCTCGAACCCGTGCCCGCCACCCATGTGCTGACCAAGTCGTTCTATCTGATGCACAGCTTTCCCGGCCGCTTCGACGGCGGCGCGCTCTGGGTCGAAGCGGAGCCGCAAGACGAGGCCGAGCGCAGCGAGCGTTCCCGCCGCACCGACGGCGTGAGCTCGCTCGTCATTACCTCCAACGACTTCGCCGGCGCCTGGGCGCTCGACCAGTCGAACCGGCCGATCTATCCGGCGGTCCCTGGCGGAGAAGTCCAGCGCGAGATGGCGTTCCGCGCCGGCGTCAACATCGTCATGTACGCGCTCACCGGCAACTACAAGGCCGATCAAGTGCACGTTCCCGCCTTGCTCGAGCGCCTGGGACAGTAAGCGATGAGTTGGTCGATCGAATTTCTCCCCTTTGTGCCATGGCCGGTGCTGTGGGCTTTGGCCGCCGGCGGCGCAGTCCTGCTCGCCCTGCTATTCTGGCGCTCGCGCCGCGGCGCGTCGTTCCGGCTGCTGAGCTACGCGCTGCTGCTGCTTGCGCTCGCCAACCCGCATCTGAAGCAGGAGGACCGGGAGCCGCTCAACGACGTCCTCGCCGTGGTCGTCGACGACAGCCAGAGCCAGGCGATCGCCGGGCGCACGGCACGCACCGGCGCGATCCGCAAGGAGCTCGAAGAGAAGCTTCAGACCCTCCCCAATCTCGACGTGCGCTGGATAAATTCGGCCTCAATCTCGGCGGATGGCGAACGTGACGGCACCATGCTGTTCACCGATCTCGCTCAGGCGCTTGCCGACGTTCCGCCCAACCGGCTGGCGGGCGCGATCATGATCACCGAGGGCGAGGTGCATGACGTTCCGTCCTCCGCCGCGGGGCTCGGCTTCGACGCGCCGGTGCACGCGCTGCTTACCGGCAAGCCGGGCGAGTTCGACCGCAGGCTCCAGGTGGTGAGCGCCCCCCGCTTCGGCATCGTCGGCAGTTCCCAGGAGATCGAGGTCAGGGTAATCGATACCGCCGCCGCCCCCGGCGCCGGCGGTTCCGCCAATCTCACCGTAACCCATCAGGGCCGGGCGCCGGTGACGCGGAGCGTCCGCGTCGGCGAGACCGTCACGATCCCGGTCAACATAAATCATGCCGGCGCGAACATCGTTGAGATCGAGGCCGAGGGAGCGCCCAGCGAACTCACCTCGATCAACAATCGTGCCGTGCTGACGGTCGAAGGCGTGCGCGAAAATCTGCGTGTCTTGCTGGTCTCCGGCGAGCCGCATGCCGGCGAGCGCACCTGGCGCAATCTGCTGAAGGCCGATCCGTCGGTCGATCTGGTGCATTTCACCATCCTGCGGCCGCCGGAGAAGCAGGACGGCACGCCGATCCGCGAGCTG
>JAWOJH010000045.1:0-8771 GCA_046481725.1 Methyloceanibacter sp. | reverse complement strand
ATTCACGTCACCTCCAACCGGCTCGACCGGCGCACCGGCATTTTTGCGGTGAGTGTGACCGCGCTGTTCCTGATGTGGGTGATCGTCTTCGCCCGCTTCATGCTGCAAGCCGTGTCCTGATGACCCCGGGTGGCCGCGCGGCGGCAGCGATCGAGGTCCTGGCCGATATCGAGGCGCGCAAGCGTCCCGCGGCGGAAGCTTTGAAGGATTGGGGCACCGCGCATCGCTTCGCCGGATCGAGCGACCGGGCGGCGATTGGCAATCTGGTGTTCGATGCGCTGCGGACGCGGGCCTCCGCGGCCTACGCCATGGGAGGGGACAGTCCGCGCGCGCTAGTGCTGCGTACGCTGGCGGCCTCCTGGCATATGAGCCCCGAGGCCGTGTCGGCGATCATCGACGGCACGCGGCATGCGCCGCCGCCACTCACCGAAGCGGAGCGCGCCGGTCTCGAGTGCGAGCTTCCAGAGGATGTCCCCCCGCACATCAGAGGCGATTATCCGGAGTGGCTTCAGGCCGAGTTCGAGCGCGCCTTCGGCGATGGCGCCGCCGAGGAGGGCGCCGGCTTGGCGCGGCGGGCACCGGTCGACCTCAGGGCGAACAGTCTGAAGGCGACACGCGACAAGGTGCTGAAGGCGCTGGATCGATTCGAGGCCAAGCCCACGCCGCTCTCGCCGCTGGGGGTGCGCATCGCGCAGGAAGCGGGCCCGGCGAAGAGCCCGCATGTCGAGGCCGAGGCCGGTCACGGCAAAGGCTGGTTCGAGGTGCAGGACGAGGGCTCGCAGCTCGTCACCCTGCTGGCCGGCGCGCGCCCGAGGTCGCAGGTGATCGACCTTTGCGCCGGCGCCGGCGGCAAGACCCTGGCGCTCGCCGCGCTGATGGAGAATACCGGCCAGCTCTATGCCTACGACGCCGACCGCATGCGGCTTAGGCCGATCTTCGAGCGGCTGAAGCGAGCAGGGGCCCGCAACGTGCAGGTGCTGACGGCCGGTGACCGCGAGGCGCTGGCCAAGCTCGACGGCAGGATGGACCTGGTGCTGATCGATGCGCCCTGCTCAGGCTCGGGCGTGTGGCGGCGGCGGCCGGACGCCAAATGGCGGCTCAGCCCGCAGATGCTCGAAGCGCGGCAGGCGGAGCAGCTTCAGGTGCTCGACGACGGAGCGCCGCTGGTCAAACCCGGCGGGCGGCTCGCCTATGTCACCTGCTCGGTGCTGCCGTCGGAGAACCGCGATCAGGTCGATGCGTTTTTGGCGCGGCAGCCAGGGTTCAAGCTGGTTTCCTGGGCCGAACTGTGGGAGGCGGCGCTTCCCGGCGTGCCGCCGATCCCCTCGGCCGACGGCTCGTCCGAGCCGTTGCAGATGACGCCGCGGCGGCACGGCACCGACCGGTTCTTCGTCGCGGTGCTGGAGCGGGCGGGCTAGTCGTCGTCGCGCTTTCCCATCGCCTCTCGCTCCCGGATCAGGCGCCCCGTCGCGGCGCGCCGGTAACAGCCGGAAAAAAATTCGGTATCGCCAGCATTACCACTTGAATTTGGGATTGACCTCGATGAAATGAACGGCGCTTTTGACGGACGGCGAAGAGCGGCGGGGTACGCCGCCAATCGATCCCTCGAAAGTTTGGAGGGGACACCGATCCCATGAAGTTGCTCAAGGTCGAGGCGGAAGAGCCGCCCAGTCGCGCTCGCGCGGCATCTCAACTTCTCAAACGCTCACAATCTCCCATCACTGCTCACCCGCCGGCTGCGCCGCAGCTCGGCGTGGTGGTGCGCATGGAGCGCTTCCCGGTCGGGCCGCTGGCGCGCGCCTTCCGCAAGCGCTTCTACCCGGAGATCGACGCCGCGCAGTGGAATGACTGGCGCTGGCAAGCGCGGGCGCGCATCCGCACGCTTGCCGAGCTCGAGCGGGTGTTCGTGCTGTCCGACGACGAGCGCGACGCGGTGAGCCGGCATCAGGGGTCACTGCCGCTCGGCATCACGCCCTATTATGCGAGCCTGATGTCGCGCGAAGATGCGTTCGAGCCGCTGCGCCGCACGCATATCCCCGTCGGCAACGAATATCTCAAGACGCCGGGCGAGGCCGACGACCCGCTCGGCGAGGACGGCCATAGCCCGGTGCCCGGCCTGGTGCATCGCTATCCCGACCGCGTGCTGTTTCTGGCGACTGGCTTCTGCTCGACCTATTGCCGCTATTGCACGCGCTCGCGCATGGTGGGGGAGGCGGGCGGCGACTATACGTTCAGCCGGCCGCAATGGGAGGAGGCGCTTAACTACATCGCCGCCCATCCCGAGATCCGTGACGTGCTGATCTCCGGCGGCGACCCGCTGACCTTGTCCGACGAGCGGCTCGACGATCTGCTCGGCCGGTTGCGCGCGATCAAGCATGTGGAATTCGTGCGGCTCGGCACCAAGGTGCCGGTGGTGCTGCCGATGCGGGTCACGCGGGCGCTGGTGCGGGTGCTCAAAAAGCACCATCCGCTGTGGATGAGCCTCCACTTCACCCATCCGGCGGAGCTTACCCCGGAGGTGACCGAGGCCTGCACGCGGCTTGCCGATGCCGGGATTCCGCTCGGTAGCCAGACCGTGTTGCTGAAGGACATCAACGACTCGGTCGACATCTTGAAGCCGTTGTTCCAGGGGCTGCTGACGCGGCGGGTGCGGCCTTATTACCTCTATCAATGCGATCCGATCTCCGGCTCGGCGCATTTTCGCACCAGCATCGACAAGGGGCTCGAGATCATCCAGGGGCTGCGCGGCCATACCACCGGCTATGCGGTGCCGACCTATGTGATCGATGCGCCGGGTGGCGGCGGCAAGATCCCGCTGCTTCCCGACTATGTCGCCGGCCGCGAGGGAGAGGATCTCATTCTCAGGAACTTCGAGGGCGATCTCTACCGCTATGCCGATCCCGATGGCACGGTAGGGGCGGACCGGCCGCCGCTCGCGGACCAGGTCTGATGCGCGTCGCCCTCGTCTACGATCTCCGCGACGACTATCGCGCGCTCGGCTTCTCCGAGGAGGCGGTGGCGGAATTCGATTCACCGGAGACCATCGACCAGCTTGCCGCCGCACTCGACGAGCTCGGTTGCGCGGTCGTGCGCATCGGCCGCGGCCAAGCGCTTGCGGCGCGGCTGGTCGCGGGCGAGCGCTACGATCTGGTGTTTTCCATTGCCGAAGGCGTGAAGGGCCGGGCCCGCGAGGCGCAGGTTGCGGCGCTTTGCGAGCTGTTCGACCAGCCTTATCTGTTTTCCGACCCGCTGACACTCGCGGTTTGCCACGACAAGGCGGTGGCCAAGCGGCTGGTGGCTTGCGCGGGGGTGCCCACGCCGGCCTTCGCGGTAGCTGAGCATGCGCATGACGCGGCTGGCTGGGCCGCGTTCCCCGCTTTCGTCAAGCCGCTTGCCGAAGGTACCGGCAAGGGCTGCGAAGCGGCTTCGCTGGTGCAGACGCAAGCCGAGTTGTGCGCCGCAGCCGAGCGCGTGATCGAGAGTTTCGGTCAGCCAGCTCTGATCGAGCGCTATCTACCCGGCCGCGAATTCACCGTCGGCATCGCCGGCAACGGCAAGGATGCACATGTGCTCGGCGTCTGCGAGATCCTGCTCAAGCCGAACGCCGAAGCCAATGTCTATTCGCTGCACAATAAGGAGCTGTGCGAGGACCTCGTCACTTACGCCCCGGCCAATGACGGCGAAGCACGGCTCGCCGGCTCCCGCGCGCTCGAGGCCTATCGCGCGCTCGAATGCCGCGATGCGGCGCGCATCGATTTCCGCTCCGACGCAGCGGGCGACCCGCATTTTCTGGAGGCCAATCCGCTGGCCGGGCTCAATCCCTGGCATTCCGACCTGCCGATCCTCGCCGCGCAGAACGGCGTCGAATTCGTGGCGCTGATCGGCATGATCCTGGAGGCCGGCTTGGCACGCTACGGTCTGGCGCTGCCCGGAAGCGGTCAGACCCGGAAAACCGCGTGATGCCGGGGGCGGCCGGTTTCATCCCCGTGCTGCACGCCGCGGCGCTGGACCGTCCCGATGAGATGGACAGCATCGCCGCCGCCGAGGCAGTCGCCGCCGCGCTCGACCGGCTCGGCTATGCCACGGAGATCGTCGCGCTCACACCCGATCTCGGCGGTATCGATCGGCTGAAGGCGCGGCGGCCGCTGCTTGTGTTCAATCTGGTCGACGCGGTGGGCGGGGACTGCCGGGCCGCGCCGGAGGTGCCGGTCCGGCTCGATGCGCTGAAGCTGCCTTATACGGGCGCTGGTACCGGCCCCTGGATCGATACGCTGTCCAAGACCGTCACCAAGCTGAAGCTCGAACAAGCGGGCCTGCCGACCCCCCACTGGTCGGAGGATGGCGGCGGGCTCGATCCGGAGGCTCGCTATATCGTCAAGCCGGTCTGGGAGCATGGCTCGCTCGGTCTCGATGCCGGCTCGGTGGTGCGCGGCGCCGATGCCGAGCGCGTCATCGCCGAACGCAGCCTGCGCTGGGACACCGAGCATTTCGCCGAGGCCTATATCGACGGGCGGGAACTCGCCGCGGCGATGATGGATGGGCCGCAAGGCGTCGACATGCTGCCGATCCGCGAGACGGTGTTCCAGGGCTTCGACGACGGCGAGCCGCTGATTACCGGTTACGACGCGAAATGGACGCCCGGCAGCCAGGCCTATGCAGGCACGCCGCGAAGTTTCGGGATCGAGCGGGCGGAGCCTGAACTCGCAGCCGAGCTGATCCGCCTGGCCTTCGCCTGCTGGGACCTGTTCGAGGTCGACGGCTATGCGCGGGTCGATTTTCGCGTCGACGATGCGGGCGCGCCTTTTATCCTCGAGGTCAATATGAATCCCTGTCTTGGAGCGGATGCCGGTCTCGCCGCCTCCGCCGAGCAGGCCGGTCTCGGGTACGACGCTCTGATTGGCCGCATTGTCGAGGCTTCCTTGGGACGTTTGCAGGCCAGCGCCTGAGAGGAGTTAAGCCGATGATGCTCAGCCCGGACACGCATAGCCACTCGGCCGGTGTCGTCATGGCTGAGGACGGCGCGCGGTCCGAACTCGTTTGGCGGCACGAGGTGGCGCCCGAGGATGTGGACCGGATCCGTGCGCTCGTCGCCGGCACCGGCTTCTTCAATGCCGCCGAGGTTGAAGTCGCGGCGGACCTGGTCGGCGAGCGCCTCACCAAGGGCAACCGCGCCGGCTATGCCTTCGTGCTGGCGGAGTGCGGACCGGCGCTGGCCGGCTTTGCCTGTTACGGGCAGATCCACGGCACGCAGGATTCGTGCGAGCTATACTGGATTGCGGTGGCGCCCGAAGTGCAGCGGCGAGGGCTTGGCGCGCAAGTCTATGCGCGTGCGGAATCGGCGATGCGGGAGGCGGGCGCGAAACACATCTATGCCGACACCTCGTCCTCGGAGCGCTACGCGCCCACGCGCGGCTTCTACCGGCGCATGGGCTTTGCCGAACAGGCGCTCCTGCCGGATTTCTACGCGCCGGGCGACGGCAAGATCATCTTTGTGAAGACGCTGGCTTGACCGCTTCGATGACGCTCAGGCCGCAGGCCATGCGCTTCGCGCCTTGGCGGGAGAGTCCGGCGGCGGACAGCAATGTCTCGATCTCCGCCAAGGTGCGGAGGCGGCCGCCGGTAATCGTCATCATGTGCAGATCGAGCATGATTGAAGTGGGATCGTCGGCGGCGCGTTCCGGCATGAGTCGCTCGATAATAACGAGCCGCGCGCCGTCAGCCATGGCGGCGCGGCAATTGCACAGGATCGCGGCGGCATCTGCCTCGTCGTAGTTCTGGAGCACGCCCCGCAAGACATAGAGGTCAGCCTGCGGCGGCTTGCCGGCGAGAACCGCGTCATCCGCGCCGGCAATCTCGATGACCCTGCCGGCTTCTCGTGTATCGAGCGCGGCATGAATCGCTTCGGCCTCGGCCTGAGTTTGCTTGGCGAGGTAGGACGCGAACAGGGCGCCTTGCTCCGGATGGTCGCGACGCCATGCGAAGACATTCGCGCCGAACACCTCCGCGAAGGCGGGTGTGCCGCTTTGCAAGGTCGCATCCAGCTTCGACCAGGGCTGCCAATATTGCTCGAAGACGATCCGCACTTTCTGGGCAAGGTGCGACTCCGGCGTGAGCGATTGACCGA
This sequence comes from Methyloceanibacter sp., assembly GCA_046481725.1. GTDB lineage: Bacteria > Pseudomonadota > Alphaproteobacteria > Rhizobiales > Methyloligellaceae > Methyloceanibacter. The sequence goes on along the minus strand of JAWOJH010000045.1, from coordinate 2,647 downwards.
AGGAGGTCAGCGCGTAGCTGCCGCTCGCGCGCTCATCGCAGATGCCGACGAGGCAGAGCCCGCGCAGGAAGCGCCTAAGATGCGGCGCGGACAGGCCAAGCGCCCGGGCCAAATCTACGGCCGTCCAGCTGCCTGCGCCCATCGCCTGGGGCAAGCCGCGCTTCACCGCCGCATAGAGCAGCGTCGCCTCGTGATAGGCCTCGATCGCCCGGCTGAGCCGCTCTTCCAAGGCGTCCGTTTCGGCCTGGATCATCGTTCCCCCCAACGTGGTCTCAGCCCTGCATATGCCAATTTGAAGCCATTGCCGACTCGAACGCGCTGCTATAACCAGCCGCCATGATGGACGATACGCCAGAGCCGATCGATAGCCGCGAGCCGGCGCAAACCGCCACGCACGCGCCCGTAGAGGAGCGCGTGCTGATCGTCGATTTCGGCAGCCAGGTGACGCAGCTGATCGCGCGCCGGGTGCGTGAGGCGGGCGTCTATTCCGAGATCGTGCCCTTCGACCAGGCGGAAGCGGCGCTTGCGGCCGCCCGGCCGAAGGCGATTATCCTCTCCGGCGGCCCGGCCAGCGTAACCGAGGACGGGACGCCGAAGGTGCCGCCATCCGCGTTCAATGCCGGGGTGCCGGTGCTCGGCATCTGCTATGGCGAGCAGGCCATGGTGTCGCATTTCGGCGGTCAGGTTGAAGGGGGTCACGCGCGCGAATTCGGCCGCGCCGAGCTTTCGATCATCGACGAGACGCCGCTGTTCGAAGGCGTGTTCCAGGTCGGCGAGAAGGCGCAGGTCTGGATGAGCCACGGCGACCGCGTGACGCGGCTGCCGCCCGGCTTTCGCGCGGTCGGCATCTCGACTGGCGCGCCGTTCGCCGCGATCGCCGACGATTCACGGAGGCTCTATGGGGTGCAGTTCCACCCGGAGGTGATGCACACGCCGAAGGGCGCGGCGCTGATCGCCAATTTCGTGCGCGAGATCGCCGGCTGCGCCGGCGATTGGAGCATGGCGCAGTTCCGCGAGAGCGAGGTCGCGCGCATCCGCGCCCAGGTGGGCGATGGGCTGGTGATCTGCGGGCTGTCGGGCGGGGTGGATTCCTCGGTCGCGGCGCTGCTGATTCACGAAGCGATCGGCGACCAGCTCACCTGCATCTTCGTCGATCACGGATTGCTGCGCGAAGGCGAGGCCGAGGAAGTGGTCGAGCTGTTTCGTGGGGCTTACAACATCCCGCTGGTCGCGGTCGATGCGTCGTCGCGTTTTCTCGATGCGCTTTCGGGCGTCGCCGACCCCGAAGTGAAGCGCAAGATGATTGGCAAGGTGTTTATCGACGTGTTCGAGGCGGAGGCCGACAAGCTCGGCGAGGTCGAGTTCCTGGCACAAGGCACGCTCTATCCGGATGTGATCGAGAGCGTGTCGGCGACCGGCGGGCCGTCCGCCACGATCAAGTCGCATCACAATGTCGGCGGCTTGCCTGAGCGCATGCGGCTGAAGCTGATCGAGCCGTTGCGCGAATTGTTCAAGGACGAAGTGCGGGCGCTCGGGCGCGAGCTTGGCCTGCCGTCCGCCTTCGTCAACCGCCACCCGTTCCCCGGGCCCGGCCTTGCCATCCGCATTCCCGGCGAGGTGAGCGAGGAGAAGCTCGCCATCCTGCGCAAAGCCGACGCGATCTATCTCGACGAGATCAGGAAGGCGGGGCTCTACGACAAGATCTGGCAGGCCTTCGCCGTGCTGCTGCCGGTGCGCACGGTCGGCGTGATGGGCGACGCCCGCACCTACGACTATGCTTGCGCGCTGCGCGCCGTGACCTCTACCGACGGCATGACCGCCGATTACTACGATTTCTCCCACGATTTTTTGGGCGCCGTGGCGCGGCGCATCATCAACGAGGTGCGCGGCATCAACCGCGTGGTCTACGACATCACCTCGAAGCCGCCCGGCACGATCGAGTGGGAGTAGGGGGCTGCCTGGGCACAAAAAAGCCCCGCAGCGAGACGGCTGCGGGGCTTCTCGGGATTAGGCTCAGTTTGGCGTGAGCTTGTGGATTTCACCCTCGTCCACGGCGGCGTACAGATTGCCGTCCGGTCCCTGCACCACCGAGCGGAAGCGGCCGGAAGCCATGGGCAGAGCCATCGTGACGACCTCACCGGCGGACATGCCATCGTCCTTCAGTTCGATCACGTCGATGCGATATCCTGTGGGTGTTCCACCGAAACCGATTCCCATGATTCCGACAGCCAAGCGACCGTTCCAGGGTCCCCACTGTTCGCCGGTCAGGAACTCGGCGGAGGACGTACCCTGAGAAAGGCCGTTGTTGGTCCAAGCCGGCTTCATGGCGTCGGGATAAGTCTTGGTGTCCGTCATCGGCGTGAATTTCGCCCGCTCTTTCGGGTCCATGCCCTCCATCTGGTTAGGCATATAGCCGCAATAGTTGTCGGGGCAGTCACCACGGCCGGCCGTATTGGGGCGCGGGTCCCAGCCGCCGTTGCTGCCGACGACCAGCGCGGTGATCTCATCGGAATGCCAGGGACCGTGTTCGGCGGTCACCGGCCGGTTGGTGCCCGGGATAAAGGCGATGCCCTGTGGGTTGCGGTGGCCATAGGTGTAGATCCGAGCGTCGAAACCTTCCGGCGGCTTGTTGTCTTTCGCTGCCTTG
>JAWOJH010000026.1:0-4908 GCA_046481725.1 Methyloceanibacter sp. | reverse complement strand
GAGATCGTCGAGATCCCCGACCATCCTTGGTTCGTCGGCGTGCAGTTTCACCCCGAGCTGAAGTCGCGGCCGTTCGAGCCGCACCCACTCTTCGCCTCCTTTATCGGCGCCGCGGTCGAGCAGAGCCGCTTAGACCAGGCGGCTCTGCTCGACCGCGGCGCCGATAAAGGAGGCGAAGAGTGGGTGCGGCTCGAACGGCCGCGACTTCAGCTCGGGGTGAAACTGCACGCCGACGAACCAAGGATGGTCGGGGATCTCGACGATCTCGGGCAAGAGGCCGTCGGGCGAGAGGCCTGAGAAGCGCAAGCCGGCGGCTTCGAGCTTGTTTCGGTAGCGCGTGTTGACCTCGTAGCGGTGACGGTGGCGCTCGGAGATGCGGGTCGCGCCGTAGATCTGGGCGACCCTGCTGCCTTTGGCGAGCACGGCGTCATAGGCGCCGAGCCGCATGGTGCCGCCGAGATTGCCGTTCGATTGCCGCTTTTGCAGTTCCTCGCCCTTCATCCATTCGGTCATCAGGCCGATGACAGGCTCCTCGGTCGGGCCGAATTCGGTCGAGCTCGCACCCTCAATGCCGGCAATGTCGCGGGCGACCTCGATCACCGCCATTTGCATGCCGAAACAGATGCCGAAATAGGGCAGCCCCCTGGTGCGGGCGAATTTCGCCGCCTGGATCTTGCCCTCGGAGCCGCGCTCGCCGAATCCGCCGGGCACGAGAATGCCGTTTACGTTCTCGAGATAGGCGGCGGCATCCTGGCTCTCGAAGATCTGCGATTCGATCCATTCGAGATTGACCTTGACCTTGTTGGCGATGCCGCCATGCACCAGCGCCTCGTTAAGCGACTTATAGGCGTCCTTGAGCCCGGTATATTTGCCGACCACGGCGACCGTCACTTCGCCATCCGGATTGGCGACGGTCTCGGAAATCTCCCGCCAGCGAATCAGATCCGGCTCGGGCGCGCCGGTAATGCCGAACGCGGCGAGCACTTCGCGGTCCAGTCCCTCGGCGTGATAGGCGACCGGCACGTCGTAGATGCTCTGCACGTCGAGCGCCTGAATCACCGCCTCTGGGCGCACATTGCAGAACAGGGCGATCTTGCGCCGCTCGTCCTTGGGCAGCGGACGGTCGGTGCGGCAGAGCAGCACATCGGGCTGGATGCCGATCGAGCGGAGCTCCTTGACCGAATGCTGGGTGGGCTTGGTCTTGAGCTCGCCGGCGCTCGGAATGAAGGGCACCAAGGTCAAATGGATGAAGGCGGTCGAGCCGCGCGGAAGCTCGTTGCCGAGCTGGCGGATCGCCTCGAAGAACGGCAAGCCCTCGATATCGCCGACGGTGCCGCCGATTTCGCAGAGCACGAAGTCGACGCCTTCATTGCCGGACGTGATGAAGGATTTGATGGCATCGGTGACGTGCGGGATCACCTGCACGGTGGCGCCGAGATAGTCGCCGCGCCGTTCCTTGCCGATGATCTCCTGATAGAGGCGGCCGGTGGTGACGTTGTCGGCCTGGCTGGCCGGGCGACCGGTGAAGCGCTCGTAATGGCCGAGATCGAGATCGGTCTCGGCGCCGTCGTCGGTGACGAACACCTCGCCGTGCTGATAGGGGCTCATGGTTCCGGGATCGACATTGAGATAGGGGTCGAGCTTGCGCAAACGCACGCTGAACCCCCGAGCCTGCAGCAGCGCACCGAGCGCCGCGGAGGCGAGCCCCTTGCCGAGTGAGGAAACCACGCCGCCGGTAATGAAGACGTACCGCGCCATGGGCCTCGACCATACACCGAAACACGGCTGAGTCGTAAGCCCCAAACGGCGAAACGTCGCGCGCAGGCTGAGCTTATCCCCGGCGGTGCGAGGCGGGCTAGACTATTACGGCTGAGGCGGTTGCGGCGCGGCCGGCGCCTCGGGAGCGGCCGGAACGGGCGCGCCGGGGATTTGCAACGGCGCCAGGCCGCCTCCGGTCGGGAGAATGGTCGTGGCCGGCCGCTGTTGCGTCGCCAGGATCGACAGCGCCAGGCTGGTGGCAAAGAAACAGGCGGCGAGTACCGCTGTGCTCTTGGTGAGGGCGTTGCCGGCGCTGCGGCCGGTCATGAAGCCGCCGCTGCCGCCCCCGCCAATGCCGAGCGCGCCGCCTTCGGACCGCTGCAACAGGACGATACCCACCAGCGCGATGCAGATCATCAAATGAATCAGCAGAATAACCGTAATCATCTCGTCGCCTTCACGTTCGAAGGCGCTGTCTTATCCGAATCAGCGACCGTTTGGCTAGACTTGATCTCGCCGGCGGTTCTTTGTGCCGCAGCCGGGTTGCGGTCGGGCAAAGGCATTTCATCCGCCTCGCCGGCGGACGCGGCGGCGACGCTGCTTGGCGGCGGGACGGGCTTGCGGTCGGGCATCGGCACCGAATCGGGGTTGGTCAAAGCCCGCTGCATGGCTCTGGCGACGACACTCTCGCGGCAGCGGAATTTGAGCTTCTCCTCGACCACGAGAAATTCCCTGACCTTCTCGATGTCGGCCTCGTTGAGGTGGTTCTTGACCCAATCGGGCCCCTGCTCCAGCGCCGCCTGCATTTTGGGAGTGTTGAGCTTTTGGCGGTCGACTTCCAGTTTGGCGCAGGCTTCCTTGGCCAGCGGCTCGGCGACAGCAATCGCGCCAAGCGACAGCGCTGGGCTCGCGGCGATAACCGCCACGGCAATGAAGCGCAGCATCCTCATCCTCACGTCCCCGCGGGAAGCCGGTCCTTCTTCGAGGCCAAATCATTCCCCTCTGGTAGCATGGCGAAGAACGCCGCGTTTGCCAACCCTGCTCGCGACGGTTGTACCGGCGTCAGCCGCCCTCCCGCCCCGCGTAAACCGAAGCGATGGCGTAGAACTCTGTGCTCTTCAGGCTCGCGCCACCGACCAGAGCTCCGTCCACATCCGGCATGCGCAGCAATTCACCCGCATTGCCCGGCTTCACCGAACCGCCATAAAGGATGCGCAAGCCCTTTGCCGCTTCCGCTCCAAGTTTGGCTACAAGCTCGCCGCGAATGAAACCGTGCACTTCCGCGACGTCGGCTGGCGTCGGGGTCAGGCCCGTGCCGATCGCCCAGACCGGCTCGTAGGCAATGACCGTGTTGCCTTCATGCGCAGCGCCGGGCACCGAGCCGGCGAGCTGCAGCCTGATCACATCCAGCGTCTTGCCGTCCTGGCGTTCCCCTCCGGTCTCGCCGACGCAGATGATCGCGATGAGACCGGCGCGGTGAGCCGCGCGCGCCTTGGCGTTGACCACCGCGTCGCTCTCGCCGTGGTCGGCGCGGCGTTCCGAGTGGCCGACGATCACGGCGCTGGCTCCGGCATCGGCCAGCATCTCGGCCGACAAATCGCCGGTGTGGGCGCCGGACGGCTCGGTGTGACAATCCTGCGCACCGAGCATGATCTCGCTTCCAGTGAGAAAGTAGCGGGCCTGGGCGAGCAAGGTCGCCGGCGGGCAGACCATGATGTCGGCCTCGGGCACCGGGTGTTCGGCAAGGCGCTCCTTGAGGCCCTTGAGCTCGGCCAAGGCAGCTGCGAGGCCGTTCATTTTCCAATTCCCCGCAACCAGGGGCCTGCTTGTCGCCACGTCCCCACCTCATCGCGCCCCCGCCGGGCCCGGTTTTTTACCTTCCGCCAAGAGCTTGGGCAAATACCCTGCCTTGCCGGGCTTCTCCCTGATACCTATGATGCCGCCGCCGCGCGAGGAAGTCCAAACATCGGACGACAGCGCGGCTTTGGCAAACAGCGAATGGAAGGTTTCAAGTGGCACTCGACACGTTACGCAAGGGGACGTCCCGGTTTCTCGGCTTGATCCTCGTCGGCTTGCTGGTGATCAGCTTCGCGGTCTGGGGAATCGCCGACATCTTTACGGGCTACGGCCAGCAGACCCTGATCCGTGTCGGGAAAACCGAGATCAGCAGCCAAGACTATCTCCGCGCCCAGCAGGAAGTGCTGCGCTCGATGAGCTCACAGGCGGGGCGCAGCCTTTCCCTGCAAGAGGCTCGCGCGCTCGGCCTGGACAGCCGCGTCATGGAGCGGCTGATCGGCGGTGCAGCGGTCGACAATCACGCGCGGGATTTGCATCTCGGCATCAGCGACGCGGCGATTCTCGATGATGTCATGAAGGATCCCTCCTTCAAGGATGCGCTGGGCAATTTCAGTCCCGGCGTGTTCCAGCAGGTACTGTTCCAAATCGGCATGAACGAGCACAGCTATCTGGCGTCGCTCAGGGAAAGCAATCTGCGCCGGCAGGTCCTGACGACGGTGGGCAAAGTGGTGAACAGCCCCGCCATCCTGGTCGATGCGCTCAACTCCTATAACGGGGAGACGCGCACCCTGCGCTATGTCTTGGTGCCGTCCAGCGTGGCCGGGACGATAACCGAACCGACCGAGGAGGATCTCAAGCGCTATTACGAAAACCACCAGAGCAAATACACCCAACCCGAATATCGCAAAGTCGGCTTGCTCGCCGTCACGCCAGAGACCGTCAGAGCCGAGGTCAAGATCACCGAAACCGATCTCAAGGCCGCCTACGAGGCCGGCAAGGATCAGCTCGGCAATCCGGAGAAGCGGCGCGTCCAGCAGATCACCTTTCCCGACCTCGCCGCCGCCAACGCCGCTCATCAAAAGCTGCAATCCGGAACCGACTTCGTCGAACTCGCCAAGGAGCAGGGCTTGAACGAGTCCGACATCGATCTCGGCACGGTGAGCCGCACCGATCTCGCCGACTCCGCTATCTCCGAGGCCGCCTTCAATCTGGAAGCCGACAAGGTCAGCGAGCCGGTCTCCGGCAAGTTCGGCAGCGTCGTGTTGTTGCGCGTGACCTCGATCGAGCCGGGAAGCACGCCGACCTTCGAAGAGGCCAAGGCCGATATCGAGGCGAAGATTCTCAAGGAGCGCG
>JAWOJH010000217.1:0-15973 GCA_046481725.1 Methyloceanibacter sp. | reverse complement strand
CAACCGCAAGCGCACCATTCGATATGACGAAAAGCGCTATCGCGAGCGCTGCCGGATCGAAGCCGCCTTCTGCCGCTTGAAAGACTTCCGTCGCATCGCAACGCGCTACGACAAGCTCGCCGCCAACTTCCTATCGGCGGTCGCGATCGCTGCCATCATCGCCTTCTGGGTTTGAATGAGTCTCGACCCTAGCCCTTGCACTCCTGCATGCCGGCCATTGCCATCTTGGCGGCGGCTTCGGAGCCGTACTGGCCCATCATGCTGAACTTCTCGGTCTCGGTGGGTTGCGTGCGCGACATCGAGCAGGTCTTCGTCGTCTTGTCGAACACGATGTAGAAGGGCCCCGCCGCCATGACAGAGGCAGCGGAGGCGCAGATCAGCGTGGCAGCGAGCAGATATGGTTTCATGGAAGCTACTCCTTGGGGGGAGGCTGGATTGCCTCGCGCGCGAACCCTAGTGCGCGGAGCACATCACTTGAACTCAACTGTCCGACAAAATCCGTGAGGTCAAGTCGACATCACGACCTGGTGAGGGAGACCGCGCTAGCCGAAGGTGCGGGCCAGGCTGTCGGGATTCTGCAACTCGGCGAATTGCAGCGCGATCCCCTGGTCGTGGTGGCGCACCACCCGGCCCCGCATCCGGCCGAGAATGACCATGGTCCCGATATCCGGCTTGACGGTGCAGGCCACCGAGGCGCCGCTCAGCGACACGTCGATGACCCGGCAATTATGCACCGCGCCGTCGGGGAGGATCAGCTTGGACGCATTGACGCGGGGGACGACGCGCTCATGCTTGCGCTCTTCGGTCAGGCCGAGCCGCTCTTGATTGATCAGCCAAGTGAGGAGATTGGCAATGCGCTCGCGCTTGTAGAGGCTCGCCAGGATGCGCACGGCGAAGCCGCCCTCGAAGCGGCGCACAACGATGCCCTCCATCCGGCCCATATTGTCGAGATAGGCGACGATGCGCTCGTCCACCTCGCAGCTGACCGGCGCCAGCACGGCCATGCCGCCGGCGGACATGTTTATCACTTGGCAAGGATATTCCTGCTTGTCCTCGCGCATGAAGCGGCCGAACACCTTGACCGGGACGCGGCGATGGCGGCGCCGGTCCGGGACGATCTTGACCATCGGCCGGTTAAGCCTGCGCTCGAGCAGGCGCTCGCCGCGCTCCTTCAGCGACTCTGCCGGCGTTCCTTCCTCGGAAGTGGGGATGCTCATGCTCCGCCGGGGTTCGGGTGGCACGAAAGATGGCGTTTGACGGTCAAGCTAGGCCAAACTCGGTTAAGGAACGGCTAAACGCCCGCCCCAAAACGATATTTGTCCGCAGACGTCCTTTACCGCCGGTTGCTAATCGCCGTCGCCCAACCGGCCGGCGAGCAGGCGGAAGCGGCGCCGGGCGAGGCTGATGATCTCGGCGCCGCCCTGCGCCATGAACGCGGGGACACCATCGGGCCAATGGAGATTGAGTTCGACTAGTTCCTGGCGCAGAAGCGGCTCGGCGCCGAGCCAGAAGGGCGGGTCGATGGCGGTAATGGCGCCGAGGACGCGATTGATGGCGTCCCCGGTGTGGATCAGCGGCAAAAGCACCAACTCGAAGCGCGCCTGGCGCCGGTCGCTGGCATAGGCTCGAAACGACCCATAGCCGGCCGCGGCGTCGGTGAAGACATTGCGGAGCAGTGAGGTGATCGCCGCGCGGTCCTTGATGTCCCACAGGCCCAAGAGGTCCGCGCCACGCAGCTCGCGTCCGAACTGTTCGCAAATCTTGGTGCCGGCCAGCCGGAACCGGTAGCCGAGCATGCCCGCGTCCTCGACGATGAAAGTCTCAGGCAGGAGTGTGGCGATCTTGGCGGGCTCGATCTCGAATCGGCGCGGCGCGACACGGCCATTGCGTAGGCGATCCCAATACGCGTAAAGCTGCCTACTCGTTGGCTGCTGCATGACCCCCACCCACGGGAAACGCTACACCGGACACAAAGCCTCGCCCATGCTTCCGCCAAGCCAAGGTAAACATCCCGCTTTGGCACAAAAGCCGAGCGACACATGCGCATGAACCGAGATAGCAGGGAGTGTGCCAGGACCGGGGAGGGGGAACTCCAGGAGGGCGTTTGCCGGTGGTTATGGTTGCCGTGCGGCGGGAGCGGGCGCGCGCGGGGGGCTGGCCGCGATGCGTGCGGCTGAACCTGCTCTGAATGTTCCGGCGGTCGTGGTCGGCATCGGCGCGTTACTGATCGGCGTCCAGCTTGTCAGGTTTCTGCTTCCCTATGACCTCGACCTCACCATGCTGCTCGCGCTCGCCTTTATCCCGGCGCGCTATAGCGGTGCAGCGCTCGAGCTGCCGGGCGGCTATCTGGCGGCGGTCACCTCGTTCGTCACCTACATGCTGGTGCATGCGGGCTGGGTGCATCTCATGGTGAACCTGCTCTGGATGCTCGCCTTCGGCAGCGCCGTTGCCCGCCGCATGAGCGGATCCGCCTTTCTCTCCTTTTCGATCTTATGCGGCATTGCCGGCGCTTTCACTCATCTTGCCTTCCACTTCGGGGCGCTCGCTCCGGTGGTCGGCGCCTCGGCGGCGATTTCAGGGCAGATGGCCGGAGCGCTCAGATTTTTCTTCCGCGCCGAACCTTCGCCGGAACAGCGGCGCCCCGATTTTGCGAGCGCGCCCGCGATGAGCCTGGCCGAGACGTTCGGCGATCGGCGCCTGCTCGCCTTCCTGGCGTTCTGGGTGGCGCTCAACGCCTATTTCGGCCTGAGCTCGGTCAGGATCGCGGGCGAAGAGGGCGGCATTGCCTGGGAGGCGCATATCGGGGGATTTGTGTGCGGCTTGCTGATCTTTGGCTTCTTCGACCGGGGCAGCGCCGCGCCGCGTTTAGAATCCGAGCCCTAACGGCCGGATTTCGCGTGCAACTTTCCAGGCGACTTGCGCGTCTTCACGGTACGGGACACAATGTCGCAGCAAACGGGACCAAAGTTCCCGGGCTGGAGGAGACGACAATGAATGTGGCCGCAATATTGAAGTCGAAGGGCCGGGAGGTAGTGACCGCTGGCCCGAATACGCCACTGCTCGACATTGCCGAAACGCTCGGGGCGCACGGTATTGGTTGCGTCGTCATTACCGGCGCCGACGGCAAGGTGGTGGGCATCGTCTCGGAGCGCGACATCGTGCGGGAGATCGGCCGTGTCGGGCCGAAGGTGCTGAAGGAGCCGGTGGCCGCCTGCATGACCAAGTCGGTGGTGACCTGCCGCGAGGCGGATACGATCGACCGGCTGATGGCGGAGATGACCGCGCACCGGTTCCGGCACATGCCCGTGGTCGAACGGAGCCGGCTCTGCGGGCTCGTATCGATCGGCGATGTCGTGAGAATGCGGATCGCGGAGGCGGAAATGGAAGCCGCCGCGATGCGGGAATATATCGCCACCGGCTGAGCGCGCTCAGGCGGAGTGCGTTCTCACCGCCTGTCTGATCTCTTCGATCTGCTTCTCCGCCGCGCGTGCGCCGTGTTCGATCGCCTCGCGCGCGCGGTGGAAGTCGAACAGCCCGATTCCGCCTGTCTTCGGCCCGATGATGACATCCGGCGGGTCTCCGGCGAGCCGCGACCGGGCGATGCGGTCCTGGGTGATGTTGATCGCGTCCATCATCACCGCGGAAATGCCCGGTGCTTCGTTATCCCGGCCGAAAATCTGCCGGTGCAGCAGATGCAACGCCGCGCGGCCATTGGTGCCGGGGAGACGGTTATCCTCCGGCATGGCCTGCGGCTCGGTGAAGGCAGCCTGATCGTGGATCACGCCGCCTTTGTTGAGAATGTCGGAGTTCAGATTGACGGCGATGACGATGCGGGCGCCGAGCGCACGGCAGACCGACACGGGTATCGGATTAACCAGAGCGCCGTCGATCAGCCAGCGGCCATTGATCTTCACCGGGCGGAAAATGCCGGGTAGGGCGAACGACGCTTTCAACGCGTTCACCAGGCTGCCCTTGTTGAGCCAGACTTCGTGACCGCTGCCGAGCTCGGTGGCGACGGCCACGAAGGTCCGCTCCAGCCGCTCGATATGGACGTCCTGCAGATGATGCTCGAGCCGCTCGCTCAGGCGTTGGCCGGTGATCAGCCCCGAACCGCCGAAATTAAAGTCAAGAAAGCCGAAGATGCGGCGGCGGGTGAGGCTCGCGGCGAAATCCTCCAGCGCGTCGAGCCGGCCGGTCACGTAACAGGCTCCGGCTACGGCGCCGATCGAGGTCCCTGCAACGATGTCGGGCTCGAGGCCGGCGGCGATCAGGCTCTTCAGCACGCCGATATGCGCCCAACCGCGGGCGGCGCCGCCGCCAAGCGCTATACCAATCAATGGTCGTGTCATGTTAAGGGCCCAAGCCGAAAGACAGTCCGGCCATGCGGCCGCAAACGACCATCCTTGGAACATCAACCGGCTTGGCCGAATGCGACGCTCTAGCCGCGGAGTATTACTACTCCGAACTCTTTAAGGTTCCCTTTGCGGCGCCAGCATGACCATAGACGGCTTGCGGATCGAACTGCCGCTCCGCGTCGACGAAGCTGAGCGAGAGGCCGTCGGCGGGCAGGGGGCCGAGCGGCACGGACCGGTAGAAGCAGCTTCGCCGACCGGTATGGCAGGCAGCCCCCGCCGACGAGACTTTCAGCCAGATCGCGTCCTGGTCGCAGTCGGTGCGTAACTCGACCACGCGCTGAACGTGGCCGCTCTCCTCGCCCTTGCGCCAGAGCCGGTTCCGGGAGCGCGACCAATAATGCGCCTCCCCGGTCTCGATGGTGCGGCGAAGCGCCTCCGCGTTCATATAAGCGAGCATCAGCACCTCGCCGGTCTCGGCGGAGGTCGCCACCGCCGGCACGAAGCCGTCGGCGTCGAAACGCGGCACAAAGGTCAGGCTTTCCTCGCTGTCGGTCTTGCTCTCAGGGGCGGGGAAGCCGGCGGTCTCGCTCACCGCGATCCATCCTTGGCGGGCGCGCTTAGGCGCGGCCGCGCTCTGCGGCCAGCATCATGAACCGCGCCTGCTGCGCCGGGTCTTCCTTGAAGATGCCGGTGAACTGGCTGGTGATGGTGGCGACGTTCGGTTTCCTCACCCCGCGGATGGTCATGCATTGATGCACGGCCTCGATCATCACCGCCACGCCTTTCGGCTTCAGCGCCTTGTCGATGGTCTCGGCGATCTGCGCGGTCATGGTCTCCTGGGTCTGTAGCCGGCGGGCGAAGACTTCCACCACGCGGGCGAGCTTGGAGATGCCGACCACCCGGTCGGTCGGGAAATAGGCGACATGCGCCTTGCCGACGAACGGGACCATGTGGTGCTCGCAATGCGAGTTGAGTTCGATGTCGCGCAGCATGACGATATCGTCATAGCCGGCCACCTCGTCGAAAGTGCGGGACAACACTTCGAGCGGGTCCTCGCGATAGCCGGCGAAGAACTCGTCATAGGCCGAGGTCACGCGGCGCGGGGTCTCGCGCAGGCCTTCGCGGTCGGGATTTTCGCCGGCATAGGCGATAAGCGTGCGGACCGCCTCCTCTGCAGCCTCGCGCGAGGGCCGAATGATGGCGGGTCCGGGGCCGGTATCGACCGGCGGCCGCGTCCTGAGCTTCTTCACCGTGACGTCCATGAGATGGGAAACTTTCCTTGTCCTGGCTTAACGCCGAGGGCCCTCGACTGTTCTAAACTCCAGTTGGGCTAGTATAGCCTATCCGTCAACACCCGGCTGGGAAGGCCCTTTGGCCGGGGGCCCTCCGATAGTCGAGCCCGGCTGCATATATAATGCGTAATTTCGGCCCGCAAGACGAGCGTGGCCCGGCAACGTGGCAAGATGAAACCATGAATCTACCTGAAGATATCTACAGCCAGCGGATTCTGGAACTTGCGGCCGCCCTGCCGCGGACGGCGCGGCTCGCCGCGCCCCAGGCTACGGCGACGGCGCATTCTAAGCTTTGCGGCAGCACGGTCACGGTCGATCTCGCCATGGAGGGCGGCGTGGTGACCGATTACGGGCAAAGCGTGAAGGCCTGCCTGCTTGGCCAGTCCTCGGCCTCGGTGATGGGCCGGGAGATTGTCGGCTCCAGTGCCGAAGAACTCCGGGCGGTGGGAATGGCGATGCGGGCCATGCTGAAAGAGGGGGCGCAGCCGCCTGAAGGCAAATGGGCCGACCTCGGTATGCTGGTGCCGGTGCGCGACTACAAGGCGCGGCATGCCTCGACCCTGCTTGTGTTCGACGCGGTGGAAGACGCCATCCGGCAGATCGAAGCAGGGCGCGACCCTGACGCCGCCACGTCACGTTCGGCCGAGCATGTCTAAGGCCGCCCCGAGCGGGGAGCGCGCGCCGCTCGGCGGGCGGATCGCCAAGACGCTGCTGCTGGCGCCGATCGCGCTCTACCGGCTGACGATCTCGCCGCTGCTCGGCGTGAATTGCCGGCATCTGCCGACTTGCTCGGACTATGCGCGCGAAGCGATCGAGACCAACGGCGCCTGGAAGGGGGGCTGGCTGATGCTGGCGCGGCTTTGCCGCTGCCATCCTTGGGGCAGCGATGGATTAGACCCGGTACCCGACCTGCGCGGCGAGCGTCATCCTTTGGCGCCCTGGCGCTACGGCCGCTGGCGGCTCAAGGCAGGTGACGCGGCGGCGGAAACTCGCTAAAAGGCGCGCCTGTACCCACGATCTCTTACCTGCGCCGGTACGCAGGAGTGAGAGGAGAAGACCATGTCGCAGATCTCCCTGACATTTCCCGATGGCGCGAAGCGGCAGGTGCCCCAAGGCACCACCGGGCTTGAGGTCGCCAAGTCGATCGCGCCGTCGCTCGCCAAGCGCAGCGTGGCGATGGTTCTCGACGGCAAGCTCGCCGACCTCTCCGCTCCCATCAAGAACGACGCCGCGATCAAATTCGTGACGCGCGACGACGCGGCAGCGCTCGAGTTGATCCGCCACGACGCGGCGCATGTGATGGCCGAGGCCGTGCAGGCGCTCTATCCCGGCACGCAGGTCACGATCGGGCCGGTGATCGAGAACGGCTTCTATTACGATTTCGCGCGCGAGGAGCCGTTCACACCGGACGATCTCCCCAAGATCGAAGCCAAGATGCGCGAGATCGTCGCGCGGGACTCGCCCTTCACCTGCGAGGTCGTGGGCCGCAAGGAGGCGAAGGAGCTGTTCGCCGGCAAGGGCGAGACCTTCAAGCTCGAACTGATCGACGCGATCCCGGAAGGCGACGAGATCAAGCTCTATTCGCAACGCGAATGGCTCGATCTCTGCCGCGGGCCGCATATGACGTCGACGGGCAAGGTCGGCAAAGGCTTCAAGCTGCTCAAGATCGCCGGCGCCTATTGGCGTGGGGATTCGACCAGGCCGATGCTCCAGCGCATCTACGGCACCGCTTGGGCGAGCGAGGAGGACCTCAAGGCCTATCTGCATCAGCTCGAAGAAGCGGAGAAGCGCGACCATCGCCGCGTCGGCCGCGAGATGGACCTGTTCCATTTCCAGGAAGAGGCGCCGGGCGCCGTGTTTTGGCACCCGAAGGGATGGGCTCTGTTCACCGCGCTGATCGCCTATATGCGCCGGCGCCAGAACGCCTGGGGCTATGTCGAGGTGAATTCGCCTGACATGCTCGACCGCGCCTTGTGGGAGCAGTCCGGTCACTGGGAGAAATTCGCCGAGAATATGTATATCGCCGAGACGCCGGACGAGCGCATCTATTGCTGCAAGCCGATGAACTGTCCCGGCCATGTGCAGATCTTCAAGCATGGCTTGAAGAGCTATCGTGACCTGCCCTTGCGTCTCGCCGAGTTCGGCAAGGTGCATCGCTACGAGCCGTCCGGCGCGCTGCATGGGCTCCTGCGCGTGCGTCACTTCACCCAGGACGACGCGCATATTTTCTGCACCGAGGACCAGATCACCGAGGAATGCGTCAAGCTCAACGAGCAGATGCTGTCGATCTATCACGATTTCGGCTTCACCGATGTGCGCATCAAATTCTCCGACCGGCCGGAGAAGCGGGTCGGCGCCGACGAGGTGTGGGACAAGGCGGAAGCCGCGCTGAAGCGCGCGGTCGAGGCCGCGGGACTCGACTATGAGCTGAACCCGGGCGAGGGGGCTTTCTACGGGCCGAAGCTCGAATATGTGTTGCGCGACGCGATCGGCCGCGATTGGCAATGCGGCACGATCCAGGTCGATCTCAACATGCCGGCGCGACTTGGCGCCTTCTATATCGGGCCGGACGGCGAGAAGACCACACCGGTGATGATCCACCGCGCCATGTTCGGCTCGCTCGAGCGCTTCACCGGTATTCTGATCGAGCATTATGCCGGCCATCTGCCGCTTTGGCTGGCGCCGGTGCAGGCGGTGGTGGCCACCATCGTGTCGGACGCGGATGCCTACGCGGAGGAGGTGCTGGCCGCGCTGCTCAAGGCCGGCTTGCGCGCCGAGGCAGATCTTCGCAACGAGAAGATCAACTACAAAGTGCGTGAGCACTCGCTGGCCAAGGTGCCGGTGCTGCTGGTGGCTGGCAAGCGCGAGGCCGAGGCGCGGACGGTCTCGATGCGGCGGCTCGGCTCGCAGGCGCAAGAGGTGATGACACTCGATGCGGCGGTCAAGATGCTCAAGGACGAGGCCGTCCCGCCCGATCTGCGCGGACACTCTGGTACTGCGGTTGCTTGACGATGGGCCGACTTGCCCTTGAGGGGGAGGGCGGCTCGCTGCTTGCTTGCGTGCCCCGGCACGAAATCGCGTGTCTGGACTAGACCAGAAGCGCTAGCGGGCGCCGCGCAGCAGCACGCCGGGATTGATCAGCGGCGCGGTCGGATCGGCGCGGGGCGCCGACGAGAACCCGTCGAAGGCCATGCCGCCCTCGGGCTTTGGCGCTTGACCGTCGCCGGCGATCACGCCTTCGGCCGAGACCGGCGGCGGCTCGGGCGGATCGGTGAGCGCCTTCAAGTCCTCCGGCGAGGTCGGGCCGTCCTCGACCACGACCTCAACCTGCTTCGCTTCGACGGACTCGATGGAGAATTTGCGTGTGTAGCTCAGGCCGCCATGGTCGGCGACCACCGCATAGCTGCCGGGGGCGAGGATATGGGTGGGCAGTGCGCCGGCATTCTCCTTCACCACGTCACCGGCCGAGGTGAGGATGGTCCATTTGGTGTCGGCAAGCGCCTCGCCGCCAAGCGACTGGACCAGCTTGAAGGTGGTCTTGGAGCCGGTCTGTTTGACGGTGGCTTCGGTGACCCTGCCGGGCTCGACGGTCACGTCCACCCGGATGACCGCGTTGGCGTCGCCATATAGGCTTTCGATGCGGTAGGCGCCGGCATTGAGGCGGATGGTGATTCCGGGCTTGGCGTTGCGAAGGATCGCTTGGCGATTGCCGAACTGGTCCTCCTCGTCGGAGAGGATATCGAGCTTGACGGCGCCCTCGGGCAAAGGCTCGCCGCTGGGGAGCACCGCCGCAAGCTTCAGCCCGCCGGTATTGAGCACGAAGGTCTCCTCCAGCGAGCGGCCGCCCTCGACCTTGATCTTCCTGGTGAGGTTGGAGAGGCCGTAAGCGGCATTGACGAGATATTCGCCGGGCAGCAGGGCCGCGGTCGGCATGGCCTCGCGATGGGTGCTGAGCAGCTTGAAGCCGCCGCCTTCAGACGGCGTCTTCGCGGCGAAGACCCGCCAGGTCAGGCCGGAGTTGAGGCCTGGTCCGGTCTCGCTGATGAGGGCCTTGAAGGTGACCGGTACGGGCTTCTGCGGCGGTGCGGGGGGCGCGGCAGCGGTCTTGGCGGCGGGCGGCGGCGGCGGCGGCGGGGCGATCGGCACCGACTGCACCCGGTTCACCGGCGGCGCGATCGACTCGCCTTGCGCCGGCGGCGGGGCTGCGGATTTGAGCACGGCGGTCTCCGCGTTCCCGGACGGCTCCGCCGGCATGTCATGCTCGGCTGCGGCGGCATCGAGATCGATCGGCGCCGTGGCTACGGTGCCGGGAGGCAGCCCGGTGGTTTCGGCTTGCGGCGCGGCGTCGAGGTCGATCGGCATCGCCGCCGACGTACCGAGCGGCAGGGCTGCCGGCGGCAGGGCTGCCATGTGGCCTTCGGCTGCCGCGACCGGCGCCGCTTCGGGCGCCTCGCTGGCCGCCGCATCGAGCACCGTGGCGAGCGCCGCTTTCAACTCGCCAACGTTGCCGGCGGACAGGAAGGCTCCACCCGTGGCCGCGGCGAGGCAGGTCAGCGGCTTGGCCTCGTCCTCCTTCGCGCCGAATGCAATGGCGTGAATGCGCAGGTGAGGAGACTTTTCCTTCATCGCGACCGCGGTGGAGCAAAGATCGGCGTCGCACGTGTCGCCGCCATCGGCGACCAGCACGATGTCGAGCCTGGCTTGGTCTTGGCCCGCCTTCGCGGCATCGCTCAGGGCGGCGGCAATCGGCGCCTGGCCTTTGGGGCCGATCTTGTCGAGCAGGGTGGATCGCGTGTCGACAGTGAGTTCGCCGGGTTTGGCCAGGACTTCGCTGTCGGCGCAGTTCGAGGCTTTGCGATGGCCGAAGGCGACCAAGCCGAAGGACAGCCGGTTGCCATAGGTCCCCACAGCCTCACCGAATTCGGCGCGGACGGCGGCGAGCCGCGTCGAACCGTCGATCTTGGCGCTCATGCTGCTCGAGGCGTCGAGCACGAAGACAGTGGCAGGCAAGCCGGAGTGGGGAGCGGGCGTATCTTGGGCCGCGGCAGCCGCCGCTCCAAGCAGAGCGGCGGGCAAGAGCATGAGGCTAAGCCTCGCGCAGCGTTTCCCCCGCATGGCGATTGCTCCGATCCGTCGGCCGCAAGCTGTTATACCCCGTTTCGGGTGCGCACAGAGCGGCGAAATTCCTTTGGGAATGAGGCCGATTTGCGGTGTTTTGCGAGGACCAAGGATCGCCGCTGAGCATTGTCCGTCCCCTTGATTCGGGATAGGGAACTCCACCCCCAAGCCGGCCTAACGCAACCCATGACCAACCCAACCCTCGACCTCCTCCTCCGCCGCCGCTCGGTCTCGGCCAATGCGCTCGGCGAGCCGGGACCCAGCAGATCCGAATTGGAGCTGATGCTGCGGGCAGCCTCCCGCGTGCCTGACCACAAGAAACTGGTGCCGTGGCGGTTCATCTTGTTTCAGGGCGACGCGCGGGCGGCATTCGGCAAGGTGCTGGCCGAGACCTGCCGGGAGGAGGAACCGGACGCCGGCGCCTTCCGGCTGGAGGCCGAGGCCAAGCGGTTCCTGCGCGCGCCGCTGGTGATCGCGGTAATCTCGCGCGTGGTCGAGAACAAGGCCGCGCCGGACTGGGAGCAGATTCTTTCCTGCGGCGCCGCCTGCCAGAACTTGGTCCTCGCCGCCAATGCGCTCGGCTACGGCACGCAGTGGATCACCGAATGGTATGGCTACAGCGAAGGCGTGCGCCGCGCGCTCGAGCTCGCCGAGAACGAGCGCGTCGCCGGATTCGTCTATGTCGGGACACCGAAGGAGAAGCCCGAAGAACGGGAGAGGCCGGAACTCAGCGAGATTGTCGCAGTCTGGGAACCTTGAACCGCAGTGGAAGCGCCTTCAATAACCGAATTGCTCGGAGAGGATGCGCTCGGCGAGGGTGTGCCCCGGATCGAACATCATGAAAATGTCGATGCCGCTTTCCTCCTTCACCTCGACACGGACCACGTCGCGAAACTCGGTATGATCGGCGACGGCGCTCACCGGCCGCTTGTCCGGCTCGAGCACCTCGAAGGTCACATGCGCGTCGTTCGGCAGCAGCGCGCCGCGCCAGCGCCGCGGGCGAAACGGACTGATTGGGGTCAGGGCCAGCAGCGGCGCGTTGATCGGCAGGATCGGGCCGTGGGCCGAGAGATTGTAGGCGGTCGAACCGGCTGGCGTCGAAACCAGCACGCCGTCGCAAATCAGCTCGTCGAGTCGCGCGGTGCCATCGACCGAGATCTTCAGCTTGGCCGCCTGGTAGATCTGCCGGAACAGCGACGCCTCGTTGATGGCGAGCGCTTCGTGCTTGGCGCCGGACTTGTCGTAGGCCGTCATGCGCAAGGGGTGGATGACGTTGATCTCGGCAGCCTTGAGCCGCTCCATCAGACTGTCTTCGCGGTAGTCGTTGAGCAGAAAGCCGACCGACCCCCGGTTCATGCCGTAGATCGGGATGCGGCTGTTGAGATGACGGTGCATGGTTTGCAGCATCAGCCCGTCGCCGCCAAGCGCGACGATGGCGTCGGCCGCTTCGACCGGGACGTTGTCGTAGCGGGTGGCCAGCGTTTGCAACGCCTCCTGAGCCTCTGGGGTGTCGCTGGCGACGAAGGCGATCTTGTCGAATTGGGCCATGACCATGCCGGGGCGCTTGGAGCGGCGTTGAGAAGCGGGCACTATAAAGGCGGCGCCCCAGGACAATGCAAGCGTCCAGCATTGACGGCAAAAGGTGAATTCATGGCGAACGACGAGCGGCCGGTCCTGATCTATACGACTTTTCCGAGCATCGAGGACGCCAAACGGGTGGGTGAAGCCTTGGTCGCGGCGCGGCTCGCGGCCTGCGTCAACATGTTCCCGGGCATGATCTCGATCTTCGAGTGGAAGGGCGCGCGCGAGGAGGCGAACGAGATCGCCATGATCATCAAGACGCGCGCCGCGCTGGTGGAGCGGGTGATCGAGGAAACCAAGCGGCTCCACCCCTACGAGATCCCGGCCTTGCTGGTGCTGCCGACCGAAGGGGGGAGCGAGGACTATTGCGCCTGGATCGCCGGCCAGACGCAAGCCGCAAAGCTGCAATGAGCAGGGCGGACTACGTCCTCGCGATCGACCAGGGGACCACCAGCACGCGCGCCATGCTGTTCGACCGCGAGGGCATGGCGCGCGCCACCGCGCAAGTGCCGCTCAAGCAGGTCTATCCCGCGCCCGGGCTGGTCGAGCACGATGCGGAGGAGATCTGGCGCTCGGTGCTCGAAGTGGGCCGCGCGGTGCTCGCCGAAGCGGGCGCGCAACCGATTGCGGCCCTCGGCATCACCAATCAGCGCGAAACGACGGTGGTCTGGGAAAGGGAGACCGGCAAGCCGCTGGCCAATGCGATCGTCTGGCAAGACCGCCGCACCGCCGAACTCTGCGCTGAACTCGTGCGCGAAGGCTGGGAGGCGCATGTCGCGGAGACGACCGGCCTCGTCATCGATCCCTATTTCTCGGCGACCAAGCTGGCCTGGCTCCTGGACAATGTGCCGGGCTTGCGGCGACGCGCCGAAGCCGGCGAAGTGTGTTTCGGCACGATCGACAGCTATCTCCTGTTCCGGCTGATGGGCGGCGCCTTGCACGCAACCGACGCCACCAATGCCGCGCGCACCAAGCTCTATGACATCAGGTCGGGCAACTGGGATGCGCGGCTGCTCGAGCGGTTCGGCGTCCCGCCCGGCATGTTGCCGGAGGTGCGCGACAACCAAGGCGATTTCGGCGAGACGCAGCCTGAACATTTCGGCGCGGCAATTCCTATCCGTGGCGTCGCGGGAGACCAACAGGCGGCGGGCTACGGCCAGGCTTGCTTCACGCCGGGAATGCTCAAGGCGACATTCGGCACTGGCTGCTTCGTGCTCGCGAATACCGGCGCGGAGAAGGTAGCTTCGGCCACGCGCATGCTTTCAACCGTATTTCACCAACTCGAGGGTAAGCGCAGCTACGCGCTCGAAGGCGCGATCTTCATGGCCGGTGCGACGGTACAGTGGCTCAGGGACAGTCTCGGGCTTATCGCCACCGCAGCCGAAAGCGAGGCGCTCGCCCGGGAAGCCGATCCGAATTCAGGCGTCTATCTGGTCCCGGCCTTTCAGGGATTAGGGGCCCCGTTCTGGGACGCGAATGCTCGCGCGGCGATTCTCGGTCTGACGCGCGCTGCTTCCAAGGCCGATCTGGTCGCGGCGGGGCTGGAAGCCGTGGCCTTTCAGACGCGCGATCTCCTGTTCGCCATGGAGCGTGATATGGCTCAGTGTGGCATCGCCGCGGCGGGTGCGTTGCGCGTGGATGGCGGCATGACGGGCAATGCGTGGTTCATGCAGCGTGTGGCAGATATTCTTGGGCGGAGCGTGGAGGTTGCGCGCACGCCGGAAACCACCTCGCTTGGTGCCGCCTATCACGCCGGCCAGGCTGCCGGCTTTTACGGCGATACCGGCGCGCTCGAACGAGCTTGGGTCGCGGCGCGGGTGTTCGAGCCGCAAATGAGCGAGGCGGAGCGGGACGCGCGCTATGGCGGCTGGCTCGATGCGGTCGGCAAGGTGCGGACGTCCGGCGGCGAGGGCGGCGACTAAACAGCGCAACTTGCCCGCGACATTGGCGGGGCGGCTATTGTCGTTCATGGCTTGGACCTACGGCATGACAACAGAAGCTAGGCGTGACGCTACCGAGCCGGTTTCGCAGCGCGCCGCGGATGGCGTTTCGCAAAGGCTTCAGCGCTGGCTGCTCGGCCTGTTGTGGAGCCTGAAGCCGCCGCGGCTCTGGGGCGTGCCGGCGACGCTTGTGATGCTCGCGAGGCACTATGCCGGACTTGGACCCGGCGGCGATGTGCTGCCCGATCCCGAGACTGCGTTGCGCCATCCCGACGGGCTTGCCGGCATCTGCATCGATCTGAGCGTGCCGGTACTGAAAGCCGCTTATGCGAAGGGCCTATTCCCTTTCGCGCATATCGGTCCGCAGAAATGGTGGGCGCCCGCCGAACGCATGGTTTGTGTTCCGAGCGAGGTGCACATCTCCAAGAATGTCCGCCGGCTTCTGCGCCTGAAGCAGTTCGAGGTGACCTTCGATCAGGCTTTCGACGCGGTGATCGAGGCTTGCGCCGGCCCGCGTCCCGGACGGGCGCATCTCACCTGGATCAGGCCCGACATAATGCAAGCCTATGAAGCGCTACATGACGCGGGCTTGGCCCATTCCGTCGAGGTGTGGGATCGGGCGGGCAATCTCGCCGGCGGACTTTACGGCGTGGCGATCGGCAAGGCCTTCTTCACCGAGTCGATGTTCGCGCGACAGCCGGATGCGTCGAAGGTGGGCTTCGTTACCTTGAGCTACTACCTCCACCATTGGGGCTTTGTCTTGAACGATGCCAAGCGCGACAGCGCCCATCTGCGCCGGCTGGGCTTTCGCCCCATCCCCAGGCGCGAGTTCAACGCAATGTTGGCAAGGGCTTGCAGCGAACCCGGGCCGGAGGGACGTTGGAAGATCGATGAGACCCTAGACGTCTCGCAATGGCATCCGGAACGCGGTGCCGCGAATGCTGACTGAGATGCGCGGCGTCCGCTATAGTGCCGGAACCGCCAGGGGGCTGAAGGCTCGGAGGACGCGCAGATGACGGTGGCCGCGATCGACTTTCAACTGCTCGCCAATGCCGGGTTTCCGCCGCGCGGCTTCAAAGCGGGCGAGACGATCTTCGCGGCCGGGGACAAGGGCGACAATATGTATGTGATCCGCACCGGCGAGGTTGAGGTCGAGCGGGACGGCAAGATCGTCGAATTGCTGTCGGAAGGGGGCATCTTCGGCGAGATGGCGCTGATCGACGGATCGCCGCGGGCGGCCACGGCCCGGGCCAAAACCGATTGCGAGCTGGCTCCCATCACCGAGAAGAGCTTCCTGTTCCTGGTGCACGAGACACCTTATTTCGCGATCGCCGTGATGCGGGCGCTGGCGGATCGCTTGCGCCGCTCGTCGCCATAAATCCGGCGCGTTCACCCCGCATTCGAGCTTCGGCTTGCCATGACGGCTGACGCCAGCCATGATCGGCGCGAATTCAACCCGAAGCTTTCCGTTAAAAGACCTTGTCGCTCCTCGCGAATCTGGCGCTCCGCCCGCGCAACATCGACGCGTCAACGCTCGGGCGGGACGCTGTGGCGGGCGCCATTTCTGCCGTTCTGCAGCTTGCCTATTGCATCTCTTTCGCGGCCCTGATCTTCACCGGCGACCTTGCCGGCGGCTTTGCAATGGGCCTTTCGGGTCTGATCATGGGCGTGGTGGTCACCTGCGTGA
>JAWOJH010000028.1:0-6980 GCA_046481725.1 Methyloceanibacter sp. | reverse complement strand
GGATAATCGTGCGGCAGCCCCCATTTCTCGCGGTATTCCTCCGGAGACAGGTCGTAATGCGTGCGGAGATGGCGCTTCAGCGACTTGAACTTCTTCCCGTCCTCCAGGCAGATGATGTGTTCGGGCGTGACGGACTTCTTGACGGGAACGGCCGGTTTCAGCTCCTCCCTGGCGGGCTGGCCCGAGGCGGTCGAGGCCTTGCTCAGCGCGTCAAACACATTATGGATCACGCCAGGAAGGTCCGTGGCCACTACCGTGTTATTGCTGACATAAGCCGAGACGATCTCAGCAGTGAGTTCCACGAGTTCGTTCTTCTCCAGACTCGCTTCCATGAAATGGCTCCTCAATTCTGGCTGCTCCCCCGGTCCTCGCCAGCACACGCCCTGTCTGGCGGATGCTCGCCCATCTCCCGGGCCCACATGTTTCTTGAGCGACTAGATTACGCCGTTTTTGTGACGTGAAGTTGCAATGTTTCTCAACTAAAGAATCTCCCCAAGCCAAAAGACCTAAGCTGATCTGTCTCGCATAGGCGTTTTAGCATGCATTTCGCAACACCACTGTTCTCGCGAACACTCGACATCTGCCAATTATGATAAATGAAGGCCAGCGCATTCGGTTACCCAACCAGATCTGACCGCTACTTAAGTGGGTTACCGCACAACTTTAAGACATATTCGACCCCCCGCCGGCCGGTTCCCGCCTCCCCCTCAGGATAAGCCCAAGCTCTTCGAAGCGCCGTTCCGATGCCTATATTGCTTTTCAATAAATGCGAATGATGCGGAAAGTGTTCCATCGATGAACGAAGACCAAGCCGAGAACAACCAGGCTGGCAAGATCGCAGCCTCGGAAGCCGAGTGGCGGGCCAAGCTTACGCCCGAGCAGTACCATGTAACCCGCAAGCACGGCACGGAACGCGCCTTCAGCCACCCCTATTACCAAGAGAAGCGCGCGGGCATGTATCGCTGCGTCTGCTGCGGCGCGCCGCTTTTCAGCTCGGAGACCAAATACGACTCCGGCACTGGCTGGCCGAGTTTCTATGCCCCGGCCCGCAAAAACGCGGTTAGCGAGCACAAAGACCGGTCCCTCTTCATGCGCCGCACAGAGGTTCGCTGCACGAAATGCGAGGCTCATCTCGGACATGTGTTTCCTGACGGGCCCGAGCCGACCGGTGCGCGCTACTGTATCAACGGGGCGGCCTTGCAGCTCGACCCCGAAGACAACGCCGGCGAAAGCGGGGGCATAAGTCCTTCTCATGAATGACAGAGCTTCACGCGTGCGCGCGCCCCGCGCCGTCCGTCGCCCTTTCACCGCGCTGCATCACGGCATCGCGCGGGTGGACGACTATGCCTGGCTCCGCGCCGACAATTGGCAACAGGTGATGCGCGACCCGGCCGTTCTGGACCAGGAGATCCAGGCTTATCTCGAGGCGGAAAATGCCTATAGCGCGGCAGCGATGGCCGGCAGCGAGACGCTGCAAGCCAAGCTCTTTGCGGAGATGAAGGGCCGCATCAAGGAGGACGACGCGGGCGTGCCGGCCCCGGACGGCGCCTTTGCCTATTACACCCGCTTCATCACCGGCGGTCAGCACCCTTTGTTTTGCCGCATCCCCAGAAGCGGCGGCGAGGAGCAGATCCTGATCGACGGCAATGCGCTGGCGAGTCCGCATGTCTATTTTCGCATTGCCGAGGTCGCGCATAGTCCGGACCACAAGCTGGTCGCCTACGCCGTCGACACCAAGGGCTCGGAGTTCTATACGGTCAATATTATTGAGGCCCAAACCGGCGCGCTGGTCGACTCTCGCATTGCCGATTGCGATGGCTCGCTGGAATGGGCGGCCGACAGCCATACCCTCCTTTATGTCTGGCTCGACAACGAGCACCGCCCACGCCGCGTGCTGCGGCACCCGGTCGGCGCCGAGAGTCCTGATGCAATCCTTCACGAACAGGACGACCCGGGTTACTTCCTCGGACTGGGCGTGACGCAAGACCGCCGCTACCTCCTGCTCAGCGTGCACGACCACGAGACCGCCGAAATCAGCCTGATCGACGCGACCGATCCCTCGGCGACGCCCCGCCTGATCGCGCCGCGCGAGCCGGAGCACGATTACTCCGTCGACCATCACCAGGGAAAACTGATCATCCTCACCAATTCGGAAGGGGCGGAGGATTTCCGCATCGTCGAGGCGCCGGCCGATGCACCCGGACCCGAAAATTGGCGGGAGATCGAGCCGCACCGGCCGGGACGGCTCATTTTGGATGTCGTGGCCTATCAGGATTATCTCGTGCGGATCGAGCGCGAGGACGGGTTGCCGCGTATCGTCGTCCGCCGTTTCGCCGGCGGCGAGGAGCACACGATCGCCTTCGACGAGGCGGCTTACGCGCTCGGCCTATCCCACGGCTACGAATATGCGACGCAGACCCTGCGCTTTTCCTATTCGTCGATGACCACACCGGCGCAAGTCTTCGACTACGATATGCACGCGCGAACGCGCGTGTTGCGCAAGACCCAGGAAATTCCGAGCGGGCACGATCCATCGCTCTATGTCACCGGACGCGTGATGGCGCCGGCCAAGGACGGCGAGACGGTACCGGTCTCCCTGCTCTACCGGAAGGACACCAAGCTCGACGGCACCGCGCCCCTCCTCCTCTACGGCTATGGGGCCTATGGCCATACGATCCCCGCCGGCTTCACTACGAACGCGCTCAGCCTGGTCGATCGCGGCTTCGTCTATGCGATCGCCCATATCCGCGGCGGCAAGGACAAAGGCTATCGCTGGTACAAGGACGGCAAGCGCGAGAAGAAGCCCAACAGCTTCACCGACTTCATCGCCGCGGGCGAGTTCCTCGCGGCGCAGCGCTACACCTCGCGCGGACGCATCGTCGCCCATGGCGGCAGCGCCGGTGGCATGCTGATGGGAGCCGTCGCCAATCTGGCGCCGGAGCTGTTTCTCGGCATCATCGCCGAAGTGCCTTTCGTCGATGTGCTCACCACCATGCTCGACGACACCCTGCCCCTCACCCCGCCGGAATGGCCCGAATGGGGAAATCCGATCGACAGCGAGACGGACTACCGCACCATTGCCGCCTATTCCCCTTATGACAATGTGCGGGCGCAGGCCTATCCGCACATTCTGGCGCTGGCCGGCCTCACCGATCCGCGCGTGACCTATTGGGAACCGGCGAAATGGGTGGCGAGACTGCGCGAGCTTGCGACAACCGAAAATCTCATCCTGCTGCGCACCAATATGGACGCCGGTCATGCCGGCGCATCGGGGCGATTCGAACGCCTGAAGGAGGTTGCGCTCGCTTACGCCTTCGCCCTGGAGATCAGCGAGACTCCAACCGGTTGAGGAGGCTTTGACGGCAGTGCGAATCCGGTCAAAGTAATGGCGCCATGCTGATCTCACGCGACAAATCCCAACTCCTGATCGTCGATGTCCAGGATAAGCTGATCAGCGCGATTTCCGGCAAAGACCGGGTCGTCGAGCGCTGCGTCAGGCTAGTGCGCGCGGCCAGGCTCCTCGACATTCCCATCACCCTTTCCGAGCAGTATCCGCAAGGGCTGGGTCCCACGGTGGACCCGATCCGCGAGGCCTTCGCCAATTCCGGTTTCGTCATCGACAAAGTCGAGTTCTCCTGCCTGCGCAACGAGGCCCTGCGCGACCGGCTGCACGAGCTTCGCCGTCAAGGCCGGCCTCAGGTCGTGATCGGGGGGACTGAGGCCCATGTGTGCGTGCTGCAAACCGCGATCGACCTGGAAGCGCAAGGCTTCGAGGCTTTCGTGGTGGCCGATGCTATCGGCTCGCGCTCCAAGGTGAACCGCAAGCTCGCCATCAACCGCATGGCGAAGGCCGGCGCCGACGTGGTCGACAGCGAGATGGTGGTGTTCGAATGGCTGGAGCGCGCCGGCACCCGGAAGTTCAAGGAACTCCAGGCGCTGATCAAATAGCTCCCTACCCTGCCGTCACATCATCGCAGGGCAAAGGCGTTTGAGCGCTCTACTAAACACAAGCTGCACGGGCGGTTCATGCTGGGTTCAGGTGGCTAGACCTAAGGTCCATGCCGTCAGATCCCTGTACTGATGTAAGCGAACCTTCCTCGGCACCGGGCGCGGAGTTCAGGGGCTCCGCGCCCACCCCCTTCCCCAAACGAATCTGATATCAGAGGCTTGGCTTGCCTCGCTCGCGTGGAACCTTTAGCTTCCCGCACGCCTTTCACAGCATCAACCCAACGCCGGAGGACTGCCGTGGCCTTCGAACTCCCTCCTCTCCCTTACGAATATGAGGCGCTCGAGCCCTATATGTCGGCGGAAACGCTCCACTATCACCACGACAAGCACCACAAGGCTTATGTCGACAATTTGAACAAGCTGTTGCCGGGCTCCGGTTTCGAGGGCATGGAGCTCGAGGGGATCGTCAAAGCGAGCTACGGCAAGAACCAGGGCATCTTCAACAACGCTGGCCAGGACTTTAACCACATCCATTTCTGGCCATGGATGAAGAAGGGCGGCGGCGGCAAGAAAGTGCCCGGCGCGGTGCTGGCCCTGATCGACCGCGATCTCGGCGGCTTCGACAAGTTCCGCAACGACTTCATCGAGGCGGGCAAAACCCAGTTCGGCTCGGGCTGGGCATGGCTGGCGATGAAGGACGGCAAGCTCGAAGTGACCAAGACCCCGAACGGCGAGAACCCGCTGGTGCATGGCGGCTGGCCGCTGCTCGGCGTAGATGTCTGGGAGCACTCCTACTACATCGACTATCGCAACGAGCGACCGAAATATCTCGAAGCGTGGTTCGACAACCTGATCAATTGGGACCACGTCGAGGAGATGTTCGCCCGCGCTCCGGGCAAATAGCTCGCGCTAGTTTGGCGGGTCGGCTGCTTCGCTGGCTTCGAGCCAGCGATGCTCGGCCGCCTGAAGGCTTCGTTCGACTTCGGCGCGTGTCTTCATCAGATCGCTCACGAACGCACCGCCATTGGCTGAAGGCGCGGCCAGTTTCTCGTCGATCTCGGCGCGCCGCCGCAACAGCCGGTTGATCTCGGCTTCGGCTTGCACCACCGCCTTGCGCAGTTCCTTGTTGCGCTCGCGCATTTCCGCCGTGGGGCGCCGCGACGCCTTTCCGGCCTCGGTTTTGGGCGCCCCCTTGCCATTGCCTTCGCCGCCGCTGGAGGCCAGCACCGTGTCGCGATACTCGTCGAGGCTGCCGTCGAACTCTTGCGCCGTCCCGCCGTCGACGCGAACCAAGCGATCGGCCACCAATCCCAACAAATGCCGGTCGTGGCTGACCGCGACCACCGCCCCGCCAAAGCCGGTCAGTGCTTCCACCAAGGCTTCCCGGGCTTCGATGTCGAGGTGATTGGTCGGCTCGTCCAGGATCAGGATATGCGGCGCCTCGCGAGTGATGAGCGCGAGCGACAGCCGCGCCCGCTCGCCGCCCGAGAGCTGGTGCGCGGGGACATGCGCCTTGTCGCCTGAAAAGCCGAAGCGGCCGAGCTGCGCCCGCACCGCGCCCGGCGCCGCCGCCGGCAAAAGACGCTGCATGTGCTGCAGCGGGGTTTCGTCGGCCACCAGCTCCTCGATCTGATGCTGGGCGAAATAGCCAACCCGCAGCTTGCTGCTGGCGACCAGCGACCCGCTCATCGGCTTTAGCTGACCCGCCAGCAGGCGCGCCAGGGTGGTCTTGCCGTTGCCGTTGCGCCCCACCAGCGCCACGCGGTCGTCGGGATCGATGCGCAGATTCAATTGCGATAGCACCGGCGCGCCGGGCACATAGCCGACCGACACCCCATCGAGCACCACGAGCGGCGGCCGCAGCTCCTTGGGATTGGGAAAATCGAACACCACCGAAGCATCCTGCGCCGCCTCGGCGATCGGCTGCATCGCCGAGAGCGCCTTGAGCCGGCTTTGAGCCTGGCGTGCGGTATGGGCCTTGTAGCGCCAGCGATCGACATAGGCCCGGAGCTTCTTGGCCTTGGCCTCCTGCTTGCCGCGCAGCGCCTCAGTCTGAGCCGCCCGCTCGGCCCGCTGCCGCGCGAAGGAGTCGTAATTGCCGCGATAGAGGGCGAGCCCGCCGCGCTCAAGATGCAGAATATGATCGGCGACAGAGTTCAAGAAATCGCGTTCGTGGCTAACCACGATGAGACTGCCGCGATAGGCCTTGAGGAACGATTCGAGCCACAACGCCGCTTCGAGATCGAGATGGTTCGACGGCTCGTCGAGCAGCAGGAGATCGGGCGCAGAGAACAGCAGCGCGGCGAGCGCCACCCGCATGCGCCAGCCGCCGGAGAACGAGTCGAGCGGGCGATGTTGCGCCTCTTCGGGAAAACCCAGCCCGGCAAGGATGCGCGCGGCGCGGGCCGGCGCGGTATGCGCGTCGATCGCGTTCAGCCGCTCGTGGATCTCGCCGATCCGGTGCGGATCGTGACTGTGCTCGGCCTCTTCCAATAACCGCGCCCGCTCGTCGGCCGCCGCCAGCACCGTCTCGAAAGGGGTCGCCTTCCCGCCCGGCGCCTCCTGGGCGAGATAGCCGATGCGCGTGCCCGACGGCGCCTCGATGCTGCCGCCATCGGCCTCATACAGGCCGGCGATCAGCTTAAGTAGCGAGGATTTCCCCGCGCCGTTGCGCCCGACGAGACCGATATGAGCCTGAGGCGGCAGCGAAGCAGACGCCCCGTCGAGAACGAGATGGCCGCCGAGCCGCAAGCTGATGCCGTCGATGGTGATCATGGGGGATCAGTAGCGGATCGACTCGACGTGGTGAAGACCGCCCGTGATTTACCGGCGCTTGATGCCGCCGAGCGCGCCGCGCCTGATCTGCTGCTCGAGCACCCGAGTCGCCGCCGGCACGACCGTGCGGACGAAGGTCTTGCCGAGCGTGGTCCAGAAACTGTCGCTGCGCGAGGCTGTTCCCGTTTTTCGCCGTTGTGGGGCCTCGTCGTCGCTTTGGGCGGCCTCGGCTTCGACGCGTTGGGCCGTGCGCTTGT
>JAWOJH010000219.1:0-15435 GCA_046481725.1 Methyloceanibacter sp. | reverse complement strand
CCTTCAGCTGGTTCTTCAACCAGCTCGCCATCGGCGTGGTGTGGTCCTACGCCTTTTTCTGGCTGCGCAGCCCGGGTCTCGGCCTGTTCGTCATCCTGCTGCTTCTGGTCGCCGTCCTCCTTACCATCGTCTTCTTCGACCGCTTGAGCCGGCCCGCGAGCCTGTTGCTCGTGCCTTATCTGCTCTGGGTTGCCTTCGCCACCAGCCTCAATTTCGCGATCTGGTTCCTCAATCGCTGATGACCGGGCGCTCCGTTCTCATCACCGGCTGCTCTTCAGGGATCGGCCTTGCCTCGGCGCGCGAGATGCGAGCGCGCGGCTGGCGCGTCTTCGCCACCGCGCGCAAAGTTTACGACATAGAGCGCCTGAAGGACGAAGGCTTCGAGAGCCTCTATCTCGACTATACCGAGCCGGAATCGATTGAAGCGGCCACCGCCGGCGTGCTCGCGGCCACCGGCGGCAGGCTCGACGCTTTGTTCAACAACGGCGCCTACGGACAGCCCGGCGCGGTCGAGGACCTGCGGCCTGAAGTGCTGCGCGCTCAGTTCGAGGCGGGCTTCTTCGGCTGGCACGATCTCACCCGCCGCGTCATCCCGGCCATGCGCGAGCAGGGCCATGGCCGCATCGTGTACTGCTCCTCGGTGCTTGGGCTCGTTTCCGCGCCCTATCGCGGCGCCTATTGCGCCACCAAATTCGCCGTCGAGGCGCTGGCCGATGCGCTCCGCATGGAGCTTGCCCCGTCCGGCGTCAAGGTCGTGCTGATCGAGCCGGGCCCGATCGCCACCCGCTTCCTCGAACATGCGCTTGAAGCCTATCGCCGTAATATCGACCTGGAAGCCTCGCCGCATGCCGCAACCTATCGCACGCGCATTGCCAGGCTGGAGGAGGGAGGCGATCAGGCCTTCAAGTTGGGGCCGGAAGCGGTCGCGCTGAAGCTCGCCCGCGCGCTGGAAAGCCGCAACCCGAAGCCCCGCTATTACGTTACAGTACCGACTCATGTGGCGGCGTTGCTGCGCCGCTTCCTGCCGGTCCGTTTGCTCGACGCCATTGCCGCCCGCAACTAGAGGCCGTCCGGGAGCAAGCCCGAGGGGTGTCAGCCATGCAAGTCCTGACGAATTACGCCATTCCCGTCGCCCTTGCCGCGGTCGCCATCGTGCTCGTGCTCGGGCTTTGGAATATGATGCGCGGCGGCAGCGCCAATACCAGCCAGCTCCTGATGCGCTGGCGGGTGATCCTGCAATTTCTCGCCCTTTGCCTGGTCATGGCCGCCATCTGGCTGTCCGGCCGGTAGGCTTTCGGCCGTAACGAAGGCTTGACCGCCCAACCCGCCAAGCTACGCTAAGCTATAAGTAAAGTGGCGTGACCCGCGGGGCCTTGTTCCAAGTCTTTGCCGGTGACGCATGATCTTGCCCGAAACGTCTGCCACGGTTCGGGGATCATGCGAAAAGGCGGGTGGTGATGGTCGTTCTCTCGAAGATTTACACGCGCACAGGCGACGACGGCACCACCGCGCTCGGCTCCGGCCGGCGCGTGTTGAAATACGATCTGCGCGTCGAGGCTTACGGCACGCTCGACGAGACCAACGCCGCTATCGGCCTTGCGCGCCTGCATACCCGCGACGGCCCGCCCTCGCTCGACGCCATGCTCGCGCGCATCCAGAATGATCTATTCGATCTCGGCGCCGACCTTTGCTACCCGGACGAGAGCAAGGACGGCCGCGAAAATTTGCGCGTGACCGATGCCCAGGTGAAGCGGCTGGAGAACGAGATCGACAAACTGAACCAGGACCTTCAACCGCTGCGCTCCTTCGTACTGCCCGGGGGCTCGCCTGCATCGAGCTTTCTCCACCTTGCCAGAACCGTGTCGCGGCGCGCCGAACGCCTTGTTGTCGCGCTCGCCGCCAGGCAGGATGAGACGGTGAGCGCCCCGGCCCTGCGCTACATCAACCGGCTCTCCGACTTCCTGTTCGTCGCGGCGCGTTTTGCCAACGACAAGGGAAACGCCGACGTGCTTTGGGTGCCCGGCCAGAACCGCTGACGCGGGAACGGATCAATCCGTGTTCATACCCCTCCACGACACCAACCCGCTGAAGCGCATCCGCTTCCAATATGTGACGGTGTCGCTGATCCTGATCAACGTCGTACTTTATGTGGTGTTTGAGACGGGATGGCTCGTTCCCCTCGACGACGAGAATATCGCGGCCTTCGCCGTCGTGCCGGCGAAGCTGATGGCAAGCGGCACCGGCGAAGGCACGATGTTCGCCACCGGTGCCTTCATGCCGGAGCGGTTTACCCTCGTCACCTATATGTTCTTGCACGGGGGCTGGATCCACCTCCTCGGCAACATGCTGTTCCTCTGGGTATTTGGCGACAATATCGAGGACGCCATGGGGCACGCGCGCTTCATCATGTTCTTTTTGATGTGCGGGATTTTCGCCGCGGTGCTGCATTCCTGGATGAATCCGCATTCCGACCTGCCGCTGATCGGCGCGTCCGGTGCGGTGGCCGGCGTCATCGCCGCCTATCTCATTCTTCACCCCAAAGTTAAGGTCTGGGTGCTGGCGCTCTGGCGCATTCCCATCCGCATCACCGCCGCCTGGGCGCTCGGCATCTGGGTTGCCGCCCAGTTCGGCAACCTCCTGTTCGAAGGGGAAGAGAACGTGGCCTGGTGGGCTCACATTGGTGGCCTTCTGGCCGGGGCGACATTGATTCTATTCATGCGGCGGCGCGGTGTAGTCCTGTTCGATCGGACCCGCGGCGGGGCCTAAATCCCCTCCTTAAATGGCCAGAAACCATTGACTTGAGCCAGGTCCGGCAGTACGTTCGCCGCCATTTCGCAAGTGCGAGATGGCTGGGTCTGGGGGGCCGGCCGTAACCGTGCGGGGAACCAAGGCCGCATGAAGATTCTCGTTCCCGTGAAACGGGTTATCGATTCATACGTCAAGGTCCGCGTCAAGTCGGACGGTAGCGGGGTCGATCTCGCCAACGTCAAGATGTCGATGAACCCCTTCGACGAGATCGCCGTCGAGGAGGCCGTCCGCATCAAGGAGCGCGGCGAGGCGACCGAGATCGTCGCCGTCTCGATTGGCAGCGCCAAAGCGCAGGATACTTTGCGCACCGCGCTCGCCATGGGCGCCGACCGCGCCATCCTGGTGAAAACCGACCAGAGCGTCGAACCGCTTGCCGTCGCCAAGCTGTTACAGCGCCTGGTCGAGACCGAGAAGCCCGATCTCGTCATCATGGGCAAGCAGGCCATCGACGACGACTGCAATCAAACCGGACAGATGCTGGCAGGCCTGCTCGGCTGGCCGCAAGGCACCTTCGCCTCCAAGATCGAGTTGAACGGCGCCAAGCTCAAAGTGGTGCGCGAGGTCGATGGCGGACTGGAGACCCTGATGCTCGCCAAGCCAGCGGTGGTGACGACCGATCTCAGGCTTAACGAGCCGCGCTACGCGTCCCTCCCCAACATCATGAAGGCGAAAAAGAAGCCGATCGACGAGACGACGCCCGAAGCGCTCGGCGTTGACATCGCGCCGCGGCTGAAGGTGATCTCCGTTGCCGAGCCAAAGACCCGCGAGGCCGGCGTCAAGGTGGATAGCGCCGCCGCGCTGGTCGAGAAGTTGAAGAACGAGGCGGGAGTCCTGTAGATGGCGGTCCTTCTGCTGGCAGAGCACGACAACAAGAGCTTGGCGCCGGCCACTGCCAAGGCGCTCACCGCGGCGCGCGCCTTCGGCGGCGACGTCGATATCCTGGTCGCGGGCGACGGCTGCAAGAGCGTGGCAGAGGAAGCCGCCAAGCTCGACGGCGTGCGCAAGGTGCTGCTCGCCGAGGCGCCGCATCTCGCGCAGCGGCTCGCCGAGGAAGCCGCCGCGGCAGTGCTGCCCTTGATGCAGAACTACGCCGTGCTGCTCGCGCCGGCGACGACCATGGGCAAGAACGTGCTGCCGAGAGTCGCGGCCATGCTCGACGTGGCGCAAATTTCCGACATCGTCGAGGTGAAGTCGCCGGCGACTTTCGTGCGCCCGGTCTATGCCGGTAATGCGCTGGAGACGGTCGAGACCTCCGACAAGACCGTGGTGGGCACGGTTCGCACCACCGCTTTCGCCGCCGCCGGGGAGGGAGGCTCCGCCCAAATCGAGTCCGTCACGCCACCGGCGCCGGCCGGGCTTTCGAGCTTCGAGGGCTCGGAGATCAACGCGAGCGAGCGCCCCGAGCTCACTTCCGCCCGCATCGTCGTCTCCGGCGGGCGCGGCATGCAGTCCGGCGACAACTTCAAGACCTTGCTGGAGCCGCTGGCCGACCGGCTCGGCGCGGCCGTCGGCGCCAGCCGCGCCGCCGTCGATGCCGGCTATATGCCCAACGACCATCAGGTTGGGCAGACCGGCAAGGTGGTTGCGCCCGAACTCTACATCGCCGTCGGAATTTCCGGGGCAATCCAGCATCTCGCCGGCATGAAGGATTCTAAAATCATCGTCGCCATCAACAAGGATGCCGACGCGCCGATCTTCCAGGTGGCGGATTACGGCCTGGTCGGCGATCTGTTCACAGTCCTGCCTGAGCTCGATGCCGAGCTGAAGAAGGCGGGCTATTGATCGTATCGGGTAAGGAGGAATGACCATGGACGACATAGTTCAGGGTAGCGGGCTCCGCCCCGACCCATCCGCGCAGGGAGATTACGACATGGCCCCTATCCGCAAGATCGGCATCGTCGGCGCAGGCCAGATGGGCAGCGGTATCGCTCATGTCGTCGCGTTGCACGGCTTTGACGTGGCGCTGCACGACATCGCCAAGGATAAGGTCGAGGCGGCGATCGATTTGATCGACAAGAACCTCGCCCGCCAGGTGGCGTCCGGCAAGATCAGCGACGAGGAGCGGAAGCAGGCGCTCGCCCGCATCTCCTATGTCGAGGCCATGAGCGACTTTGCCGACGCCGATCTCGTGATCGAGGCCGCCACCGAGGATGAGACGGTCAAGCGCAAGATCTTCGTGGCGCTCTGTCCCTTCCTCAAGCCTGACGCCATCGTCGCCACCAACACATCGTCGATCTCGATCACCCGCCTGGCCGCGGCCACCGACCGGCCCGAAGCTTTCATCGGGCTGCATTTCATGAATCCCGCGCCGGTGATGGAACTGGTGGAACTGATTCGCGGGATCGCCACCGAAGACGGCACCTTCGGTCGCACCAAGGAGTTCGTCGAGACTTTGGGCAAGACGGTCGCCGTGTCGGAGGACTTCCCCGCCTTCATGGTGAACCGCATTCTCCTGCCGATGATCAACGAGGCGGTTTACACGCTCTATGAAGGCGTTGGCTCGGTCGACGCCATCGACACCGCCATGCGGCTGGGTGCGCATCACCCGATGGGCCCGCTCCAGCTTGCCGACTTCATCGGCCTCGATACCTGCCTCTCGATCATGCAGGTGCTGTATGAGGGCCTGGCCGACACCAAGTACCGGCCCTGTCCACTCTTGGTGAAATATGTCGAGGCGGGCTGGCTCGGGCGGAAGGCAAAGCGCGGCTTCTACGACTATCGCGGCGAGAAGCCGATGCCGACCCGCTAGGATGTGCGGCTGCTAAGCTTTCGCTTGCCTCGCCGTGCCTGCCGCGCGTCGGTATGAACCGTCCAAACGAACGCTATTGCGAGGGCAACAAGCACCGCCGCGAACGGAAGCGCCGCGGCGACGGCGATCGCCTGCAGCGCCCCCAGGCCGCCAGCTACCAGCAATGCGGCAGCAACGGCACCCAATCCGACACCCCATTGCACCCGCTCCAAGATCGGAGGCTCCTCTTGGCCGCCAGACTGCATAGTGGCAATCACCAGTGCGCCGCTATCTGCGCTTGTCACGAAAAATATCGCTACGAGCAGGGTGGCGACGGCGGCTATTGCGGTCGCCAGCGATCCCGATTGGAGGAAGTCGATCATCGCGTAGAGGGACATCGCTGGCGTGGTTTGTGCGATCTCGATGATCCCCGAATCGGCACGCGCAGCCGAGATCGCGGCGCCCCCCATGATCGAAAGCCAGACGAATGTAATTCCGCTGGGGACGATAAGCGCGCCAAGGACGAACTCGCGGATCGTACGGCCACGCGATATGCGTGCGATGAACAGCCCGACAAAGGGCGTCCAGCTGATCCACCAGCCCCAATAGAATGTTGTCCAGGTTGCGGCCCAGCTTGTATCGTCTCGCGCCGTTTCGAAGGTCAGCCATGGCAAATTGACGGCGTAGTCGACTAGCCGCGTCGACAGGTTTCGCACTACCGGCTCGATGGGCGCTGAAACCAGCACGACGGTGAGGACCAACGCGGCAAGCCAGACATTGGTCAGGGACAGGTACCGGATTCCGCGCTCCAGTCCTGCGCTCACCGATAGTACGGCTGCTGCAGAAATAGCGGCCACGAGAAGCAACTTGTGCTCGGTGGAGACGTGCCAATCGAATAGGCGTTCGAGGCCGGCATTTATCTGTGCCGCGCCGAAACCGAGCGAGGTGGCGATGCCAAACACGGTAGCGACGATGGCAACAATGTCGATGACCTTTCCAGGCCAACGCTCGACGGCGCTTCCGAGAATTGGACGCATCGCCGAGCGCACCGTCAGCGGTTCGGACCTGCGAAACGAAAAATAGGCGAAGATCAGCCCAGCGAGTGCGTAGAGAGCCCAAGGGGTAAGCCCCCAGTGAAAGAAGGTGATCTCCATCGCCACGCGGGCCCGGATGCGATCGGAGGGGTCCGCGCCCCAATGCACTATCAGCGGATTGTCGGCGTAATGTGCGAGGGGCTCGGCAATCGACCAAAAGACGAGTCCGATCCCCATGCCGGCGGCAAACAGCATCGCCGTCCAGGAGATACGGCCGAACTCTGGCTTCTCGTCGTCGGCCCCTAAGCGCACCGAGCCCCACGGGCCAAGCGGCAACACCAAGCATAGCAGCAACGCGAACGACACGACGAAGCCATAAAACAAGCCCGCCGAGTCCGAGATAGCGTCTCGAACCGCGCTGAAGCTTTCCTCGGCAAGGGTAGGCCAGCCAATTGTCAGCAGCACAAAAACTGCGACGACCGCCTTGGACCCGGTCGAGACACCACTGACATAACTGGTTGGCGTGGTTGCGCTGTCGCGGCGCAGCTCCACTACGTCGCCTTCCGGAAGTGCAGGATTCCCCAGGCGAGCAGCCCCTCACGCGCACCCCCCACCCAGTGTCTGAGCCCTGTCAGCATGCGATCGATAAACGCATCGCTCGAAGTAAGCTCGTGGCGACGGGCGTTGAGCTCCTCGGCGATACGCGCATAGTGCACGCACATATGGCCGGTCAGATTCTCGACCGACACCTCCTCAAACCCGCGTTCAGTCAGTTCTCCACGGTAAAAATCGAACGAGGCGAGGTCGGGGAGATGGATGCGCTCATAGATCGGCTTGAGCGCTTCGCCATCGTCGATCACGTCGGACTGCATCGGGTCGGTAAAGATGAAATCGCCCGCAGGCTTCAGCACGCGGGCGACTTCATCCAGGACGGCGCGCCGGTCCGGGGCATGCAAGATGGCGTCCTGGCTCCAGGCTAGATCGAAACTTGCATCGTCGAAGGGGACCGCATCGAAGGATCCGTCGACAACGGCAACCTTGTCGGCGAGTCCCGCGTCGAGCGTCAACGAGCGATTGCGAGCGTTCTCCACCGCGGAGAGGTTGAGACACACGACATTTGCGCCATGTTCCGCCGCAAGGACTCGCGCCGCTCCTCCATAGCCCGCGCCGAGATCGAGCACACGTTTGCCTTCGAGCTCGCCGGCTTTGTCCGCCATACGATCGACCGTTCGGCGGCTCGCTTGGCGGACGTCCGCGCCGTGGTCGTAGAGACCGATATGGATGTCCTCTCCGCCCCAGATTGTTCGGTAGAAGTCATCGGCCTCGGCGCTGTCGTAGTAGTCGCGTGCGAGAGCGATGACCCCGACTTCGTCATTTGCCATAACTCTTCTCCGCCAAGTGAATGAAAAAGTCTGGATCGGATTCCTCTCCCTCCTCCTGAAAGTCTTCATAGCTGTGGATTTGCTGGAAGCCCGCCTCGCGCAGAAGCCGGCGGGTGTAGTTCTTGCGAAGCGGAAACATATTGAGATTGTGCCGGGAGCCGTCGGGAAAGACGTATTCGAAGCGAGCGAGGCCGTCGTCGACATAGACCGGCTTGGCTACAACCTTCTCGCCGCAATAGTAGTATTTGTGCTTACTGGCCGAGCCCCCGTCCAGGATGCGGTCGTAATTGCGTTGGTCGAGGATGAGGATGCCGTCATGCTTGAGCGCGGCATAGAACTCGGCGAGCGACCGGCGTCGATCGTTTTCATCGAACAGGTGCGTGAAGCTGTTGCCGAGACAGATTATCGCGTCGAATTTGCCGTTGACCCCGCGATTGAGCCACCGCCAATCGGCGTGGATGGTCTTTAGAACGACGTTATGCAGGCAGCCATTCTCGAAGGCCTTCGCCAGCATCTCCGCCGAACCGTCGACGGAAAATACGTCGAAGCCCGCCCTTAGAAGTTGGACTGAGTGGAAACCGGTTCCGGTGGCGACGTCGAGCACGTTCCGCTTGCCGCGCGCCTTGAGAACATCGATGAAAAAGCGGCCCTCGCTCTTGGCCCGCTGCTTCCAATTTATCAATTCGTCCCACTTCTGGACGAAGCCGCGCACGTATTCCGAGACGTATTTGTCGGTTTCCCGAACAGCGGTTGGATTTTCGCCGTAGCAGTCCTGCGCGATTTCTGGAACGAATAAAGGTCTCGTTGCGTCCGAGATCGGTCCCTCCCCTCGGTCGGCCAAGCCGCGCTTAGCCGCCTCGTTGTTCACATTTGTTGGATGGGGGGCCTTATAGCATCGTTGGTGCTAACAGCCAACCCTGCGTAGTGGGACGGTGCCACGCCAATCACAATTGCAGAAATACGGAAAATATGGGCCTGGCAGCCGCTCTCTACCGCGCCGGCGTGTGGACAATTTGTGCACAACAATGCTGTCAGCGCCGGTTAGGGCACTGCGAGAGCTTGCGCGTCAATACCGGGAACGGCGTCTATACGAGGCGCTGGATCAAATTGACGATCAGGAGCAGGACCACCGCGCCCAAGGTCGAGGCGACGATCGCGCCGACCACCCCGCCACCGAGCGTCAAGCCAAGACCGAGCCGCGGGAACAGCAACGCCGCGATGAACGCGCCGACGATGCCGAGCAGCATGTTGACCAGCAGGCCAAATCCGCCGCCCTCGACGATGACCCCCGCCAGCCAGCCGGCGATCGCACCGATGACCAGGGCGACAATGACTCCGACGATATCCATGGTTTCCCCCCTTGAGTTCGGGCATACGCACTGCCGGCGCATGGCCCATGTCTGGCTTAACGCAACAGGGGAGATGGCGCCAGCCGGCATCCCGCGCCGTCAACAGGGGATAAGGCGGGACATCCGCCCCGGAAAAGCCGATCTATCGCTTGCGGCGCGTACGCTTGGGAGTCGGGTCCGGCGCCGGACAGTAAAGCGCGTGAAAACTGCCTGGCTCGGCGATGCAGCGGCCATTCTTCATCACATCCGGATTGTAAATGCCCGTGGCGCCCAATACCGGCACGGACATGATCGCTAAGATGAACCCCATCCGACCCTCCTCATTTTTGGTGGGGCGCACGCCCCAGCCAGCCTACCACCCGGTCCTGAGCATCCGCCACGCCGCCACGGAAAAATGCTTCGCCTGTTGCCGGCCGGGCACAGTAGGCTTTTCACGGAATCCACCACGACACATGTGCATCTTTTCTCCACAGCTTCGTTCGGCGAGAGTGGACCGGTGACACGGCAACAGCTCGAGCGGAATCAGGTATGGTTCTATCTGGTGGCGATCCTGGCCGGCCTCGCGGCAGGAGCCGCCGCCCCGGCCTTGTCGCCGCTGTTGGAAGCAGTGCTCTGGCCGGCGCTCGGTCTGCTCCTGTATACGACCTTCACCCAAGTGCCGCTGACGCATTTGCCGGAGGCTTTTCGCGACCGGCGTTTCATGGGCGCGGTACTGGCCGGTAATTTTCTGATCGTGCCGCTGGCGGTTTGGGCGCTGCTCGCGCTCGCGCCGCCCGATCCGGTGGTGCGGCTCGGC
This sequence comes from Methyloceanibacter sp., assembly GCA_046481725.1. GTDB lineage: Bacteria > Pseudomonadota > Alphaproteobacteria > Rhizobiales > Methyloligellaceae > Methyloceanibacter. The sequence goes on along the minus strand of JAWOJH010000219.1, from coordinate 5,338 downwards.
ATCCTGCTGGTGCTGCTCGTGCCATGCACCGACTGGTTCATCACCTTCACCCATCTCGCCCGGGGCGACACCGCCCGCGCGATCGCGATTACCCCTGTCATCCTGCTGGTGCAGATTGCGCTGTTGCCGCTCTATCTGTGGCTGTTCATGGGCGAAACCTTTGCCGAGATCCTCGCCGCAGACCCCATCCTGACCGTTTTCGTGCTTCTGATCGTGCTGCCGTTGATCGCCGCCTTCCTGACGGAACGCTGGGCTGAAAGCGGGCAGGGCAGGGAGGCTGTCACCGCGCAACTGGCCTGGCTGCCGGTGCCGCTGCTGGCGCTGGTGGTGTTTCTGATCGCCGGCTCGCAGGTCCAGACCGTGGCCGGCGCGCTGCCGGTGCTTGGCCAGGTGCTGGCGGTATTCGCCGGTTATCTGCTCGCCGCGGCGTTGATCGGCGCTTGCCTGGCCAGGCTGCTCGGGCTGGAAGCAGAGCCTGCGCGCACGCTGATTTTCAGCCTGGGAACGCGCAATTCCTTTGTGGTATTGCCGCTCGCCCTGGCGCTGCCCCCGTCCTGGCAGGCCGCGACCGTCGTCATCGTGTTTCAGTCGCTGGTCGAATTATTCGGCATGGTCGCCTATCTGTGGGCCGTGCCGCGCTTCCTCGTCCCGGCGGACCGTAAGGCGGCATGATCCCTGGCAGGACGGCCTTCCATCGCAAATGTTGGTGACCCCGGCGTGATTCGAACACGCGACCCTCAGATTAGGAATCTGATGCTCTATCCGACTGAGCTACGGGGTCCTTGGCGCGCCTGCGCGGCTCAGGCCCTTATACATGCTTAGCCCAATCTGTTTAACCCGAAGCTGCGGGGGTGCAAATCCCGGCAGTCATCCGGAGCCGTCACTTCAGGCGTTGCCAAGATTTAATGTGCTCCGGAAACCGCCGCCCGGTAAATTCCGCGCTGTCAGGGAAACAAGGGCAAGTAAAAGCTGGTTCGCCAGCGTCAAGACTTCGGAGCCACGGCCATGACCGGACGGTGCCTTACTCTTCCTCTCGCCTTGCTGCTGGCGGCGCTTGGCCTCGCCGGCCCTGCATTGGCGCAAGCCGGCGACGAGCCGAGCGGCGAGATGATCGTCAATGGCGAGCCGGTGACCGAAGGAGAGATACCGTTTCAGGTGCTGATCACCGCGCAATGGACGGATCAGAACGGCAACTGGTCCTCGAACTGCGGCGGTTCGCTGATCGCGCCGCAATGGGTGCTGACCGCCGCGCATTGCCTGGTTCGCGACGGTCAAGCCTTCGAGCCCGGAGAGCTTCAAGTCGGCTTCGGCAGCGTCTATCGCTTCAAGCTGCGGCGGATCAAGGTGGACGAGGTGTTCGTGCACGAAGCCTATCGCATGCCAAAGCACGACATCGGCCTGCTCAAGCTACGGCGGCCGGTGCCCGACGCCAAGACCGTTATATTTGCGAACAGCGCCAGGGAGGTTCAGTTGCGCGCGTCCGGCCCAAACCCGGCCCTGACCTTGACCGTGAGCGGCTGGGGCAAGCTCTGGGACATCCGCCCGGGCGAACTCGCCGCCCAGCTTCAAGGGCTCGGTGCGCAAAACCTCCAGGCGGTGCAGGCGGAGATCATGTCGCCGGAGCAGCTCCGCAAAGCAGACCTGCAAGAGATCGCCCAAGAGGATTGCGCGCTGGCCTACGGTCCGGCCTATGGCACCAGCGCCGTCGATTTGCAGGACAATATCTGTGCCATGGGTGTGATGACCAGGAAGGACTCTTGCCAAGGCGACAGCGGCGGCCCGCTGTTCGCCGTCTCGTCCGAGGGACCGATTCAGGTCGGGGTCGTCAGCTGGGGCCATTCTTGCGCCGACGATCTGTTTCCCGGCATCTACACCCGCGTTTCCGCCTACGCCGACTGGATCGCCAAGATCATGAATGGCGATGCCCAAGCGGTGAGCCGCTAGGACGAGGACAATGGGAATGCGGCTCAAGAAGGCGACACTATTCGGGTTGGTGCTGGCGGTCGGGACAGCTTGTATGGCGATGAGTGCGGAATTGGCGGGCAGCGAATGGCGCCCAAACTTCGTGAGCACCTCCGATCTCCCCGCCGGGGCGCAGATGATTGTCCACTTCGATCCCGAGGGCAGGATCAGCGGCAATGGCGGCTGCAATCAGTTCTTCGGCTCCTACACGGTCGCCGGCAACACCATCAAGATCGGTCCGCTGGTGTCGACCAGGAAGGGGTGCCCCGGCCTGCTGCTCGCCGAGACGGCCTTTTTCGCCACGCTCGAGGCCGCCAAGAGCTTCGCGCAGGACGGCGACAACCTGGTCCTGTTCGACGCCTCCGGCACCAAGCTCGCTCAATTCGAGCGGACCAGCTAAAAGCTTGCGCTGACCCCTAGGCTTCCGAAGGAGGCATTGGATATGCGCATCATGCTCTTCGTTGCTCTCGCCTGTGGCCTGCCGCTCGGTCTTGCCGCCGCCGAACCGGCGATCATCGGCGAGCCCGACGGCCAGGACGTCGTCACCGTGCGCGGCGTGGAACTCGGCAGGGGGAAGCAAGACTTGCCGTTCTTCCCGGGCATCTCCGGCAAGACCGCGGGCGCCAAGGGCCTGTCTCTGTCGATGGTGGTCATCCCCCCTGGAAGCTCGGCCAAGCCCCATATCCACAAGGGCTTCGAGTCGGCCATCTATCTCATCAAGGGGCGGGTGGAGACCCGCTACGGCGATGGGCTCGAGCGGAGTGTCGTCAACGAATCCGGCGATTTCATCTTCATTCCGCCGGACGTGCCGCATCAGCCCATCAATCTCAGCGAAACCGAAGCTGCGGTCGCTATCGTCGCGCGCAACGATCCCGACGAGCAGGAGCACGTGATCCTGCTTCCCAAGTCTGGCACCTCGGAAGACTGAAAAGGCGGCTTTGCGGAATCTGGAGGCGCAAGGCAACGGCCCGCGCTAATCTCTCCGCTAGCGGGCGTATCGGAGGGGATCGCCTTGGTTCGGCTGGCTTTCGCGTTTCTCGTCACGACCGGTGCCCTGATCGGCATGATGCCGGCGAATGCAGCCTGCGACATCAGCGGTTTCGAGACGGGCGCGGTCGCCGCGATCCTCGACGGCGAGACGCTCCGCCTCACCGACGGCCGTACGGTCCGCCTGATCGGCGCGAAGGCGCCGAGACCGCCGCTCGGCTGGCGCGGCGACACGTCTTGGCCGTTTGTCGAGGAGTCGAAGGCTAGGCTGGAAAGCCTGGCCTTGGGCAAGCCGGTCGAGCTTGGCTTCGCGGGGCGCCGCAGCGACCGGCACGGAAATCTGCTCGCTCAGGTTTCGTGCCGACCGGCGGCGGGCGGCTCTGGCTACAGCAGGAGCTGGTCGCCGGGGGCATGGCGCGCGTCTATTCCTTCCCTGATAACCGCGCCTGCGTTGACGAACTGCTGGCGCGCGAAGCGGAGGCCAGGTCGGAGCGTCGCGGTCTGTGGACGGCCTCCGCCTATCGGATCGTCGGCGCGCTCGACTTGGAGCGGCTTGGACGGCTGATCCACACCTATCAATTGGTTGAGGGCAAAGTCGTCGCCGTCGGCGAGGGCGCGGGCCGCATCTACCTCAATTTCGAAGCTGATTGGCGGCGCGACTTTACTGTCAGCGTCGAGCGAAAGCAGGCGAGCGGCTTCGCAGCTTCAGGCATCGACCTCAAAGCCCTGGGCGGCAGGTGGGTGCGCGTGCGCGGCACGCTGGCTTGGCGCAATGGCCCTATGATCGAGGCGAGCCACCCTGAGCAGATCGAACTCTTGCCGGAGGGGTTCGGGCAGGAGGAGACAAAACCGCGCCTGGAGCCGCTCGGACCGGCTATCGCACTATAGCCGGGGAATGCAATAGTCGGTTGGTCATGCCGCAGGCAGGCATCCGGGGAGTGTCAACCCAGCGCCATGGAGTCCTTCAGCCACGTCTTTCCGCCCGACTGGACCGCGTTCCAGTCCGTTCTCTTGGTCGTTGGCGGCATGGTGATCGTGGCGGCGTTGCTTGGCTTCCTGGCGCGCCGGGCTGTTCGCAAAGACGCAAGGCAAGGCCGGATCGCCGCCGAGCAGATCGCCATCGCGATGACCGGGGAGATGATGGCCCGGTCCCAGGAGGAGGGCGACCGCTTTTCGCTGAAGGAAAGCAATAGCGTCAAATCGTTGATCGCCGAGGCGGTTCTTGCCCTGAGCGCGGAGGGCACGCGCGACACGAGACGTGCCCTGCGCCGGCTCAAATCCTTCGACAGTGCGGCCGCCACTGAAATCTTCGCCGAGTTGGCCCGCGCCAAGTGCGACGACGCGGCACGCGCGACACGGCAGGCCGCCGCAGCTTTCCGCCATCAGGGGGCGCTGACTCTGCCGGGTGACGCCCACGCCGCGCTGGCACTGTTTCAGCAGGCCTATCAACTCGACGCCGCCGACCCGGAAAATCTCCTCGCCCTCGCCCTGGTGCAGTTCAGGCTGGGCGACATCCCAAGCGTGGAGGCGCTGCTCGAAAAGGCCGAGTCCAGTGAGGGACACCAAGGGCGCGAGGATGTTGGCGGCATGATCGACATGTTCGCCGGCGTGCTGCACCTTCGGCGCGGCCGCCTGCCCGAGGCCATCGCGAAATTCGAGTCGGCAAGCCGCATCTTCGAGGCGCGGGAAGACGCCAAGGCGCTGGTAGATGCGATGATGGCGCTCGCCAGTACCCAGATGAAGGCGAACGATCTCAACGGCGCGTTGGCCAACTACAACAAGGCCGCGGAGCTATGCACCAAGTTCAATTACGAGATCGGACTGGCCCAGCTCTACGCCGATCTCGGTTTGCTGCTCCAGGGCCTGGGGAAATTCACCGAGGCCGAGCAAATGCTGCTCAAGGGCTTCGCCGTTGCCGACAAGCACGAGGAATTGACCATTGCCTCCGTCGTCGCCGGCAACCTGGCGCTGCTCTATCGCGAGACCCAGGATCTTGACCGGGCCGAGGAAATGGTGCGCCAGTCCTTGCAGTTGGAGGAACGGTTGAACCACAAGGACGGCGTCGCCAGGGCCAATCTCAACCTGGGCACCATCCTGTTCGAAAAGGCGCGCTTCCAAGAGGCGGCCGCCTGCTTCAAGGTAAGTCTGCGTCTCTACGAAGCGCTCGGCCTCCCCGAGCACGCATCGAATGCCGTCTACAATCTCGGCAATGCGCACCGCGCGCTAAAGCAGTCGCCTGAGGCCGAGACCTATTATCGCCGGGCGATAGACCTGTTCATGACCGCGAACGACGCCTCCGGCGTCGCCAAATCGGCGGGCAATCTCGGCGCGGTCTATCTGGACAGCGGCCGATTCGACGAAGCCGAAGAGGAGTTCCGGGTTGCGCTCG